>QKCO01000029.1 GCA_003245635.1 Treponema sp.
GCTGTCGCCGCCGCCGACGCGGTCCACGATGTCGTCGATGTCGTAGGAGCGGGACGCCCTGAAGCCGCTTTCGCCGTGCAGGACCGCGGACCAGCCGTTGCTGTCCGCCGAGCGGCTTTCGCGCAGGGTGATGGCGATGACCTTCACGTTCGGGAAGTCCTTCTTCACCGCTTCGGCCAGGCGCTTGTAGTTGTCGGTGCCGAGCTCGCCCTTGGAGACGTCGACGCCGGAGGCTTCAATCCCCAGGCACATCTGCACGTCTTCCTCGTTCGCGACGATCACGTCCGCGAGCGCGGCCAGTCCGCGCATCACCTCGGGAGCCTTCGCGCCGTAGTTCCAGAGCTTCTTGCGGTAGTTTAGGTCGATGGACACCTTCACGCCAGAGGCCTTGGCCGCCTTCATCGCCTCGAGCGCCGCGTCGGCCGCGGAGCGCGAGAGCGCGGGGGTGATGCCGGTGATATGGAACCAGTCGGCGCCCTCGAGGATCTTGGTCCAGTCGAAGTCGCCGGGCTTGGCCTTGCAGATGCAGGAATCGTCGCGGTCGTACACGACGTTCGACGGCCGCTGGTTCGCGCCGGTCTCGAGGAAATAGATGCCCAGACGGCCCTTGGTCCGCTTGATGCCTGACACGTCCACGCCGTAGCGGCGCAGCTCGCGCACCGCGTTCTCGCCGAGCGGATTGTCCGGAAGCGCCGTCACGAACATGCCCTTCTCGCCGAACAGCGACAGCGACACGGCGACGTTCGCCTCGCCGCCGCCGAAGGTGGCTTCGAGCGCGGGCGACTGGAAGAAGCGCTCGTTCGCGGGCGACTTCAGGCGCAGCATGATTTCTCCGAAAGTGACTATCTTGTGCATTGCGTTACCTCTCGAATGGAATAGTAAGAAGCGGGTCCTTACAGTATACGAGGCGGAGCAAAATCGTCAATCATTTTTGAAATGGCAGTTCATTTTTCAAAAACCGTATGCTACACTGGAAGCATCCGAGGAGGAAAAGCGCAATGCACGAAATAATGAAGACAATCGGGAATATCGGCCTGGTGCCGGTCATAAAGATCGAGGACGCGAAGAAGGCCGTTCCGCTCGGCAAGGCCCTCGCCAAGGGCGGCATCCCGGTCGCCGAGGTCACCTTCCGCACCGCCGCAGCCGAGGATTCCATCCGCGCGATGGCGGCCGAATGCCCCGAGCTCCTGGTCGGCGCGGGAACCGTCATCAACGTCGAGCTCGCTAAGAAAGCCATCGCAGCCGGCGCCAAATTCGTCGTAGCTCCCGGCTTCAACCCCTCCGTGGTGGACTACTGCATCGAACGCGGCGTCCCCATCCTTCCCGGATGCAACAATCCCTCCCTCATCGAGGCAGGCCTCGAGAAGGGCCTCGAAGTATTCAAGTTCTTCCCCGCAGAAGCCTCCGGCGGCGTCGCGGTGATCGACGCGCTGATCGGCCCCTTCGGCTCGATCAAGTTCGTCCCGACCGGCGGCATCGACGCGTCCAACGTCGGAGAATACGCCAAGCGCGACTCGATCCTGGCGATCGGCGGCAGCTGGATGGTGAAGGCGGATCTCGTCGCCGCCGACAAGTGGGACGAAATCAGCGAGCTCTGCGCCAAGGCAGTGGCCGCCGTGCACGGCTTCAGCTTCGGGCATATGGGGATCAACCAGAAGGATGAAGCCGAGTGCCGTTCGACCGTCGATCTCTTCGGCAAGATGGGCTTCGAGATGAAGGAAGGCACCAAGTCGATCTTCGCCGGCCCCGACTTCGAAGTGATGAAGTTCCCCTTCCGCGGCACGAGCGGCCACCTCGGGATCAAGACCTACAACGTGGACCGCGCGCTGGCGTACCTGGGACGTTTCGGCTTCCAGGGCGTCGAGGAGACCGCCATCCGCGACAAGGGCAAGCTCAAGGTCATCTACCTGGACAAAGAGATCGGCGGCTTCGCCGTCCACCTGATGAAGGCCTAACCGGCGCTGAATCCCGCAATCGAATCGTTTTAGCTTGCGTACCTCCGGTTTCGGTGGTACGCTTTTTTTGATTGTATTTTGGATTTAAAGTTCAAAGATTACTAAGATAGTTCTCCGAAGCTTGTGTAATAGGGAAATCGACGCGGTGGGTAGCGGCTATCTTTTTCAAGACCGCCTACATCCAGTGCTGATCGAGGCGTTTACACAAGCTTCGTACCACTATAGGGGGCTTTGATGAAAGCGATCGTGTACGAAAAGGCGAAGACCTTCACGGTGAAGGATGTGCCGAAGCCGGTGCTCTCCGAAGGAGAAGTCCTCATCAAGGTCGCGTACTCGGGCGTCTGCGGCAGCGACCTCTTCATCTATTCAGGCACCCATCCGCGCGCGAAGGCCCCGCTCATCGCCGGGCACGAATACTCAGGCACCATCGTGGAAATACATCCGTCCGTCGGCGACGCCTTCAAGCCGGGCATGAAAGCCACCGTCCGGCCCACCTACGCCTGCGGCGTCTGCTACCCCTGCCGGGAGGGCGTCCCCCACGTCTGCAAATCGCTCAAGCTCTACGGCATCGACTGCGACGGCGGCTTCGCCGAGTATTCGGCGGTCCGCGCGGAGAACGTGTTCGCGCTCCCCGACGATATCGATCTGGCCGCCGCCGCCCTCATCGAGCCGGTAGCCGTCGCCGTGCATGCCGTTCGCCGATCCGAGCTGAAGGCGGGCGATGTCGTCGCGGTCTTCGGCGCCGGCCCCATCGGCTGCCTGGTCGGCCTCATGGCGAAGAAAGCCGGGGCGCGCGAAGTCTACGTCTCCGATATGAATCCGTATCGGCTCGATGCCGCCTCGTCCCTCGGGCTGTGGCCGGTGAACGCCAAGGATACCGATTTCGCGGCGGTGCTCGCCGAAGCCACCGACGGCCGCATGGCTGACGTGACCTTCGACTGCGCCGGAGCCGGGCAGACCATCATGGCGGCGAGCGCGACGACGCGCGTGCGGGGACAGGTCATGGTAGTCGCGAGCTTCCACGCGCCCTACCCCATAGATCTCCTGGCCGTCAACTTCAAGGAACAGCAGTTCACCGGCACGCGCGTGTACACCGACGCGGACTTCAAGATCGCCTGCGGCATGGTCGCCGAGGATCCCGCACTCTTCAAGAAGATCGCGACGGTGTACCCCTACGCGGACGGTCCGGCGGTCATCGACGGCATCCCGAAGGGCGCGGACGTCATCAAGGCGCTGTTCTCCTTCGAATGACCGACGTCGCGCACTACCAGAGCAGCACGCTCGTCGAGGTCGCCTACAAAGCGCTCAAGAGCGATATCGCGCGCTACGTGCTCGCGCCGGGCAAGAAGATCATCGTCCGCGAGCTGAGCGAGCGCTACGGTGTGAGCGGCACGCCGATCAAGCAGGCGCTCAATCGCTTAGTCTCCGACGGGTTGGTCGAAAGCATCCCGCGACGAGGCATGAAGGTCCGGCTGGTCGAATGGGAAGAGATAGTCGAGACCCTGGACATCCGCTATATGATCGAGGAGTACAGCGTTCCCAAGGCCATCGCCCGGCTGCGCGACCAGCCCGCGGTTTTCGATGCGTTCGAAGAGCTCATCCGCGAGCATGAGGCGGTCGCCAAAAAGATTGCCGACATCGACGAATACTACCGCAACTACCGCATCGACGCCGATTTCCATCGCCTGTTCGTCTCCTCCGCGGGCAATCGCAAGACGACAGCCCTTTACGAGGGGCTCGGCACCCACGGCTACATGTACTACGTCTTCGGCAAGCAGCAGGCTTCTGAAATGCTCGCCGGCGTCGACGAGCACCGGGCGATCGTCGACGCCCTGCGTGCGGGAGACGCCGAAGAGACGAAGAAGCGCATCAAGACGCACATAGAGAACGCGAAAACGAAACTCTACCGGGCCTTCCAGGCGAACCGGCAGGAACACGCGGCGGACTGAAGTCCGCGAAGGAGAAAGCGCCATGGCGAAAAAGATTCTGGTGACCGCCCGGTCCTTCGGCAAGAACGATCCCGAACCGATCAGGCTGCTCGAGGAACGCGGCTACGAGCTGACGATGAATCCCTACGGCCGCATCCTCACGAAAGCAGAGATGATAGAGAATCTTAAAGACGCCGACGGCGTCATCGCGGGCGTCGACCCCTACGACGCGGAAGTGCTCGCGGCGGCGCCCAAGCTGAAGGCGATTTCCCGCTACGGCGTCGGCGTCGACAACATCGACATGGCATACGCGGAGAAGCGCGGCATCAAGGTGACCCGCACGGTCGGCGCCAATTCCGACGCGGTCTCCGAGTTCGCCATCACGCTGATGCTCGCCGTCGCGCGGCGCGCCGCGTACACCGACGCCGAATGCCGCAAGCTCAACTGGGTCAAGGTCAACTCGATGCAGATGACCGGCAAGACGCTCGGCCTGGTCGGACTCGGCGCGATCGGCAAGCTGGTCGCCAAGAAGCTGAAGGGCTTCGATCTGCGCGTGCTGGCCTACGATTCGTTCAAGGACGAGGCGTACGCCGCCGCCAACGGCATCACCTACGTCGATCTGGAAACGCTGCTCAAGGAAGCCGACTTCATCAGCATCCACGTGCCGCTCCTCCCGGAAACCGCCAAGCTGATCTCGGGCCCCCAGTTCGGCCTCATGAAGAAGACGGCCGTCATCGTCAACACCGCCCGGGGCGGCATCATCGACGAGGACGCGCTTCTGGACGCGCTCAAGTCGAACCGCATCTGGGGAGCGGGCATCGACGTGTTCGAAGCGGAGCCGCCGAAAAACGCTGACTTTCTGAAGCTGGACAACATCGTGATCGGCTCCCACTGCGCAGCCTCCACAATCGAGGCAGTCGACAACATGGGGCTCATGTCGGCCAAGAACCTCATCGCGAGCCTGGAGCCGTAGGCGTACATGAACTACCTGGCGATCGAGCTCAGCACCGCGTCCGCGAAGGCGATGATCTATTCGGCCGAACGGGGCGTCCTGGCGGTCAAATCCGAATCCTTTCCGCCTGAGGTTTCCGACATGGCCAGCCAGGACGCCGAAGGCGCCTGGGCGGCCCTCACCCGCTGCGTCCTGTCCGTAAGGGGACAGAGCTCGGAAGAGATCGCCGCCGTCGGCATCTGCACGACCTGGCACTCGATCCTATTCCTAGACGAAAAGCGAAAGCCTCTCGACCGCATCTACACCTGGGCCAACTCGGCCGCCAGCCCCACGGTCGCCAAGTACCGCGCGGACGCCGAGCTCTGCCGGAGCTACTACCAGCGCACCGGCTGCATGGTGAACGCGACCTACCCCTATTGGCAGTACGCGCATTTCCGGGACACCCGGCCGGATCTGATCGAGAAGACCGCCTACCTTTCCTCCCAGCAGGAATTCCTGTTCGAGCGCCTCACCGGCGAAATCGCCGCCTCCCTCTGCACCGCTTCCGGCTCCGGCTTCCTCGACATCGGGAAGCTCGCCTGGGACGAAGAGGGCGCCCGCTTCCTCGGCATCCGGCCGGAAAGCTTCGCGCCGCTCAAGGAGGCGACCTACGCCGCCGCCCTCGGGCGCAAAGCCGCCGAAGCCTGGAAACTCGCGCCCGGCATCCCGGTGGTCCTCGGCGGAGCCGACGGCGCGCTCAACCAGATCGGCGACGGCGCGCTCGGCGACGGCGTCATGACCTTCTCGGTGGGCACCAGCGGCGCGCTCCGGCTCGCGAGCCCCGCGGTCGTATTGCCGGAGGAGCCCGCGACATGGTGCTACTACCTGACCGAGGGGCGGCGCATGGTCGGCGGCAGCACCGCCGGCGCCGGCAATTGCCTGACCTGGTTCGCGGACCGCATGAGCCTTTCGGGCAAACTCGACTTCAAGGCGCTCGACCGCGCGGCCGAAACCGTGGACGGCGCCAAGGCGCCGCTCTTCCTGCCCTTCCCCTACGGAGAACGCTGTCCCGGCTGGCGCGACGACCGCCGCGCCGCGTTCGCGGAAGTCGCCGGCTCGGCCGGGCTCGCGGAGCTCTACTACGCTGTCCTCGAGGGTGTGCTCTTCAACCTCTACCATTGCTACGAAATCCTGACCGACCTCATGCCGGCTCCCGACCGCATCCTGGTCTCCGGCGGCATCGTCCGCTCGGAGCAGTGGCTGCGCATGGCCGCCGACATTTTCGGGAAAGAGCTCGAAGTTTCCAACGTGGAGCACGTATCGCTCCTGGGCGCGGTCGGCGTGGCCCGCCGGGCGCTGGAGAAAGACTATGAACTGGACCGCCGGCCGGTCGGCCGCGGCAGGACCATCGAACCGGACGCCGGCGACGCCCGGCGCTACGCCGAACGCTTCGAGCGTTACAAGAAACTCTACGAAGCGGACTGAGGAAACGTATGCGGCATCCGTTCCGAATCGTGCCTATCGCTTTTGCACTGGCTTTCGCGCTCCCCCCCGCAGGCGCGTTCGAGGTGAAAGTCCCGGTCAAGTCCAAGTACGATCAGAGGCAGGAATACCCCATCGCGCTCCTCAAATTCGTGCTCGATAAAAGCGGCCGGCCGTACGATCTCGTGCTGTCGGACTTCGGCGTCACGACGCAGGCGCGCGAGATCGCCCTGATCAAAGCGGGAGAGCTGGACGTCGGCTGGTACGGCACGTCGGCCGAACTGGAACGAGAACTCAGACCGATCAGGTTCCCCATCTGGCGGGGACTGCTGGGGTATCGCATCTTTATAATCCGCAAGGACGAGCAGCCGAAATTCGACCGTGTGCGGAAGCTCGAGGAGCTTAAAAGCTTCACGGGAGAACAGGGGATCGGGTGGACCGACCTCCGTATTCTCGAAGCGGCAGGATTGAAGCAGGAAGAGACGCGGTACGATCTCATATTCGAAAAGATCGACGCTGGCCGGTCTGACTATTTCGCGCGCGGAATCACCGAAGCGTTCCGGGAACTGGAGATGCGCCGACAGGATTGCCCGAATTTAACCGTCGAGAAACGCATCCTGCTGGTATATCCTTTCGCGGGCTTCTTCTTCACCAGTCCTAATAATGAGAAGCTGGCGCAGGCTCTGGAAGACGGTTTCGAAACGGCCTACGCCGACGGCAGTT
>QKCO01000047.1 GCA_003245635.1 Treponema sp.
CGCGTTTCGAGATCGTCTACCGTTTCGGCGATGCCTGCGATCTCACGATCCATGCATCATACCGATATATCAGCGGCTTGCGCGGAGATACGGTAATCAGCGTTATCGGAACTTCTTCAGCGACAGCCTCTGAGTCTGACTCGGCAGGCGTTTCGTATGAAAGCCTCGACGTCGGAGCGACGATTTCGGTCCAGCTCTAGCCGGAATGAACTCCGCATCTCCATAAACGGCTCGGCCGAATAGCGCGACGCCAAAAGAAAGAGCGGAGCCCTTCGGCCCCGCTCCTCGTAAACGCTTAGAACGATTCTACTTGTTGCCGTTCCTGATGACCGCCTGAGCGCCCGCCAGGCGCGCTATCGGCACGCGGTAGGGAGAGCAGGAGACGTAGGTGAGGCCTGTGCGGTAGCAGAAGTCGATCGTCGCCGGATCGCCGCCCTGCTCGCCGCAGATGCCAACCTTGAGGTCGCGCTTCACGGCGCGGCCCTTGGTCGTCGCCCAGTCCATCAGGATGCCGACGCCCTCCTCGTCCACGGACTTAAAGGGATCGACGTCAAGGAGTTCCTTCTGCATGTACGTCGGCAGGAAGGAGGCGGCGTCGTCGCGGCTGAACGCGAAGGTCATCTGCGTCAGATCGTTCGTGCCGAAGCTGAAGAAGTCCGCGTATTCGGCGATCTTGTTCGCCAGAAGCGCGGCGCGGGGCACCTCGATCATCGTGCCGATCGAAATATCCAGCGTCACCTTCGCCTTGTCGAGCACCGTCTTGATGATGGCCTCCGCGCTCGGGCGCAGCAGAGCCAGCTCCATCTCGTCGCAGACGATCGGGATCATGATCTCGGGCTTCACGGGAATACCCTTCTTCACGCACTCGGCGGCCGCCATGGCGATGGCCTCCACCTGCATGTCGTAGATCTCGGGATACGTGACCGCCAGGCGGCAGCCGCGGTGGCCGAGCATGGGGTTCGCCTCGTGGAGCTTGTCGATCTTGGGCTGCAGATCCTTGGCTTTCACTCCCAGATGCGCGGCCAGCTCCGAAGTCTCCTCCTTGGTGTGGGGCACGAACTCGTGGAGCGGAGGATCGAGGAGCCGGATGGTGACCGGGCGCCCATCCATCGCCTTGAAGATGCCGAAAAAGTCCTTCTTCTGCAGCGGCAGGATTTTCTTGAGTGCCTCGCGTCGGGTCTTTTCGTCGTCGGCCAGGATCATGGACCGGAAGTGCACGAGCTTGTCCTTGTCGAAGAACATGTGCTCGGTCCGGCAAAGGCCGATGCCCTGAGCGCCGAACGCGAAGGCTTTCTTCGCATCCTCGGGCTGATCCGCGTTGGCGCGGATGTTGAAGCCCTTCACCGTGCCGCGGACCGAAGCTTCGCGCTTCGCGTCGCACCAGGAAAGAAAAGTTTCGAGGTCTTTGGATATCTTCGGAACGACGACAGGCAGCTCGCCCTCGAAAACATCGCCGGTGGAGCCGTCGACGGTGATCCAGTCTCCTTCCTTGAAAGTTTTCTCGCCTATGACGACCTTCTTGCCCTGGACCGACACGCCCTTGGCTCCGGCGACGCAGGGGGTACCCATGCCGCGCGCGACGACCGCCGCGTGGCTGGTCATGCCTCCGGTAGAGGTGAGGATGCCTTCCGCGACGACCATGCCGCCGATATCCTCGGGGCTCGTGTCCTTGCGCACCAGGAGCACCTTTTCGCCGAGGGACGCCCATTCCTCCGCGTCGGCGGCGGTGAATACTATGCGGCCGCACGCGGCGCCGGGAGACGCGTTGAGGCCTTTGGTCAGCGACTTGGCGGTCTTAAGGACCTTCGGATCGACCATGGGATGCAGGAGCTGGTCGAGGTGGTCGGGGCTGACGCGCAGTATGGCCGTGTTCTTGTCGATCAGGCCCTCGGCGACCATTTCCACCGCGCACTTGACGGCGGCCGCTCCGGCGCGCTTGCCGTTGCGGGTCTGCAGCAGGAAGAGCTCGCCCTGCTGAACGGTGAACTCCATGTCCTGCATGTCGCGGAAATGCTGTTCGAGATTGTCCTTGATGGAAACCAGCTGATCGTAGACCTTCTTGTTCTTCTTCGCGAGCGTCGCGATCTTCTCCGGAGTGCGGATGCCAGCAACGACGTCCTCGCCCTGGGCGTTCATCAGGTACTCGCCGTAGAATTCGTTCTTGCCCGTGGAAGGATCGCGGCTGAAGCAGACGCCCGTACCGGAGTCGTCGCCGAAGTTGCCGAAGACCATGGACTGCACGTTGACCGCGGTGCCCTTGAGGCCTTTGATCGCGTTGAGATCACGGTATTTGATGGCCCGCTCGTTCATCCACGACCCGAAGACCGCATCGGTCGCGCCCCAGAGCTGTTCGATGGGATTCTGCGGGAACTCCTTCTTGGTCGTTTTCTTAACGATCTTCTTGTACTCGCCGACCAGCTTCTCCAGGTCCTTGGCGTCCAGCGCCGTATCGAGCTCGACCTTCTTGGCCTTCTTCGCGGAGGACAGCGCATGCTCGAACTCGTCATGCTCCACGCCCATCACGACGTCGCCGTACATCTGGATGAAGCGGCGGTACGCGTCCCAGGCGAATCGCGGATTGCCCGTTTTATTGGCGAGTCCAATTACGGCTTTATCGTTCATGCCGAGATTGAGGATCGTGTCCATCATGCCGGGCATGGAGACCGCGGCGCCGGATCTGACCGATACAAGAAGGGGGTCGTCGGCGTCGCCGAGCTTCTTTCCCATAATAGTTTCCAGCCTCTTGAGCTGATCCGATACTTCTTTTTCCAGGCCGTCGGGATACTTGTTCCCGCCTTCGTAATACGCGGCGCATACTTCCGTCGAGATCGTGAACCCGGGAGGAACCGGAATGCCCAGATTGGTCATTTCCGCGAGATTCGCGCCCTTGCCGCCGAGAAGATCCTTCATTTTCGCGTCGCCTTCGGCCTTGCCTTCGCCGAAGAAGTAGACGTACTTGGCCTTTGCCATGCGTGCTTCCTCCATTGTTTTACCCACTCTGAATACGAATAGAGTTGACCATAAGTCTTGATTCGTCAAGGAAAATGAGCGCATGAAAGGAAGCCGGAGGCAACCGGCTCGATAGAAGGGAAAAGCGAGGAAGAACGATCTACTCGTCCATTATCCGGATATTACGCGCGAAATTCAAATTCGTCAATTTTTTTCGCGCGGGCCGCGCACGCGGACGACTCATTGCTTGCGGCCCCTCTTAGCGTTTATAGTAGAAGGCATGCAAGCTCACGATCTTCCCGTATACAAACACAAGGACCTCATCCTCCAAGCGCTCACCGACCATCAGGTCGTCGTCGTCGAAAGTCCCACCGGTTCGGGCAAGACGACCCAAATGCCCATCATCCTGCACGAGGCCGGCTTCTCGAAGAACGGCATGATCGGCGTGACCCAGCCGCGCCGCATCGCGGCGGTTTCCGTGAGCGAATACATCGCGCGGCAGATGGGAAGCGCCATCCCGGGCATCGTCGGCTACAAGATGCGTTTCGAGGACCAGACCGACCAGACTACCGCCATCAAGATCATGACCGACGGCATCCTCCTGCAGGAGATGAAGCTCGATCCGTTCCTCTCCAAGTACGGCGTCATCATGGTCGACGAGGCGCACGAGCGCAGCCTCAACATCGATTTCGTGCTCGGCTTGCTCAAGCGCGTGCTCGAGGCGCGCCCCGAGTTCAAGGTGGTCGTCTCTTCGGCGACGATCAACGCCCAGGTATTCTCCGAATACTTCGGCGAATGTCCGGTCGTGAAGATCGACGCGCAGACCTACCCGGTCACCGTCATCTACGACCCGCCCGCCGTCGACCCTTCCGCGGGTTCGCAGGGCGCCGCTGAGGCGGTAGCCCTCAAGATCGACCAGATCGTCGGCCGCGTCGTCGGAGAGAAGCGCGAAGGCGACGTGCTCGTCTTCCTTCCGGGCGAGAAGGCGATCAAGGACTGCATGGAGATGCTGTACGCCGGCCCCGCGGGCAAGTACGTGCAATGCGTACCGCTCTACGGCAGACTCGGGAAAGAAGAGCAGGAACGCGTCTTCGACCCCGCTCCGAAGGGAAAGACGAAGGTCGTGGTCTCGACCAACATCGCCGAGACGTCGGTCACCATCGACGGCATCGCGACGGTCATCGACTCGGGGCTTTCCAAGCTCAACCACTACAACCCGCGGACCTTCACCTCGAGCCTCATCGAAGGCCCTATCTCCAAGGCGTCCTGCAACCAGCGCAAGGGCCGCGCGGGACGCACGCGCGAGGGCACCTGCTACCGGCTCTACGGCCGCAAGGATTTCGAGAACCGCGCACTGTTCACCACCGAGGAGATCTACCGCACCGACCTTTCCGAAGTCGTTCTGCGGATGGCCGAGCTCGGCGTGACCGCCTTCGAGGAATTCGACTTCATCTCCCCGCCGAACCGAGAAGGCCTCATCGCGGCCATCGAGACGCTGAACCTCCTCGATGCGCTCGATCCCGACCGTACGCTCTCGAAGGTCGGCAAAATGATGTGCGAGTTCCCCCTGCCCCCGCGCCAGTCGCGGGTCATCGTCGAGGCCATCATCAACTATCCCTCGGTCACCGAGGAAACGATCATCGCCGCGGCCTTCCTGTCGACGCAGAGTCCGTTCGTGCTGCCGCCCGGCAAGGAGACCGACGCCCGCAAGGCGCACCACGCATTCCGCGACCCGAACGGCGATTTCCTGTCCTACCTCAACATCTACCGGGCCTACAAGGGCGCGAAAGACCAGGGCCGCTTCTGCGAGCGCAGCTACCTTGACGAAAAGGCCATGGCAGAGATCTCCAACGTCAAGGATCAGCTCGAACTGATCGTCTCCGATATGGGCGTGCCCATCCTCTCTGGCGGCCCGGTTTCCGATTACCTCTGCTCGGTGGCGCGAGGACTCATCCAGTTCGTGTGCGTGCGCGAGGGGCGCGACATGTACCGCAGCCTCACCGCGGACCGCATCCTCATCCACCCCGGGTCGGTCATGTTCCGTGAGGATCCGCAGTACATCGTGGCCGGAGAGATCGTGCGCACCACGCGCATGTACGCTATGTCCGTATCGCCGCTTCAAAAAAGCTGGCTCGCCCGCATAAGCCCGGCCCTCTACGAGGGACTCATCGGACGCGCGGAGAAGCCCGAGTCGAAGCCGAAGCAGGCCCGCGACTTCACCAACCGCGTGAAGATAGGCAGCGAAATCTTCGAGATCGAAAAGGCGAAGGGGCAGAAGGCGGCCGTGCTGCCGTGGGAACGGCTTTCGCGGATACTGGGAGAGCTCGGCTCCGATGCCGGGTCCATCTACAAGGATATGCGCGGAGTGGTGACGCTTAAGAACAAGTTCACGATACTCGCCGGAGAGAAGCTCGAGATGATTCTCACCGTTGCGCCCTACCTCGCGCTCGAAGACGCGCTTGAACGTTCGTGGCCGCGCAAGCGCAATTTCTCCTCGACGGCGGAACTCAACGATCTGCTCGAAAGCCTGCCCCTCGTGCTCGCGTCGGCGCTCTGGAGGCAGGGCAAGACCGAGCTCGGCTTTCTCTGCCTGTTCACCGACGGAGCGGGCAACTATTGGTTCAAATGCTCGAGGGGCTTCCATACGGCGCTCAACGAAAGCCTGGCGAGCCTCGAAACCCTGATCGACGAGCTCGGCGAGGAAGTCGACCCGCGCCGGAAAGAAATCGTCAACCAGATCTACCGCAGGCTTTCCTCGTATTTGGGATAGGTCGCGTCGAGCTCCATCAGGCAATCGACGAGAAAGCCGTTCAGCGTAGCCAGACCGTCCCGGTTGAGCGCCGGCCGGTCCAGAGCGGCGAGGCCTCCCGCCCGGCGCCGCTCGAGAGCGCCGCCGATGAATATCTCTACGCCGCGGGCGAAACGGCGCGAAAACAGCGCCTCGTCGACGCCGGCAGTCGTACGGAAACCCATGAGGAGGCATTCCTCGATCAGGGCTTTACGCGGAATGAGCTCGATCGCCGGTTCGTGAGCTTCCGGCCGGCGCAGCCATGCGTCTGCATCGGCCGGCCAGGACAGGCGCTCGGCCGTCGCCGAGTCCTCGTCTACGATCGTACCGACCGCACTCGGCCCGCACCCGAGATAGCTCTCCATGCGCCAATAGCGCGAATTGTGCACGCTCTCCTTGCCCGGCCGAGAGAAATTGGACACTTCGTACTGCAGAAGACCGGCGGCTTCGAGCGCATCCCGTCCGCGCAGCCAGAGCTCATCCGCCGCATCTTCGTTCGGCAGCGCGGCGGCGCCGCGCCGGTGGCGTTTCGCGAGCGGCGTGCCGTCCTCCAGGGTGAGCGCGTAGAGGGAAACATGGTCTGCGCCCGAATCGACGGCGAAGGAGATGTCGCCGAGCAGGCTCCGCTCGTCCTGGAAAGGCAACCCCGAAATCAGATCGAGGCAGAGACTTCCCGGGAACAGACGCCGTGCGGCTCCGACTGCTCTCCGCACCTGATCGACCTCCCCGATTCGGCCGACCGCTCCGCGTGAACGCGCATCGGTGCTCTGGATGCCGAGACTCAGGCGGGTCGCGCCGCCATCGGCGCAGGCGCGCAGGAAATCATCCGTAGCCGATTCGGGGTTCGCTTCGATGGTGATTTCGGCGCCTGACGCAAGAGGCAGACCTTGAATCGCCGCCAGCAAGCGAGCGCAGCGCTCGGCCCCGAGCAATGAAGGCGTTCCTCCGCCGATGTAAACGCTCGGAAGAGCATCGACTTGATAATAATGTATGCTTTTGTGTACATCTTTGAGTAGAATATCAACAAACTTATCAAGAAGATCGTCCTCGGCGCGAGCCGGAATCGAATAGAAATCACAATAATCGCAGGCGCCGGCGCAAAAGGGAACGTGCAGGTAGAGGGAAGCGGTCAAAGCGAGGGTCTACCGAAACGCGAAAACGG
>QKCO01000151.1 GCA_003245635.1 Treponema sp.
AGCTGCTTCTTGAGTTCGTCGTTGCCATCGCGGCGGATATTCCTGATGGCTACGCGCTTCTCTTCGGCCATCGCTTTCGCGTGCTTCGCGAGCTCTTTGCGGCGATCCTCGGTGAGCGGCGGAATGGAGATGCGGATGACCTTGCCGTCATTGGACGGATTGAGGGACAGTTCGGAACTGCGGATCGCTTTCTCGATCTCGCCGATCATCGCGCGGTCCCAAGGCTGAATGACGATGAGGCGCGCTTCGGGGACGGAGATGTTCGCGACCTGCGAGAGCGGCGATTTCTCGCCGTAGTAGTCGACCCTGAGCTTGTCGAAAAGGGACGCCGACGCCCGGCCGGTGCGGACCGCGGCGAAATCGTCCTTCAAGCTGGTGATGGTCTTCTTCATCCGCTCTTCGCTGGAACTGCTAACCTTGTTCATTACCGATCCTTCTTTAAAAATGCGGCCCGAGTAGCGACAGCCGCTCGAACCGCGCGGCGCGGTCCGTCTGCATCTAAAGCGAAGGCCGAACGCTTCGCAGCGTCCGGCCCGCGCGGAAAGCTTACGCGCCTACCTTGAAGTAGATGTAGTCGGCGATCTCCAGCTTGGCTCCGACCTGCTTGCCGAGGTCCGCGAGCACTTTGGAAACCTGCTGCTTCTCGTCCTTGACGAAGCCCTGGTCGAGCAGGCAGATGTCGGAAAGGTACTTGTTGATCTTTCCCTTGATGATGTTCTCGACCACGTTCGCGGGCTTGCCCTGCATCTTCTCGTCGCCGGCGGCCTGCTTGCGGTAGATGTCTTCCTGCTCGGCGATGTGCGCCGCGTCGATCTTCGAGCGGTCCAGCGCGAGCGGGTTGAAAGCCGCGATGTGGAGGGCGATGTCGAAAGCGAAGGCCTTAACGCGCTGGTCGTCGAGCGCTTCCTTCTTGTCGGCGCGCATCTTCACCACGACGCCGATCTTGCCTTCGCCGTGGATGTAGGTCGTGAAGCTTTCGTTCGGAGCGCCTGAAATGACCTTCACGCGCTTGAGGCCCATGTTCTCGCGGATCTTCGTCGCGAGGTCGGTGACCATGCCGGCAAGCTCGTCGTTCGCTTCGGTGTAGCCCTTGGCGGCGGCGCGCTCGATGATCTCGTCGCCGAGCTTGTTGAAGTCGTCGTTGCGCGCGACGAAGTCGGTCTCGCAGGAAACTTCGACGAGATACGTCTTGTCGCCCTTGACCTTCACGAAGACCTTGCCTTCGTTGGTCGCACGGTCGGCGCGCTTTTCGACGGCGGCCAGGCCCTTCTCTTTGAGAAGCTTCTCGGCCTTGGCGAAGTCTCCTTCGCACTCGACGAGCGCATTCTTGCATTCCATCATGCCCGCGCCGGTTTTCTCGCGCAGGGCTTTAACGTCGGATGCTTTGATTTCCATATGCGGTCGGACTCCTTATTTGGATTCGTAGACGCGATCGACGTCGACCGGAAGGGCGTCTTCCTCGGACTCTTCCGCGGCGGCAGCGGCGGGAGCTTCGGCCCCGGTGTAGGATTCGATGTCGATTTCCTGATCCTCTTCACGGACGGAAGCGTCGGTGGCGACTTCCTCGGTCTCTTCCTCGTCGCCGAGGGTCTCGATGATCTTGAGGCCCGCCTCGTTGTCCGCCTCGACGACCGCGTTGGCGATGATCTGGGTGAACAGGGTGATGGCGCGGATAGCGTCGTCGTTGCCGGGGATCGGGTAGGTGATGCCTTCGGGGTTGCAATTGGTGTCGACTACCGCGACGATCGGGATGCCCATGCGCTGCGCTTCGGCGACGGCGATGGCTTCCTTGCGGGTGTCGATGATGAACAGGATTCCGGGGGGATCCTTCATTTCCTTGATGCCGCCGAGGTTCTTCTGTAGCTTGGCGCGCTCCTTGCCGAGCGTGGCGATCTCTTTCTTGGTGAGGTTTTCGAAAGTGCCGTCGACTTCCATCTTCTCGAGCTTCTTGAGCCTGAGGAGGGATTTCTTGATGGTCGCGAAGTTGGTGAGCATGCCGCCGAGCCAGCGGTTGTTCACGTAGAACATGCCGCAGCGTTCAGCCTCTTTCTGGATGGCCTGCTGAGCCTGCTTCTTGGTGCCGACGAACATGACGGTCTTTCCGGAGGAAACGGTCTTCCGGACGGCCTCGTAGGCTTCTTTGATCGACTGGATGGTCTTCTGCAGGTCGATGATGTGGATGCCGTTGCGTTCCGCGAAAATGTACTTCTTCATCCGCGGATCCCAGCGCTTGACCTGGTGTCCGAAGTGCACGCCCGATTCGAGCAGGCTCTTCATGGTGACTACTGCCAAAATGTCCTCCCGCGCCTATTCCGTCCTGAGCCGCACACAGAAGCGAACATACGCGGAGCCCCGTTCTGCGGCGAACGGCGCGGCCCGGCATGGCCGACTGCTGCGGGCGGCGCCGCGGCGGCGCCTTCCCTGTATCTCACCCGCTTTCAGCGGGCGGAAAATTTGAACGGCTTCAGGCCGAATAGCCGTAGCCGTTCTCCTGTAACATGACATAAAAATCGTGCAGTGGCAAGCCTACTATGGAGCTGTACGATCCGCGTATCCCCGAAACGAAGCAGCCGCCGATTCCTTGAAGCCGATAGCTCCCCGCGACGCCCTGCCATTCTCCGCTGTCGAGGTACCATTCGATTTCGCGCTCGCTCATCGGCGCGAAGACGACGGAGCTTTCATTCGATCGGCAATCGGTCGCCTTGGTTCGGCCGTTGTAGAGCGCGAGCGCCGTCACGACCTTGTGTTCGCGTCCCGCGAGCCGCTCGAGCATGCGCTTCGCGTCGTCCCTGTCGGCCGGCTTGCCGAGAACGGTTCCTTCGATGTCGATCACCGTATCAGCGGCGAGGATCCACGGCGGATTGCTGTTGGCGATGACTTTTAGGAGGGCGTCGACCTTCGCGCGGGCGATCCGCTCCGCTTGAGCTCTCGGCGCGGCCCCCGCGACCAGTTCTTCCTTGGCGTTGGAAGGCATGATGCTGAAGGGGAGGCCGAGCTGCCGGAAAAATTCATGGCGCCGCAGCGACCCCGAGGCGAGTATGATGGGTTCCATTTTGAAAATATTCCCCCGCTGCGTTTCTTGTGTCAACACTCCGCGGCTGGAAAATTCGGGGCCAATCGGCATATTGACAGGGTAGGCTATCGCGGAGTACTGTCTAGGACGCCGAGAGATTAGCTCATCTGGATAGAGCGTCAGCCTCCGGAGCTGAAGGTGGTGGGTTCGAGTCCCGCATCTCTCATCTTTACAGGATAAGGAATTATCCTAGGTCGACCGAAAACGGAGACCGCCTGTTTTCACCGTGTAACCGTGTTTGTCACCCGTTTTTCGAAACGGATTGCATCGCGGGAAGGGAAACCGTGGCGAGGGCTCCGTTTTTTATTTTACGCTCAAATAGTTTACGCCGTTTTTCAGTCTTTCAAGCCGTCCGATATTGGGGCAGTCTCAGAAGATGGGCCGAGCCGCTCGTTCATTCCCTTGAGCCGCATCGACAGCGAATCGATAACCTGCCTAGAGGTTAGGTTATCGTCACGGAGCAGGCGGTCGAAGAGGACCGGCGGGAGGACGAGAATCGTCGCGTCAGTA
The DNA here is from genome assembly GCA_003245635.1 of Treponema sp. Lineage (GTDB taxonomy): Bacteria > Spirochaetota > Spirochaetia > Treponematales > Breznakiellaceae > SZUA-426. The sequence goes on from QKCO01000151.1 coordinate 3,584, forward strand.
TGGGCCGTAGCGTAGGCGGTGCGCGCTTCAGAAAGAAGATAGGCCATTTCGCCGAAGAATCCGCCCTTTTGGATGGTGGCGAGTGCAGGCGCATGAGGATTCTCGGCAAGCGAAATCGATACCTCCCCATCGAGGACGAAGAATACGTCCTTGCCTCTATCACCCTTTTCGAACAGCCGCTGTCCGGCGTTGTAGGACCGCGCGTACTTTGCGATCAGCCTCTCGGGCGCGGAGAAGAGCCTGTGTTCGAGGCTCGAGGCGTCGACACCCGACTTGATGCGTCTGAGGCGGCTGAAGACCAGCGAATCGAAGGAGTCGGTTACGAAGGCCAGCTGCGCCCCGAGGAAGAAGAACATGAAGAAGAAATAGACGTTCGCCAGAGCCACGATCAAGCCCCCGAGGACGCCGTAGACGATATCATAGCGGGAAAGGTTTACGATGCTGCGGAACGCGAAGGAAGCGACGGCGAAGGCCGCAGCGCAGAAAACCGCGCCTTGGAAGGCAGCTTTGCGCCCGGGCTTCACCTTCGGGAGCATCCGATATGCGAAATAGACGACGAGCGTCGTTTCGAGGATTTGCAGAAGCGCTGTCGCTGCGTTAGCGGCTGCAGATCCGGTTGCGCCCATACCGGCTGCCTCCGCGTCCCGAATGAGGGAAGCCAGAAAGCGCGAGCTCAGAACGAAGGCCAGGAGATACAGCACAGCCGCCCCCTCGACGGCGAAGGTCATGAGCTGCTGTCTAATCGGGGCCCCGCCGGGCGGATCGGCGAAGACCACGCGGATGCCCCGCTGAAGGGACAACGCGAAGACCCGCGCCGTCCATACGAGATTCGCTAGGGCGATGAAGCCGGAAAAACCGGCGAGGGGCGTCGTGAGGAATCCTACGGCGATTTCTCGGGCGTTGAATGCGGTTCCCAACATCATGAGGGAATCGAGCATCCGCGCAGCGCCCTCCGGGGAGGTGCGCAGAGCACGGGCGAGGATGAAGGCAGCGATCAGGACCGCAGGCGCCGTGGAGAGCAGAAATCCATAGGCCCCCGCCGAGGCGTGGTTTGCCATCTCGTTGCGGCCGAATAGATCCGCGGTCATCATCGCTCGCTGTCCGAAGAGAGTGAGGGCAGAGCGCAGCTTGCTGCCGGTTCGGTTCGGATAGGGCATTTCAGACATGCTTGCATCTTCTCCACAGTAGAATTTCGGGCAAGGAGCCGTTGAGGCTACCAATGCGACGATGCGGCTAAGACAGAGAGGGCCGGGAGACTGCGCCATCGCAATCTCCCGGCCCTTCTAAGCAGCTGCGGCTAGTTTCCGAGGACGGGGACGAGCCGTACGCTATTTTTTCTTGCTGCTGGATCCCGACGAGCCGTTGCCGTAGGTGATGAGCTTGCCGAGCACTTCCCGTGCGCGCGCCTGGACCGGCTTGATGTACGGTCCTTCGATGATGCGCCGTATGGCTCGGATGGTGGAAGGATCCTTGATTCCTCCGTTCTTTGAGGCCAGCTCTTCGTACGCATTGAGCGCGGCGAACGCGAGGCTGTTGTCGGGATTGAGGACGTCGAAGCGGGTTACGATCCAGGAGATCGCGGTGACCACCTCTTCGTTGTCGTTCATGCCGATCTTCGCGAGCGACTTGATCGCTTCGGTGAGCACCATCGGTTCGGGCTCCGCAAGCACGACCTTGACCAGCGCCGTCTTTGCGGTTTCTCCGCCGACATCTCCCATATACGCCACCGCTTTCGCGCGCACGTCGGGGAAATTATTGGTCACTCGACCAACGCCGCCTTCCCGGCTCTTGTTTACGACGCCCTCGAGGGCGAGGTACTCGAGAGTCTTGAGCGTTTCCTCATTGTTCCGGCCCGCTGCGATCGATTCGCCTATGTATTCGAGCGCGATGAACTTCATATCGCGGCTGTCCGCCCGCGACTGTTCCCGAATTACCATCGTCTCGATGGATTCCTGCAGGTACGATTCCTCTACGGAAAGCTCTTGCTTCTCTGCGGCTTTATCTTGCGCGGCGGCGAACAGCGCCGTCATCGAGAGCATCACGAGCACGGCAGAATAGCGTTTGGCGACGTTCATCGGTTCCTCCACATGCCGATCGGCATCAATTGACTATTTCCCAGCCGGTAGGCGTCTTCTCCAGATCGTAGAGCCGGAGCCGCCGTCCTTTCGAGTCCATTGTAAAAGCTTTTACTCGATTCTGTCCTATGAATTCAATATCGTCCACGTGATCGTTGGCGCGCGACGGAACGACGACATAAATAAAGTAGTCCCGGAGTTCCCGCAGGGTTATCCGCTGCTTTCTCAGAATCGTCGAATTCGATATGCGCTGCAGAAAAGACGGGTCGCTCAGTCCCGCGCGGTAGTCCTTTCCGAGAAAGGTAACCCATCTCTCGTAGTCCTTGGCGCGAATGATCGCGTTGAGCCGGACGATGAGCTCCTGCACGTCGGTCTTGGTGGAATCGAATACTTCTTTCGTAATCGTTTTGGGATCGAAGGGGACGGATGCTACAGTTTTCGTTTCCGAAATCGGTTCCGCCTTTTCCTCGGCAGGCTCCTCGACGGGAAGCGGCTCCGGCGCGGCCTGCTCCGGCTCCATCGCCGCGGCCGGTTCATTTATTTTTGCCGGCTCCGCCGGCGCTTGCACGGTTTCAACGGGAACTATCGGCTGCGAAGACCGGCAGGAAACCGCGGCGATCAGCAATACCGCTGCCCCGACGGCCGTTCGGTAATTCATTCTTTTCATATCTGAATTATTGTAGCCGATAGCGGTATGCGCGTCAAACGAGAGAATAAAAAACAGCAGGCGGGGAAATAACTTCTTGACCGCGACCGTCGAGCGCGTTAGATTCGGCTATCATGCTTAAAGCCGCATTCCCCGGATCTTTCGACCCGCCGACCTACGGACACTTGAACGTGATCGAACGGGCCCGCTCGATATTCGACGAGGTACACATCATCGTCGCGGTGAATCGGGATAAGCACTACCTTTTCAGCCCCGAGGAGCGCATCGACATGATGCGCGAGTTCGTCGCTCCCTGGCCGAATGTTTCGGTGGGCCTGTGCAATACGCTTGTCGTCGACTATGCGCTCGAGCGCGGCATCAACGTTCTGCTGCGCGGCGTTCGCGGCGTAACGGATTTTTCCTATGAATTCGACCTGTCCATGATGAATCGAGGACTCAATCCTTCCATCGAGACTATTTTCATGACCACGGACCCCCAGTATTTCGTTCTGCGGTCCTCGGCGATAAAGGAGCTCGCTTCGTTCGGCGGCGACGTATCGCAGATGGTG
>QKCO01000154.1 GCA_003245635.1 Treponema sp.
CGCATCGGCTTCTTCCTCGCTGAGCGCGTCCTCCGAAGCAACCGCGCTCTCGAGACCGGCCAGAAAGTCCTTCACCCTCAGCGTCTTTTCCCGCGTCATCTCGCCTGCGCGCAGTTCCCTGACGAGGTTCTCGAGCGTTTTCCGGCTTTCATCGAGCAGCCTGCGCAGCGAACCGACGCCCTGATCGCGCAGCTCGGCTTCCTTCTGGCGCAGCCGCAGCTCCCGCAGATCGCTTTTTCGGAGCTTCTCGCGGATCTTCAGATCCTGGGCCTGCCGCTCCTCCTCCGCCTTCTCGAGCTCCTTGTGCTTCGACTTGAGCCCCTTGATCAGCTCCGAAATGTCGGCGCGCTCCTCGGCAAGGTACGTCCGCGCGCGCGCGACGATTTCGGCCGGAAGGCCGTTGCGCGAAGCGATGTCCAGGGCGCGGCTCTCGCCGGGGATGCCGAGCACGATGCGGTAGGTCGGGCTCAGCGTGCGCGGGTCGAAATCGACCGACGCGTTCACCACGCCTTCCTTCGTGTAGCCGTAGTTCTTCAGTATGCCGTGGTGCGTCGTTACCAGCACCCGGGAGCGAAGCTCGATGAAATGATCGAGGAGCGACATCGCGATGGCGCTGCCCTCCTCCGGATCGGTTCCCGATCCGAGCTCGTCCAGCAGCACCAGAGAACGTTCAGTGGCCGCCGCCGAAATGGCGGCCATGTTCGTCATGTGCGCCGAGAAAGTCGAGAGCGACTGGCTGATGGACTGCTCGTCGCCGATGTCGGCGTAGACGCCGTCGAAAACAGGTAGGGCCGTCCCCTCCTCGGCCGGCAGCGCCAGGCCGAATTGGTTCATGAGGGAGAACAGTCCGACGGTCTTCAGGGCGACGGTCTTTCCGCCGGTATTCGGGCCGGTGACGACGACCACGCGCGTCGAGGCTTCCATGGCGATGTCGATCGGCACGGCGGATTGTCCGAGCAGCGGATGGCGCGCCCCCTTGAGCGCGAGGCGGTCCGACGCCGAGTCGGCGAAGACGCCCTTCGTGTCCAGCGCGTATCTCGCCCGCGCGCGCAGGCGGTCGATCTCGAGCGCGCGGCCTCTGAGGTCCGCCAGATCGCCCTTGAAGCCGCCGATGCGGGCGGTCATCTCGCGCAGTACCCGGGCGACCTCGGCCGAAAGCCGGCGCTCTTCGACCAGGAGGTCGTTGTTGCGCTCGACGATGTCCGCCGGCTCGAGAAAGATGGTCTGGCCGGTCGAGGATACCTCGTGCACGATGCCTTTGATGCGCGAGCGGAAATTCGCCTTGAGGGCCAGCACGAGCCGTCCGTCGCGCTGGGTCGCCACCTCCGACTGCAGCATGCGCCGCGTTTCGTCGTCGCTCAGGTAGCGGTTGGTGATGTGCTCCAATTCCTTCCTGAGGCCGTGGATGCGCCGCTTTATCTCGCGGAAGGCCGGCAGATCCCGGAGCGTCCCGTCCCGTTCGAGGACGGCGAAGACTTCCCGCGCGACCGGGGCGCAGTCGGGCATTTCCGCGGCGAGTTCCTTCAGGCGCGCCCCGGCGGCGTCCGACGATAGCCATTTGGCCAGAAGGGAAGCCGACTCGGCGAAAATGCCGAGCGCATAGGCCTCGTCCATTTCGAGCGCGACGCCTTCCTTTCCCAGCCGGGGCAGCAGCGGGCCGATCGAGGGCAGGGAGAGAGAGGGCGCCGAACCCGACGCGATGAGCGCGGCGAATTCCTGGACCGTTTCCTTGAGCAAGGCGACGCGTTCGCCGTCGCCGCTGATATCCTCTTCCGCCATCGCCGCGGCGGCTTCCTCGCTGAGGCAGCGCCCCGCCGCCTTTTCCCTGATGGTGTCGAACTCGAGAAGTCTGAGTACTTTATCGTTCATTGATCCTGTTCCCAGTACGGAAGGCGGCCTTCCAGCTCGTCCCGCATCCGGAGAAAGCTTTCGTATCGATCTTCGTGGATGACCCCCGCATTGACCGCTTCGAGTATCTTGCAGCCCGGCTCGGTGACGTGGCGGCACGACAGTCCATAGGTGCACTGTCCCTCGAGCGGAGAAAACTCCCGCAGATGGGAAATCAGCTCCGTCGCGCCGATGCCGTCGGGCACCAGGCGCCTGACGCCGGGAGTGTCGACCACATAGCTTCCCGGCGCGTCCGGCAGATCGATGAGCCGCGCCATGGTCGTGGTATGTATGCCGCGGTCGAATTTCTGCGAAACTTCCGCGGTCTTCAGCGCGATGCCCGGCACCAGCGCGTTGAGCAGGCTCGACTTGCCGACGCCGGATTGACCGACCAGCGCGGCCGTCTTTCCTTCGAGCAGCGCCTTCAGCGCGTCCATTCCCCTGCCCTCGAGCGCTGAAACCTCCATGACCGCATAGCCGATGCGGCGATAGTCCTCCAGGCGTTCCTCGACGTCGCAGTCTTCGCACGCCATGTCGCACTTATTGAGCACGATGACCGGCTCGATTCCGGCGACGTCCGCCTGCAGCAGGGCCCGATCGAGGAAGCGCGGCCGGAAGGGAGGGAGCACCGCGGTCGACACGCACAGCACGTAGTCGATGTTGGCTGCCAAAAGCTGCGGCGCTTTCCCCTTCTGGTTCCAGCGCGCGTACGCGTTCCGACGCGGCACGATGCCGGTGATGAGCGCGGCGCCCGCGTGCTTGGCGTCCTTTTCAATGGAGACGCGGTCTCCGGGAGCGAGCGGGTTGTAGAAGCCTTCAGCTCCCTTGAGGATCTTTCCCTTGATCCGCCCTTCCGTCTCCGCTCCGTCCTCGAGACGCAGCCTGAAAACGTTGTTCGAACCGTATAATACGAGAGCCGTCACTATTTGAGCTCCAAACATCCATTGAATCGCAAGTCGAAGAAGGACGAGAAGACCGCCCAGGTATCCTCGTACGGCGGCTTGCCGGTCACGTACAGGGCATCATGTTCCGCTGCGGGTTCCGAGGCCGCGGGAAGCGCGCCCCGATCACCGAGAATCGACAAGGCCCGATTGGCGACGCCCGTGCGCGAATCGAAAACGGCGATTTCAGGCGATGCCGCCTGCTTGAACTCTTCGGCGAGGAACAGGAAATGGGTACAGCCCAGAACGATCGCGTCCACCTCCAGCGCGCGGAACCGGGCCACGTATCCGGCCGCCGTTTCGCGGCGGCGCTCCGCCGAGGCGCCAGGATACTCTTTTTCGACGAAATCGACCAGTTCCGGCGCGGAAATCCCCACCAGGGAGCAGCCGGGCGCGAAGCGCTCCGAAAGGAGCGCGATGTAGGGATCGCGCACCGTGCGTTCGGTCGCCAGCACGCCGATGCGGCGCTTCTTGCTGTACAGAGCCGCCGGCTTCACGGCGGGCACGGTTCCGACGAACGGCAGGTGCGGAAAAGCGCCGCGCAGCGAATCGAGCGCGCTGACCGATGCGCTGTTGCACGCGACGACCACCATCGACGGCGCGATCAGCGCTTCGATGGTCCTGGTCAGATCGATCACGATCGCCGATAATTCTTCCCGGCTTTTCGGGCCGTAGGGAAAATGCGCCCGATCGGCGACGTACACCGACGGCATGCCGGGCGAGGCCGCCTTGAAGGCGCCGTAGTACGGCAGGCCGCCGACGCCCGAATCGATGAACGCGACCGGCCCCGAACGATAGGGACTCATTCTCCGAACAAGGCGTCGAAGGAGCTGCGCGCCGACGAGGCGGCTCCGCGGGAGGCGGCGTCGCCCGAGGTTTGTCCCCGAAATTTCGCGTCCAGCGAGAACCAATCGCAGAAGTTGCTGCGTTCCTTGTCGGGAACGGGCTCCGCGGACGGTTCCCGGCAATCCAGCCGGGCTCCCGGCGCGAAGAAGCGGCACATTCTGCAGCAGCGCAGATCCTTGCCGCAGTCGGGGCAGCGGCTGGACCGGCCGATCGGGTCGGGCGCCGCGACGGGCGTTCCGCAATACCAACACATGCGCCCACTATACTCCCCCTGCGGACGATAGAGCAAGCTGGCCCTTGCCGAACGCCGAGATAGCGCCTATGATTCTTCGCATGTATTCCTTTTCGCCCTGCGCGGATACCCTGTGCGAACGCCCCGCGCTCAGCGGATGCTCCTTCTGCGCCGAGCACGCGAGCGATCCGTCCGCCGAAGCGTTCAGGATCGCCCAGCACATCGCGGAGGCGGAAACCGTCAAAGATATCAACGCGGCCGGCCTCAATTTCGAAGGAATCAATTTCACCGGAAAGCACTTCTACGGCTGCTCCTTCACGGGCTCCGTCTTTTCGCTCGCGCTATTCACCGGCTCGGTCTTCAGGATGTGCTTCTTCGATTTCTGCACCTTCCTCGACTGCGATTTCTCCAAGACCGATATGACTTACTGCTCGCTCGCCGGCAGCACGCTGCGCGACACCTGCTTCGAAGCCTCCGAACTGCTGCACGTCAATTTCTGCGGCACGACCATCTCCGAATGCACCTTCAACGATTCGGACCTCTACAACAGCCGGTTCATCGGAGCGCGCCTGGAATCCACCGATTTCATCGACTGCAACATAAAGAAGACCTTCTTCGTCAAGACGCGCCAGGAACGGGTTTCCTTCAAATCCTCGAACACGGCCGAAGCGGTCTTCGACATGGAGCTGTAGCGCATGAAGCTGTTCATCCATTACTGCCTGCAGGGCTTTTCGAACTGCTACATCCTCGGTTCCGAAAAGACCTCCGACGCGCTCATCGTCGACCCCGGCATCATGGACGAGAAGATCCTCGGATTCATCGAAAAGAACGACTATACGGTGCGCGGCATACTCATCACCCACGATCACGAAAGCCATGTCCGCGGGCTCAAAACCCTCAAGCGCATCTACGACGCGGAAGTGTTCGCGGGCGATCCGACCGTCTGCGAACAGCGCGCTACGATCATCCACGACGGCGACAAGCTCGAAATCGGTTCGTTCAGGGTCGATGTATTCTCCGTTCCCGGACATTCCTCCGATTCCGTCGCGTATCGGGTCGAGCGGCTGCTTTTCACCGGGGATGCGCTGAGCGCAGGGCTCGTCGGTTCGACGGTCAGCTCCTACGGACGATCCATCCTCGCCGATTCCATCGCCAAGAAGATATTCACGCTTCCGGGAGAGACCGTGGTGCTGCCCGGACATGGACCGCCCACGACCGTCGAGGCGGAAAAACGCTTCAACGTCGGGCTCGACGCGTGCAGGCAGGCGAGCGTTCAGCGGGCGGCGGCGTCGAAGGAGATCTGGTAGATCGACGCGACCCTGCCGGCCCGCAGCCCCCAGCGCGCTGCGGCGTACTCGTCGAAAAGACGCGATTCCTCGACGAACGCCTGCGCGAGCGTCGGAAACGGCATCTTGCCGGACTCGTCGCGGGGCGGCAGGAAACGCTTGCGCGCCGGGTCCTTTTCGAGACGCGTCGGCAGATTGTCGCCGAAATAGCGGGCCACCAGCGATAGCCTCTGCTGCAGGCAGTAGGCCATCAGCTCGTTCTTCATCAGGTACGGATCGGCGGTATCGTAGCGGCGCGAATCGAAATAGGCCAAGAGGAAACGCTTCGCCTCATCGCCCAGGTTTTCGTACCGATCCTGCGAAAAGCGCCTGAAATCCTCGTCGATGAAGAAGATGCCGTGCCACGCCTCGTGGGCCATGAACAAGGTACGCAGATAGTCGGTGGATTCGCGGGAGATGGAGATGACCGCTCCGAGGCCCGCATGCACGGCGCCGGAGCCCGACTCCTCGCGGATAACACCGGCCGAAAGGAGAATCCTGCGCAATTCTCGCTCATCGGCGTTGAGCGAGAAACCGGTCCGGCGGGCGGTCTCGAAGAAGACGGCCAAATCTTCCGCCCGGTAGTCGTGGGCGTTCCAGCCGTGGAGCGCGGCCATATCCTCCGCCGTGGCGAGCTTGCCGCGGAAACCGGCCTTCTCCACGAAGAAGGCGAGCCGCTTGAAGAGCCGATCCTGAACCGCGTAGTCGGCCGTATCGAAAATCACGACAGAGGGAAAACGATCCCACTTGAAGTATTCGAACCGGGCATTCCTCCAGGCCTCGCGCCGGTAGGAAAGAACGACGCCCGGATCGGCGGCGATCGGCGGGCCTTTTTCAGCAGGGCTCTCGTCCGGCCGCAGCAGGAACGCGCGCGGCGACCGTGAAGACTCGAACGAAGCCACGCGGATTTCAGGCGGCAGCGCGCCCGCGGGAATGAGTATCGCTTGCGGCCCATCCCCGCCGATCTGAGGGAAGCAGGCGAATTTCGCTCCGCCGGCCTGCAATGTCGAGGAATCGGCGGTAGGCAGTATCGATACCCCGACCGGCTCCGCGAGAGCGTATTCGGCAGGCGGATCTATAACGCAACGGAAGCCGCCGTTATCCGTTTCCGCGAATACGAACGGACTCAAGAAAATGACGTCCTTGCCCGCGGCGAAACCGTAGACCCTTTCGGTGACGCTGATCGACTTGAGGGATAGAGCAGGCGCATCCGTTCCGCCGACCGGCGCCTGGCCGGCCGGCCGCTTTGCCTCGATCGCGAACGATTCCAGGCGCCCAGCATTCATCGGCAGACGATAGCGCAGCGTCGCCCGCGGGTTTTCCAGCCCCAGGGGCGCCGCGTTCGCCGGCAATTTCCAAGAAGGCTGACCGGGAACCGAAAAGAACCAATCCAGCCCTTCGCCCGAGGCAACGTACTCAAGCTCTATCGCGCCTCGGGCAGGCAAATCGACGGGAGAGGAAAAAGAAAAGCGTAGCCGGCCCTGTCTCTTCAGCACCCCCGTCGCCGACGGCTCATCGCGCGCGCTGAGCTCCAGCCGCGCCCCTTTTTCGTCGAACGCCATGACTGCCGTCGGCCGGTCCTTAGCGCA
>QKCO01000026.1 GCA_003245635.1 Treponema sp.
GTTGGCGCCTAGCGAGGCGGATCTTTCGGTCGCCGCGCGGGCGGGGGAGGGCGGCGTAGGATCGTTCATCGTAGACAATGAAGTGGAGCGCGTGTACGTCGTCGCGGAACCGGCGGGCCGGCGCAGGAGCGTGCCTCTGGACGAGGACGACGCAGCTTCAGCGCTCGACGAAGGCGGACTGCTCGCTCGGCGATTGTCAGGATATGAACCGCGCCCGGCCCAAATAGCCCTGCTTCGCCGCGTCTGCCGTTCCTTCAACGAGGATGCGATCCTCGCGGCGGAAGCCGGGACCGGCGTAGGGAAGTCATTCGCCTACTTGATTCCCGCGCTTCGCTGGGCGGAAGCCAACGATGAACGCGTAGTCGTCTCCACCGCAACCATAACCCTGCAGCAGCAGCTTTTCGAGAAGGATATTCCCTTCATCTCCAAAATGCTCGGGACAAAGGTCAAAGCCGTCCTTATGAAGGGGCGCGGCAATTTTCTGTGCTTGCGCCGATTGCGGGAAGCCGTCCGGGAGAACGAGCTTTTTCAGGACGACGGAGCCGCCCTCGAGGCGATAGCTTCGTGGGCCGAAACCACGAAGTCCGGAAGCCGGTCGGATCTTTCGTTCCAGCCCGACGAGTCGGTATGGTCCCGCGTCTGTTCTGAATCGGATCTCTGTCTCGGTTTGCGTTGTCCCGAACGAGAACGCTGCTTCATTCTCGCTCTGCGGCGCGAAGCTTCCGACGCAAGACTGCTGGTGGTCAATCACCATCTGCTTTTCGCCGATTTGGCGGCCCGGTCGGCCGGGGCCGGATACGAGTCGACGGTCGTGCTTCCCCCGTTCCAGCGCGTGGTGATCGACGAGGCCCACAATATCGAGGATGCGGCCAGTTCGTTCTTTTCGGATGCTTTCAACAAGTTTTCCGCGCTGAAGCAGATAGGCAGATTATACCGACGCAGGAAGGGCATGGAGACGGGCTTGGCGCTCGTGATCTCTGCCATGTCCCCCTTCCCTGAAAAGTCGGAAGATATCGCCGATCGCGCTCAAGAGGTTCGCGAAGCGTTGGATGCCGTCGATGCCGCGGGCGTTGCGCTCGCGGACGGTGCGGGTACGTTCCGTCTTTCCGGGCCGCGCGATCCGTCTCTCCGCGCGTTCCTTTTCGAGCCGCTTTCTTTGCTGCGCATCGCCGTGTCCCGTTTCGCGGGGCTCATCAGAGAACTGTGCGAGAATCTCGGCGAGGACGTCGCCGATGATCCGGCCGTTTGGGAATCGAAAGCGGTCGTCCGCAGGCTGGAGGCCATCGGAGGGCTCTGCGGCCGCTTCATCGAATACGACGAGCGGCCGGACGAGGTCTTTTGGATCGAGCGGAAACGGACGGCGAAGGGCGAACCGTTCGTCCGCTACATCGCGACTCCGCTCGATGTTTCGGCCGCTCTCGGCGAATCGCTGTACGCCCCGAACCGGACCGTCGCCTGCGTCTCCGCGACGCTCACGGTAGGCGATTCGTTCCAGTATTGGCTCAGGCGAAGCGGCATCTCCGCGCAGGCGGATCGTACGATAATTACGGAGCGGTTCCCTTCGCCCTTCCCGTACGAGCGCGCCGTGCTGCTCGCGGCGCCTTCCGACGCGCCGCTTCCCGACGAGGCGGAATACCGCGGATATGTCGATCGAACGGTCGCGCGCCTCCTCGCCGATGCGGGCGGCTCAGCGCTCGTGCTTTTCACCTCTTATGAATCGCTGCGCAGTTCGTACGAGGCCGCCAAGCGGGAACTCGAAGCCGTCGGGATCACCTGCCTCAAGCAGGGGGACGACGACCGTTCGAGACTTCTCGCCGCTTTTCTGGAGGATCGGACGAGCGTGCTCTTCGCGACCGATTCGTTCTGGGAGGGGGTGGACGCCCCGGGGGATACCCTCCGCCTGGTTGTGATTTGCCGGCTGCCGTTCCGGAGCCCCAACGAACCGGTTTTCGAAGCCCGCAAGGAAGCGCTCGAGCGAAGAGGGGGCAACGCGTTCATGGATCTATCGCTGCCGGAGGCGGTGATGAAATTCAGGCAAGGCTTCGGACGGCTGATGCGCCGATCGGACGACGGCGGAGCCGTCGTCGTGCTCGACGGCCGCCTGCTGCGCAAGCGCTACGGGGAGCTTTTTCTGCGTTCCCTTCCGGAAACGCGGCGGAGCTTCTGCGGCCTTGAGGAAATGTCCGCCGTTCTGGAGCGTTTCCTGTCCGGCTAGTTGTGGCTGTCGAAGATGGTCTTGCCGAGCTCGTATTTGCTCGTGTCGATCGCGGCGCGATATGCTTCCAGCGCGGCTTTCTCTTCCTTGAGGGCGGGGAAGGAGTAGTTCGTTGCCCCATTCTCGCCGATGGAGACTTCCGGCTGCGCGTACGTCCCGATTTCTCTGAGGAGCCGTTCCTTCGCCGCATCGAGGTCTTCCGGACGGCACTCGGGAGCGCTTGGCCTTATCTCCGCCTGCGAGAAGGCTTCCGGCTGCTCCCAAGCGCGCCGGAACGCGTCGGTCCGTAGATTGTCCAGTTTGGCGCGCTCGTTCTCCGCCTTCTCTCGGGCTTTTCGGATGAACGGTATCGCGTAGAACAGCGCGGCGAACGCCAGCGGAACGATGCCGAGGACGGATGCGATGAGGGCGACCGGGTCGGGAACGTTTGAAAACAGAACGAGCGCGACGGCGTAGAGATAGGTTCCGCCCGTTATCTGCGCCTTCTGGGTTATTATTCCGACGTTGAGCGCATTGAAGAGGAAATAAGCGCCGAAAAGCAGGTTGACTCCGTTCAGCGCGATGAACCAGCCGTTCATCTTCTTCGGATTCGAGGAGAAGGCTTTGATTCGTTTGAGCGGCGGCGCCGCTTCACGCGTTTCTGCCTTTCCCGATGTGCGGAGCAGTTCCTCGAAACGATAGACGACGGTTCCGTCCTCGGTTGCTTCGGGGGTTCCGCCGAATTCGGCCATATATGAGCTGATGGCCCGATCCGCTTCCTCGGGGGAAAGCCCGGTGATCGAGATGAATTCCGGAAGGGAGATCACGCCCCGGTTCGCCTGTATATACGCCAGCACCGCTTTTCGGGATCTTGTTTCCCAGTCTGCGTTGGGGTCTCCATCGCCGAATACGAATGAGAAGACCGCGTGATGGAGCGGCCTTCGGTTCTGCTTCCGCGCGGCCCGTCTTCGCCCGTACGGATCGTCAAAACTCTTGGTCAGTTCGGAATAGAACCAGATGCGGATGATCAGGTCGAAAAGATGCGTCGCGAGGACGAGGCCTCCCATGCCGCCGCCGCGTCTCTCGGAACGGTCGTCGCCGGATCCCGAGAAGGAGACGGCGACGGACGCGACCAGCGCGACCAGCGCGATGGCCATGAAGAGCACGAAGTAGCCCACGAGCATGACGCCGATCCAGACCTTGAAAAGGGTCTTCGCGACAGAAGCCGCGCCTTTCGCGAATGCCCGCCAGAAGCGGCGCATCGTCGGCGCGAATCCGGTATACCTGCTCTTGAATCCGTTCGGAAAGGAGTAGAGGATCTCGCCGGATTCGGTCACGCGGAGCCGCGCTCCGAATTCGTCCGCGGCGACCGGCGCGGATTCCTTAACCCTTTCGATGGGCAGTCCCGTTTTGGAAACGATATCCGCAGGCGTAGCGCCCTTGTCGAACTGCTTGAACGCGTTTACGACCTTCGCGTAGACTTCCGTGTCCTTGGGTTTCTTCACCACGATGCATCCTCCCTTCGCTGCGGCTCAGCTTTGCATGTCGCAGGCGCCCGACGCGCGCTCGAAGCGATCCTTGTATTTTTCGATCAGGGAGCCGAGCGTCTGGTTCGCGAAATAGTCGTTGACCATGGCGGTCGCTTCCGCCCAGATCGAGTACGAAACGCACTCGCCCATGTTCGCGCACGGCGTCGCCTTGTTTCCGCACGGCGACAAGGTAAGCCCTTCGCCGGCGGCGTCCAATATTTCCTTCACGGTCAGCTGGTCGAGGGGTTTCGAAAACTTGAATCCGCCGCCGGGGCCCCGCACCGAGTCGACGATGCCCGCCTTCCTGAGCTTGTAGAATATCTGCTCTAGGAATACGGGCGATATCTGCTCGCTTTCCGATAGCTGCCTGATGGAGACTGGTGATTCGTCCTTGCCCAAGCGCGCCATCGCAAGCGATGCTCTGAGCGCATATCTTCCGCGCGTCGTGATCCTCATGGGCAAACTCCTCTTTGCGACAATAATTAATGAGTAATAAGATAAAGGAAAAGGGTGCTCTTGCCTAGGCGATTCCGGCGGTTGACAGGAGCGCCCCAAAAAGAGTATTTTCTCCGTGAACGTTTTTAGCGGTCCCCGGCGGACAAGGAGATGTCATCATGGCCCAAGCGAGTAAGAACAGCCGTACCACGGTTACTACCCAGAAGTTCTTCTGCTCCTGCGGCGGCGAAGTTAAGATGAAGACGCTCTTCGAGAACGGCAAGGTGAAGAACATGGCCGAATGCGAGAAGTGCAAGCGCGTCGAACGCCGTCCCCGCGACTTCAAATAAGATAACGGCGCTGATAGGCGTTTTGATCGGAAGTACGCGGAACTGAAGGAACCGCCTCGAGCCTGACCGGCTTCGAGGCGGTTTTTTTATGCCCGCCCGTTCCAGGCGTCGACTTGGTTCGAAATCTCGGCATGCGCTCGTTCAAGAAGCGCCGCGGATTCCTTCTTGTCGGACGGCGGGTCGTAGACGTTGAGTATGCGCACGCGGTATCGGGCGCCGCGGATGTTCGAAAGGCTCGTGAAATCGCTTATTTTCCATCCGCCGTCGATCGCGACGGTAATCACCGGCATCGGCGCCAGGTCGAGCATCCGCCTTACGCCGGCAGAATGGAAGCTCTTGACGTAGCCGTCCCTCGATCGTGTGCCCTCGGGGAAGATCGCCGGGCTCCAGCCCCGCTTGTCGGCTTTGCGGGTAAAGGCGTCCACCCGCTTCATCGTCTTGATCTGGTTCGCCTTCCGGTCGACCAGGCAATGGCCCTGCAGGCGGAGTACCTGGGATATGAGCGGAACCCATCGCCCCAGTTCCTTCTTCGATATGAATCTGACGTTGTGCTTGGTGAAGAAATAGAACATCACGGGGATGTCGATAAGGCTCTGATGGTTGCAGATAATCATGAACCGCTTGGGGAGCGGCCTGCTCGCTGCATTCTCGAAAACGAAATCGAAGCCGATATAGGTTCTCGCGAGCGCGAAGAAGAGGCGCGGCGCGTTCCAGGTGATCCTGGCGAGACTCCGGTCAAGCGATTTTCGGGCGAAAATCGAACGTAGGCGCAATTCCGCGTCATAGTAGACGATGACGAGGAGGGCGCAGGCAATCACGAATATCGAATAGGGCATTGGCTCACCTTATCGCTCGAATGTACAAGGGTTTCGGTGTTTTGAATAGCCTAAACCCGTGCAGCAGAGCGTTTTAGCTCAGGCGCATTGACATGCGTTCGGTGATCTGATAATTTATGGAGCTGAAATTCAATGGAAACACACACGGTAAACGTGTATTGGGGGTTTTTCTTTGGCTGCTAAGAAGTCGTCCGCTGAAAAGCGACATCGGCAAAGCGAGGAGCGCAGGCTCCGCAACAAGTCCGCTAAGAGTGCTGTTCGTTCGAGCGTAAAACGGTTCGTCGTTTCCGTACAGAAGAAGGATCAGGCCGAGGCCGAGGTTTCTCTTAAGGACATGATCAAAAAGATCGATACCGCCGCGCAGAAGGGTATCGTCACCAAAAACGCCGCCGCCCGTAAGAAGTCTCGGATGCAGCGTTTGTACAACGCGTTCGCGGCTGCCGCTCGCTGACGTTCGTTTTTTCTGCTTCGATATGCCGCTGTCGTTTTCATCGACATGCGGCTATTGTTTTGAATCGCGCGATACGAGGTGAGGGATGACCGGAAAGAAGCTGACCAAAGCCGACATCATCGATTCGATCAACGAAAAGACAGGCACGAATCGCAAGGACATCCATGCGGTCATTGATCTCTTCATCGATGAAATCAAGGCCGCGCTTACCACGGGTCGGGTAGTGGAGCTCCGCGGTTTCGGCACCTTCGAAATTCGTGTCCGCAAAGGCCGGAAGAAGGCCCGCAACCCAAAAACCGGCGATCCCGTTTCCGTCAGCGCCCATGGCGTCGCCGCATTCCGTCCCGGCAAGGAATTGAAGCAGGACGTTTGGAACATCACCAGCTTGGAAAAAAGCTCGGAGGGCGACGGGGATTCTGAATGAATCCCGCGGTTCCTGCCGCGGCCGGCCGTTCTCGCGGAGCCCTTCGAGGCGCCGTCGAGCATATCGCCGCGCTTGCGCTTTCCGGTCTGCTGTTCTCGGCCGCTTTCCCTAGTCAAATTTTCCATGAAGGACTTCCTTTTCTAGCCTGGATCGCTTTCGTGCCCGTTTTTTGGACGGTCCATCGCTGCGGATGGCTTCCGCTCGTTCCGCTCGGTGCTTTCTACGGGTATTTTTCCTATTCAATCTACAATTATTGGCTCGCCGCTTTTCATCCGCTGGCTGGAATCGTGGTGGGCGTGCTCGCCGTTTCTTGGTTCATAGTTCTTTTTCCCCTGCTCAAGCTTGCCGATACGCTTTTTCCGAAATACGGATACATCGTTCAATGGCTGCTCTGGGTCGGTCAGGAATACTTGCGGACCAAAGGCTTCATGTCGTATGCCTACGGTATTTCCGGGTATTCCCAATGGAGCGTCATCCCCCTTATCCAGATCGCGAGCGTTTTCGGGGTATGGGGCGTATCCATCCTTGTCGTTTTTCCCTCGAGCTATTTGGCCGCGGCCTTGCGCGGCTGGAAGCCGTTCTTGAAGCGTTCA
>QKCO01000105.1 GCA_003245635.1 Treponema sp.
GGGACTCCGTATAAATATGCAAACTTCAAGTCAGTTGTATAGTTTTCGGACGGGGGAATCAAGAGGAGACGCGGCTAGACAACTTCGAACACGAGCACGCGGTCGTCGGCCGCGGATGGAATCATCGCCCGCAGCGCTTCGGCCATATCCTGTCTCTGAGCCTCAGGCGGCAAAGCTACGCCGGAAAGGAAACGCAGGCGCAGAACCTCAAGCAGTTCTTCGTCGTCGATCGCCCCGAACAGGATGCAGACCCGCGCGTCGGGTTTCGCCGGACAGTCGGTCCGCTGCAGGAAGGGCACTTCACGGGAGCAGAGGGCGTCGCCCGGTTTGCCGCAGAAGGAAGCCGAGCTTTTCGTGCCCGCAACCAGCGCGCGCGCGTTGCCGCAGAGGATGGTCGAAAGACGGGACGCATTCCGGTTGTAGACGCAGTAGGCCGCGGAAAACGGCGAAGCGCCGGGGTACGCGTTTCTGACGGCGTAGTTCATCAGAACGACGGCCTCGTCCGGGGAGAGCAGCGGAGTCGCGACGCGCGGCAGAAGCAGTCGCAGGGCGTTCGGCAACGCCTGAGAATTCGAGGGCTCCTCGAAACGGGCGCACAGGATGCCGTGGATGCCGTCGGCTATCGGGACATCGCCGTAGAACGACGCCGATTTCTCGGAAGAATCCCCCAGCTCCGCCGCGAGCAGCGTACCGAGGCTTTCAAGGAAAGCGGACTGGTCGCGGCGCAGCCGAACATGCGCCCGGATGCGCACGAGGATTTCTTCCTTCATGAACGGTTTGGTGATGAAGTCGGCGGCGCCGATTCCCAAGCCCTTGATCTTGCTTTCTGTATCTTCCAGAGCCGAAAGGAACAGGATGGGGATGGCCGCCGTCGCGGCATCCCGCTTCAAAAGGGCGCAGGTCCGGAATCCGTCTTCCTCCGGCATCACCACGTCCAATAGAATCAAATCGGGAGCGCGCTCTCGCGCGAGCCGCCGGCCCTCCGGACCGGACGTTGCGGTAAGAACGATGAAGCCTTCGCGTTTGAGAAGCATAGAAAGCATGAAAAGGTTTGTTTCCGCATCGTCGATTACGAGAATCGATACCGGTTTATACATATTTATTGACTGAAATTATTCGGCTGAATGAATTCGCCGTCAAGTGCAAATCGATCTTTTTCCCTTCCCGCCGAGCTGGCCGCACGCGGCCATGAGGGTCCGCCCCTTTTCCTGCCTGCGCCGGCAGGGCACGCCGCGCTCGTACAGGGCGCTTATGAAATCGGTCGTTTCCCGATCCATTGGCGCCCGGCCGATCGGAGCGCTGCCGGGATTATAGGGAATCACGTTGACCATCGCCCTTCCTATTCCCGAAACGAAAGCGGCGATCGCGTCGAGGTCGGCAGCGGAATCGTTGAGCCCGGGGATGAGGCAGTAATTGACGCCGAAAACGAAATTCTTGCGCTTCGGGAAGGATGCGAGCGTTTCCTTGAGGATTTCGAGCGGATAGCCCTTGTTGATCGGCATGAGTACGTCGCGCAGCTCGTTCCGGGCGGCATTGAGGCTGATGGAGATGTTCAGGCGCTTGAGATTGCCGGTGGGTCGATCCTCGCCGACCCTCTCGGCGAGCGCGCGCAGGCCGGCCGCGTTGCCGGAAGTGCAGACGGTTATCCGTTCGACGGAATAGGAGAGGCCCCGCTGCTCGCGCAGGATCTCGATCGCCTTGAGCACGTTCTCGAGGTTGTCCAGCGGTTCCCCCATGCCCATGAAGACGATATTGCGGAAGCGGCTTCCGAACTCGGCCGCGGCGGAAAACACTTGGGAGACTATTTCCCCGGCGCTGAGGTTCCGCACCAGGCCCGCCTTGCCCGTCTCGCAGAACGCGCAGGCCCGCGCGCAGCCGACTTGGGAAGACACGCAGACCGTGTGGGTATCGCCGAGCATGGGGATGGCCACGCATTCGATCTCTTCGCCGTCCGACAGACGGAAGACGTACTTCACCGTCCTGCCGGCCTCTCCCTCCTCTTCGGCGGTCCGGACCAGCAGAAAGCGGCCAATGAAAAAGTTTTCCCGAAGCCGCTCGGCGTCCTCGGCCGATACGCCATCGGCTTCGGGATCGAAAACGCCCTCGTCGTAGACGCGCGCGTAGAGCTTACCGGCGGCCGAAGAGGCGCGCGGAGCTGCCCGCTTGAGCTTGCGGAGAAACTCGTCGTAGGTCAGGGAAAGCAGATCGAAGGGGGCACCGGTATCCATCAGGGGGATTATACGGAAAACGGGGACGGAAACCTAGTCGGGATACAGCCCGTGCGAGCGGGCGAACAAGCGGGCGAGGCCGAAAAGCTCGTCGATGCGCGGGGTGGGCACGCCGGCGAGCGCGCCGATTTCCCGAACGGACCCCACCAGGACGTCCAGCTCGATCCGCTTGCCCGCTTCGGCATCCTGCAGCATCGAGGTTTTCGCCGCCCCGAGTTCCCTCGTCAGGGCGATGCGCTCCTCCCCGCTCTGCGGTATCGGACAGCCGATGCGCTCGCCGACGGCGGCCGCCTCAGACATCGCATCCAGGCAAAAGCGGCGGACGAGCTCATCGTCCAGTATCCGGTCCATCGTTGCGCCGCAGAGCGCCGACAGGGGATTCATCGTCATGTTGCCCCAGAGCTTGTACCATATGTCCGCCTGTATCTTCTCCGAAACCGTCGTCGGGAAGCCGGCGCCCGCGAGCAGTTCTGCGAGTTTTCCCGCGCGGAGCGACGTTCCGCCGCGGGGCTCTCCGATGATGAGCGGACGCTTGGGGGAATTGAGCCGGGACAACCCCGGTTCGGGGCAGGAGGACGCGAAATGTACGACGCAGCCGACGATCGCGGAAGTCGGAATCGAACGGCCGATCAAGCCCTCGGGGTCTACCGACCGCAGACTGGTTCCCGACAGGCTCCCGCCGAAACCGTCGAAGAACCACCAGGGAACTCCGTTCATCGCGGGGAGCACGATCGTTTCCGGCCCGACCAGCGGCGCCATCTTCGGAGCGATCTCCGCGAGCGCGGGCCCCTTCACGCCGACGACTACGAGATCCTGCGGACCGAGCGCCGCGGAATCCTCGACCGCCGCGACAGGAACGGCCAAATTTCCCTCAGGAAGCCGCGCACGCAGGCCATTTTCCTTTATCGCTTTCAGCGCGGCGCCGCGGGCGACGACGGAAACCTCGCAGCCGGCCGCCCCCAGACAAGCGCCGATGATGCCGCCGACCGCGCCGGCGCCGTATACGCATACGTTCATGGCACCATGTTATAGCGTTCCGCGCTTCTTGTGTATCCGACTTTTTAAATAAGGTGCAGATTACCGTTTGCCGCCGGGCTAGAAGATGATCAGGTGCAGAAGGCCTCGAACGAGTATCCCCGCTGCGGCCGCCGGCAGCGCCGCCTTCGCAGCCTTCGCCACCCGCGGACCGGCGGCGATAAGAACCGCAAGGCCGACCGGGTCGAGCGGGTTCATCGTAAAGCCGGCAACGCGATTGAGCTCAGCGGCGGACATGAGTCCCTGCTTCGCCGCATCGAGCATGATCGCCATCATGGCTGTTCCGCCGGCGATGAATTTCGTCACGATCGGCAGAACCGTCACGCGGGGGATGCCGATAACCGTTAGAAAAGGCGAAAGCAGCTTCTCGAGTATTCCGATGACGCCTATCTGCTTAAAGATATTGACCATGAAAACGGCGATGATAAGCGGCGGAATGGATTTGAGGACGATGGCCAGCCCATGCTCCCCGCCTTCGAATAGAAGAGCGATCAGCTTTTTCTTCTGCCCGCCGAGATTCGCTGGGTCATTAGCCTCTTCCGCGCGCTTGGTTTCATTTTCATGCCCGCCCTCGCCGCCCGCCTTCAAGTGCCGCGCCGCCGATGCGGCTCCCCTCGAGCTCAGCTTAAATGCGATCAGGCTGGCTATCAAACCGCCAGCCAAGGAAGTGGCAGCGCCGATCGGAAAATCGAGCCCGACCGAGGCCAGCGGGAATACGGCATTGGCCTGGGCCATCACGAGAACCGCCGCGAGCGTCGCCGCTAAGGATGCATCCGAGATGGTTTCATCCCGATCGATTATTCGAAGTGTCGCCACGGGCGCGGCGAAGCTGATGAAGAGGATCTGCAGGATGGCGAAAACGCCCAAACCGGGAAGACCGAACAACGCCATGAACGGACTGATCTTTCTCGCGATCCAATTCAAGACGTTTTTTTTATCCAATACGTTCATCACCGCCATCATAATGACCATGATGGGCAATATCGTATACAAAGAAAGCTCGACGCCGACCCGTCCGGAATCGAGCATCATCTGGATTATTTTCTGCATGCTGCGCTGCCCTTTTCCAATCCAATTACGCTGT
Organism: Treponema sp.; assembly: GCA_003245635.1. Classification (GTDB taxonomy): domain Bacteria; phylum Spirochaetota; class Spirochaetia; order Treponematales; family Breznakiellaceae; genus SZUA-426. Next base: position 4,348 of record QKCO01000105.1, read on the forward strand.
CCGATTATACAGTAATGCCGTCTTGTATAGAAAGAGCTGAAGGGCGAAGAGGCTTAAGGAGCAGGAGCCAGTCCGTACACCCGGACGGCGGTTCCGCCCATGATCATCGCGCGCTCGCACGGCGAAAGCCGTTCCGTAAACGTTTCGACCGTTTCGACCCAACCCCTATAGCTTACGCCGCGAAGACAGACCGGCCAGTCGCTGCCGAACATCAGGCGTTCTGGGCCGAAGGCCTCCAGCACCGTTTCGATGTAGGGCGTGAGCTCCTCGGGTGTCCAGCGGACGGGGTCCGCTTCGGTGACCAGACCCGAAAGCTTGCAGGCGAGGTTGGGAAACTCCGCCAGACGCCTGATCAGCGGGGCCCATTCGGCGAATCCGCTCTGCCGGATCGCCGGTTTTCCCAGATGGTCCAACACCAGGGGCTGATCCGAGTGCAGCTTGACGAACCGTTCCACCGATGGCAGCTGACGCTGGTAAACGAGAATTTCGTAAATCAGGTTATGATTCCGCAATAGATCGACGCCCCGGTTGAATTCCCGGCCCAGAAGGAAATCATCGTCCGGTTCGTCCTGCACCACATGGCGCAGCCCCTTGAGGAGCCGATTGTCCGCGAACTCCGCCAGAAGATCTCCGACGGCAGGGGATGCAAGAGGCATCCAGCCGGTGACGCCGCGGATGCGGCCTCCGTCCGCGGCGAGCGAGAGCAGCCGGCGGGTCTCTTCGAGGCTCTGCCTTGCCTGCACGGCGATGGTACCGTCGATGTTCGCCTCGGCAGCGACCGCTTCAAGTTCCGCCGGCCCGAAATCCCTGCGCAGCGGATGTTCATCTCGGCCGATCCATCCGTACTCGAGAGGATCGAAACGCCAGAGATGATGATGGCTGTCGATGCGCGGCGTCATGGCGTCAGCCGAACCAAGCCCTGTTCCCGCATGCGCTCCCAGAACGCCGCCGGCGCGCGATGGCAGAGGGATGCCACGTTCTCCGCTACCCGGTCGGCCTTGGCCGTATTCAGCGCCAGCCAGGAAACAGGACCGGCATGCAGACCGAACTCGACGCAGGCGGCGGCGGGGGAAACGCCGAATTCCCCGCAGAGGGCGAAAAAGCTCTCCCGCCAGCGGTAGAGATCCGCTTCGGCGATGGGATCCGGCACCCGATAGTCGTAGTAGCGGCCGCCGGTCAGAAAACCGGCGTTGAAAACCGCGGAATTGACGATCACGGTACCGGCGGCGGCCAGCTCGCTCATGAAGGAAACGAGATCCTCCGGATGGTTATGCACGGTGAAGCTGCAGGCGAACATGGCCCAGTCGAGCTTCCGGAGGCGGCTCACTTCGCGTATGGCCCGCCAGTCTTTTGCGCCGATGCCGACCGCGTCAACATATCCCTTGCGCTTGAGGTCGAACAGGGCGTCGTATGATTCCAGTATCAGCGCCAGTCTGCGTGCTCGTTCAGCTTCATCGCCCGAAGCGGCTAGGAACTCGTCCGGATCGTGGCAGGAGACGATGCGCGCGGAGTATCCGCCGCCGAGTAGCTCGTTGCCCTGCTCCCAGCACTCGACGATGCCCCGTGCAGAAAAGTTCTGCCGGGCGTCGTACCCGATCTCCTTCCAGATCCCCGGTTCGAAAGTCGGCTCGGGCCCCGTCAGAGGAGTCCTCATCCAGCCCAGCTTGTTGCTGATCAGGACTTGGTCCGGTTTGATGGCTGCGTCCCCAAGCGCCCGTCCGATGCTTTCCAGAGCCAACCCCGCGCCGTATTTGCCGGCGCTGTCGAGCACCACCGGAGAGGGGCAGGTATCGAACCATGCCTGGACGATGGCCTGCTTTTCCGCCCGGGGCAGGACCTGGTAAAGATTTCCCAGAGCGCTGGTGCCGAAGATGATCCGCGGATGATCCGATCCCGGCAGCGCCGCAACGGGATCGGAGAGGAATTGCTGTGCATTGATCGCCATGAATCAAATATAGATCCTGCCGGCAGCGTTGAAAATACGCAAAATGCGTAGAGTGAATCACGAATTGCGAATAACGACTCTCACGATTCACTCGAAGCTGCTTCGCATCCCTGAAAGCGAAGCTTAAGCGGGACTATCGAGGCTGACCATCCATGGAATACCGAAGCGATCGTGGCACATGCCGAAGTAAGGCCCCCAGGGCGCATTGCCGATCGGCATCGTTATCTCCCCTCCGTCGGACAAGGCTTTGAAAACTCGATCGGCCTCCGTTTTGTCAACGGCAACCACCATTACGTTGAAGTTCGTACCGAAGGGAACCGGCGGGCTCAACCCTTCAACGACATCGCTTCCCATAAGATGGACGACTTCGGTCAGCGGCAGCTGGACGTGCATTATCTTGTTCTTCGCGCTTTCGGGGACGTCGCCCGCGAAAGGAGTTTCTCCGAAGGTTTGAATCGAAGCGATTTCTGATTTGAAAACTTCGGCGTAGTACGTAAAGGCTTC
>QKCO01000075.1 GCA_003245635.1 Treponema sp.
ACGCGATCTTCAAGAGCGCCACCGCGCTCGCCGGCGGCGTCGCCCAGGAGACGGACGGCAACTGCGGCGCTTACGCGGGAGGCGCGATGATGATTTCCTGGCACATCGGCCGCGAGCGGGACAATTTCGCCGACCCCGCCAAGATCCGCGCGCAGACTTCCGCGCTCGTGAGCAAGCTGCACGCGCGCTTCGTCGCCGAATACGGCACGGTCACCTGCTCGCGCGTGCACACCAAGATCATGGGCCGGCCCTTCTACATCAAGGACCCCGACGAGCTGGTGAAATTCGACGCCGCGGGCGCCCATACGGAAAAGTGCACCAGCGTCGTCGGCACCGTCGCGCGCTGGACCGCGGAGATCCTGGACGAGGCGGGCCTGCTGAAGGCCTAGCCTTCAGCGTTCGGGGCCGGCGCTAGGCCGCGGCCCCGAACGCGAGCCCCGCCGCAGTCGAGAGTACGACCACCAGCGCCACGTAGACCGCCGTCTTCTTCCAGCCGAGCTCTCCGCTGATGACGAGGATCGACGGCAGCGACAATGAAGGTCCCGCCAGAAGCAAGGCTAAAGCCGGCCCCTGCCCCATACCCGCGCCCAGAAGCCCCTGGATGATCGGAATCTCGGTGAGGGTGGCGAAGTACATGAGCGCTCCCGCCAGGGCAGCGAAGAAGTTTGCGAACAGCGAATTGCCGCCCAGAAGGCCGCCGATCCAGGATGACGGAATCAGCGCGTCGTGCCCCGGCCTGCCGAGCAGAAAGCCCGCTACCAGAACGCCGGCAAAGAGGAGCGGCAGGATCTGGAGGGCGAAATCCCGCGTCGCGACGACCCACTCGACGCGCTCGTCCCGGTTGAACCAGCGGACGATCGTGAAGGCGAGGACGAGGGCGAAGCCGCCGGCGATCCACCACTTGGCCCCGTAGATCGCGTCCCACACGGCGCTTCCGCCCCTGGAATTCGCCCAGTTGGCGAAAACCAGGATGCCGACCATGGAGGCCATATAGACGACAGTCTGGGCCAGGCTGCGCGGCGGCTTCTCGTCGGGAGCGGCGAACAGCCGCGCGTCGGCGGCCCGTTTCGCGTCGTCTTTGCGGAAGACGAAAGCCATGACCAGGCCGATGATTATCGAAAACACGACGGCGCCGACGGCGCGGGCCGTCCCGAGCTTCCAGCCGAAAACCTTGGCGGAGAGGACGATCGCCAGGATATTGATCGCCGGTCCGGAGTACAGGAAGGCGGCCGCCGGCCCGAGTCCCGCGCCCTTCTTGTAGATGCCTTTGAAGATCGGCAGCACCGTGCAGGAGCAGACCGCCAGAATCGCGCCGGATACGGAGGCCACGCCGTAGGCGACCGGGCGCTTGGCGTCTGGTCCGAGATAGCGCATCACCGCCTGCTGATTCAGGAATACCGTAATCGCCCCGGCGATGAACATCGCCGGAACGAGGCAAAGGATCACATGCTGCCGGGCGTAATCGCTCAGCATGAGGAACGCTTCCTGGACGGCTCCGGCGACCTTCGGCGCGTCGAAAGGGATGAAGTAAGCCGCGATGAAGACGAGCGCGACGAGCGAGAGCGCCTTGTTGGGCGTCAGTTCCTTTTTCGCCATCGCCTACGCCTTGGCCTGGGTCGCCACCTTCGCGGCGATTTCTTCGATGATATCGCCGGTGATGGCGGTCTTGCCCTTCTCGACTCCGAAATCCGTCATCACGAAATGCTTGTACGGCAATCCTTTGTTCTCGAACGTCTTTTTGCCGCAGGCAACCGGGCAACCGTCTATGACGATATTGCGCGTCGCGTTCCGCGCCGACTGGAGAAAACCGGACAGGTCCGCGCCGATAGCCGCGAGGCAGGTGCCGGAGGCGACCTTGTCCCTGATGAGCGCGCGCATCACCTGGTCGGCGAGCAGACCGGTATTGGCCGCCCCCGAGCAGGCGTAGACGAGATTCGTTTCCTGATCGGATCCGCACGAACAAGCCATTCTAAACCTTCCCCTTGACCATGCCCATGAAGAAGCGCTGCAGCCTCGGCATGAGAAAGACGACGATGGGGAACGCCATAATGAAGGCGATGAGCCAGCCCCGGAGGAAGCGGAAAGGGAATCCCTCGGCCAGACCGAAATTGACGAAGGTTGAGACCGCGACGACGACGCAGGTCATGATGAGCACCATGGTCGCCATCGACAGGAGCTGCGCGGATTTCTGATTGAGCGCCATCACTTGCCGCCTTTGAGCACGGCCGCGATCTGGTCCCTGGTCAGCAGCTTTCCGACGCTCTTCACGTCGCCGTCGACCGCCAGCGCGGGGGTCATCATGACGCCCATGTCGTGGATGCGGTCGATATCGTTCACCTTCTCGAACTCGGCGGCCAGGCCGAGTTCGGCGGCGGCGTCCCGCGCGTTCTTCTCGAGCGCGTTGCACTTGGGACAGCCCATGCCCAAAATCTGAATCTTCATTGGAAACCTCCGGAGGGCGGCCGGTCTCCGGGATCGTCCGCCTTATTGTTGCAAATAGTAGAAACTTTGCCACAAAGCGTCAAGCGCTTATTGACGAAGTTTCCCAACTTTGCAACTATTACGGTATGACCGATGAAGAACGGAAACGCTGCGAGCTGCGCGCCCACATGTTCAAGGCGATGTCGCACCCGGTGCGCGTGCTGATGCTGGAAAAGCTCCGCGCGAAGCCCTGGTGCGTCTGCGAGCTGGCGGAGGAGGTCGGCGTGGAGAAGTCCGTCGCCTCCAAGCACCTGGCCCAGCTGCGCGAAGCGGGCCTCATCGGAGACGAGAAGCGGGGCACGCTGGTCGAATACCGGCTAATCGCCCCCTGCGTGCTCGACTTGGCGGCCTGCGCGGAAGGGGCGGTCCTGCTCAACCGGAAACGAAGGCTCGGCGAGTAGAGCGGGCGATCTTCACCAGGCTCAGCATTACCGGCACCTCCACCAGCACGCCGACCACGGTCGCCAGCGCGGCGCCGGAGGACAGGCCGAACAGGCTCACGGCGACCGCGACGGCGAGCTCGAAGAAGTTCGAAGCGCCGATCATGCCCGAAGGGGCCGCGACCTCGTAGGGAATCTTTAAGGCCTTCGAGGCTCCGTAGCCCAGGAAGAAGATGAAATAGGTCTGGATCACCAGGGGAACGGCGATCAGGACGATATGCAGCGGATTCGAAAGGATCGTCTTTCCCTGGAACGCGAAGAGGATGACCAGCGTCAGCAGCAGGCCGGCTTCGGTGATGCCTTCGAACCTCTTGCAGAAAACGCCTTCGAACCACTCGAGCCCCCGCCGCCGCACCAGCGCGTTCCGGGTCAGGAACCCGGCGCCGAGCGGAATGACCACGAAGAGGGCCACCGAAAGCAGCAGCGTATCCATCGGCACCCGGACGTCGCCCACGCCGAGGAGGAACGCGACGATGGGCGCGAAGGCGACCAGGATCACCAGGTCGTTGACCGCCACCTGCACGACCGTGTAGCCGGGGTCCCCGTCGGACAGATAGCTCCACACGAAGACCATCGCCGTGCAGGGGGCCGCCCCGAGCAGCACCGCGCCGGCCAGGTAATCGCTTGAAAGCTCGACGCCGATGAAGTGCCGGAACACGATCTTGAGGAAGAACCAGGCGATGAGGTACATGGTGAACGGCTTCACCAGCCAATTGACGACCAGGGTGACCAGAAGCCCCTTCGGCTTCTTTCCGGCGTTCACGATGCTCTTGAAGTCGACCTTCAGCATCATCGGGTAGATCATGAGCCAGATAAGCACCGCGACCGGTATCGACACGCGCGCGTATTCGAGCTTGCCGAGCGCCGCGGGGACGCCGGGAAGCAGCACGCCGATCGCCACGCCGGCGAAGATGCACAAGGCGACCCACAAAGACAGGTATTTGGCGAAAAAGCCGATTTTTCTTTCAGCCACGGCGGCCTCCTCATTTATATTTGGTAATTTGGTAAAATTACCAAATAATGTCAACAGAAAATCTTGACTCGTTTTGTTAAATATTAGACAGTACCCCCATGATGACGGACCAGGAGCGGGGACTCGCGGAAACGCGCGCCCGCGTGCTGAAGGCGCTCGCCCACCCGACGCGGATCTACATGGTCGCCCGGCTTTCCGCGGGGGACGCGTCGGTCGGAGAGCTCGTGGACGCGGTCGGAGACGACGTGTCCACCATCTCCAAGCATCTGGCGGTGATGAAGCAGGCGGGACTAGTCGACGACCGGAGGGACGGCAAGCACGTGCGCTACACGCTCCGCTGCCCCTGCATCATGGGCTTCATACACTGCATCGACGACGTCATCGTGGACGACGCGCGGCGCGGTCTGTCCTGCGTGCTGCCGCAAACGGCGGCGGCCGGAACCATCGAGGGGGAATCATGACCAAGAAGAAGATCCTGTTTTTGTGCACCGGCAATTCCTGCCGTTCGCAGATGGCCGAAGGCTGGGCGCGCGCGCTCAAGGGAGACGTCCTCGAGGCATTTTCCGCCGGCATCGAGACCCACGGACTCAATCCGAACGCCGTGCGCGTGATGAAGGAAGCGGGCGTCGACATCTCCGGCCACCGCTCCAAAAATGTGAACGAACTTCTGGACGCCGGCATCGAGTACGTGGTCACCGTCTGCGACCACGCCGCCGAATCCTGCCCGCGTTTTCCCGGCAAGGCGAAAGTGATCCACCATTCCTTCCAAGACCCGCCCGCCTTGGCGAAAACCGCCAAGACCGAGGAGGAAGCGCTCGGCCACTACCGCCGCGTGCGCGACGAGATCAGGGCCTTCGTGGAGAGCCTGCCGGAGGCGCTAGGCTGATCCGCCCGCGCCCTGCTCGGCGAGCCGTATGCCGTTCTTGCCGCCCCGTTTCACCTCGTACATGAGGTCGTCGACGGCCTTGAGCATCGGCCCGACCGTCGAGGGGAGCACGGCGAAGACCATCGCGCCGACGCTGAGGGTGACGCCCCATTTCCGTTCGGCCATCGTCTTCAGGACCTCCGCGTTGATCCGCTCCAGCACCTCGCGCGCGGACTCCATATCCGTGCCGTCCAAAAGGAGCGCGAACTCGTCCCCGCCCAGGCGCGCGAACAGGTCGTTCGGCCGGATGCAGTCCTGGGCGGCGCGCGCGACTTCGATGAGCACCTGGTCGCCGACGCCGTGCCCGAGCGTATCGTTGACCTTCTTGAAGTTGTCCAAGTCGAGGTAGGCGACCGCGAGCTTGCGCCGGTCGCGGACGGCGGCCTTGATCCGCTTGTTCGCGTATTCCTCGAAATACCGCCAGTTGGCGGCCTTGGTCAGCGGGTCGCGGAACGCCGTTTCCCTGACGGTGCGTATCGACTCGATCAGCGTCGCGAGCAGGGACGAGTGGAAGACGAAGTAGCCCAGGCGGACCAGGCCGTTCCAGATCGAAGCCGCGGCGCCGATGCGGCCGTATCCTTCCCCGTATTCCGCGTAGAACCAGACAGCCGAACAGATGAATGAGAAGATCGTTCCCATGCGCTTTCCGGAAAGGAAGACGGCCGCAGTGACCGGAATCAGGTAGAAGATCGAGAAGGAGATCCCGTTCGAGACCAGGGTGTCGGCGTATCCGATGACGAAGGTCAGCAGCGCCGCGGCGGCGAACGCTTTCCAGGCGGAAATCCTGCTGATCCTGACGACCAGACCGGCATCCTCGAAATCCATCATCCCCGACGGCTCTGCGTTATAGTTCATCTTAAAATTTTCGGAATGTCGGGGAATCGTCATTAGCAGGGATGCAAGAAGCCGCCGATATAGTATACTGCATGCACAGCTGGCTCGGCCGCCGCGCGCTTCCGAAGCCGAAGGAACCCCGATTGCGCCCCACCGTCTTCAACAAGCCGTTCCTGTCCCTCTTCTTCCAGAATTTCTGCGTTCTGGCCGCCCTCAACACGTTCAACGTCCTCCCCGACCACTTCGTTTCGGTCGGCGCGAGCAAGACCTATATCGGCCTCTACATGAACCTCAACTCGCTGCTCCTGATGGCGCTCGCTATCCCGCTCAGCGCCTACGCCGACCGTCTCGGCAAGAAGCGGCTGGTGGTCGGAAGCGCCGTGGGCGCCCTGGCCGCGGCGGCGCTGTCCCTCGTCTTCTTCGACAGCCTCGCGGCGCTCCTGATCCTCAAGGCCGTCGCCTCGCTGCAGGCGTGCATGGGCTTCTCGGTCATGTACTCCGAGGCCTTCGGACTGCTGCCGCGGGAGCGGCGCTATTCGGGGATGGCCATCTACGGCATCTCGGGCCTGATCGCGAATCCGATGGGCTCGTTTCTCGGAGAGACGCTCTTTTCCCGGTTCGGCGCCCGCTGGCTGTTCGTCGGAGCGGCCCTGTTCGTGGCAGCCGGGCTCCTGCCGGCTCTGCGGCACAAGTACCATACGGAAGCGTCCGCGGCGCCCCGGACGCCGATCCGGACGCTCCTCGGTCGAAAAGAGACGGCGCCGCTCTTCCCGCTGTCCTTCATCCTGGGCGGCGCCTACGCGGTGTTCGCCACGTTCCTGGTCAACCTCACGCGCCTGCGCCTCGGCATCCCGACCGTTTCGCTCTTCTTCTTCACCTTCTCGGCGGTCGCGATCCTGATCCGGCTGTTCCTCGGCGGACCGCTCGAACGGACCCGCCCGGTGGTGCTCATCGGCGCCTGCTATTCGCTCATGGCCACCGCGTTCGCGCTGACCTTCGGCCTGGAGAGCGCTGCGATGCTCGCGCCGATCGGCGTCATCTACGGCACCGGCCACTCGATCCTCTACCCGCTTCTGTCGACCCTGTTCGTCAACTCGGGCCGCGACGAGGATAGGCTCAGCCTGAACAACCTTTTCCA
>QKCO01000146.1 GCA_003245635.1 Treponema sp.
GCGCCTCATTTACGTCACACTCCCATGCGGTTGATGATGGTGTCGAGCATATCGTTCACCGTCGACACGAACCGCGCGGCAGCCGCGTAGCCGTGCTGGTACTTGATCATCTGCGAAAGCTCCTCGTCGATATTGACCCCGGAGACCGATTCGCGCATATCGCGCAGTTCCTTCATGATGAGGTTCTGGGACTCGAGGGCCCGGTTCGACTGCTCGCCCATGAGGCCGACGCGGGCCACCGCGTCGGCGAAATAGTCGTCGAAGGTATCAAGGCGGCCGACCATCACCGGCGAATTGCGGATCGAGGCGATCTCGAGGGCGGCCTCCCCGTTGCCCGGGTGCGCCGGCTTGCCGTTCTCGCCGTAGCCGGCCGCGATCGTCATCGGATCCTTGACGAGCGCCGGGTTCACTTCTATCCACCCGGAAGGATGCGCGACCGGCGCGACCGCGTAGTCGAGGCTTCCGCCGGTGAGGGAAAGCACCCCGTCGGCGCGGGCCCAGTCGAAGGCGCCGTCGGGCCCCCGTTGGGCCAGCACGCCCGCGTAGCCTTCGAGGAAGCGTCCGGAATCCTCCACGTGGCGGATGACGAAATCGGGACGGGCCGGATCGGAGGACGGGGTCCCTTTGAGGGAGAGCCGCCCTTCCCGGTCGAGCCGAGCGACGACTTCGGATCCGGCGTTGTTGATGCGCGCCACCACATCGGCCACCGTATCGGTCGGATAGTAGGGGACCTCGACGTTCCCGTCGGCGCCCGAAAAGGTCATGCGGCCCTCGAGTCCGATCTGGGCCCGTTCTTCGAGCTTGTTCGCGCCCGAGATGCGGAATACGTAGGTCGAGTCGTACTGTCCGTCCCCGTTCCGGTCGTAGTTGCCCGCCACGTTCGTGACGAAGGGGCGCTCGACGAAGAAGTCCATGCCCGTCCGCCCGTTGAGGCCCGTGCCGGCGCGGTGCGCGTCGTTGACCAGATCGGTGAAGTTCATCGCCAGGGAATCCAGGCTCTGTATCTCGGAACGCACGTCGCGATCGCGCAGCTCCACCATCGCCGCGAGGCTGCCGCCCGAGAAACGGGCTTCCTCGCCCGATTCCTTCCACGTTATCCGTGAGAAGCCCTCGGTATCGATGCCGGACTCAAGGCCGAAATCGCGGTGCACCCGCCCCTGCACCAGCACGTTGCCGTTCGTATGGACGATGAATTCGTCGGGATCCCGCTGGTCCGTTTCGATATTGATCATGCCCGCGAGCTTTTCGACCAAGAGGTCCCGCCGGTCGTAGAGATCGTTCGGATTGTCGCCCTGGGCGCGGATCTTCTGGATTTCCTCGTTCAGCCCGGCGATCCGCGTCGTGATGTCGTTGACCTGCGCGACGGTTCCCTGGATATCCTGCTCGAGCATGTCGCGGATGCCGGAAAGTCCCTTGAAGCGTTCGTGGATCGCGTCGACGAGCGTCTTGCCGCGCTCGAGCACCGCCCGCCGGGGCGCCGCGTCGGCCGGGTGCAGTGAAAGTTCCTGCCAGGAATCCCAGAACGCGTCCATCCGTCCGCGGACGGAAACGTCTGCGGGTTCGTTGTAGATGCGTTCGAGCATCAGCACGTATTTGTCCCGCGTATCCCAGAATCCTTCGCCGTTCGCCTGCGATACTATCCGCTTCTCGAGCAGACCGTCCCGAAGGCGCTCGATGCGCTCAACGACCGTTCCCTGCCCGATCTGCCCGGGCGTCTCTTCCCGGTTGAGCCCCGGAAGGTATATCGGCTCGAACGGCGAGAATTCGACGCGCTGGCGCGAATAACCCTCCGTCGATGCGTTCGAGAGATTATGGCCGGTGGTCGCCATGGCCTGCTGATGGGCGACGACCGAGCGCTTGCCGATTTCTATGCCGGTGAAAGTGGACTGCATGGCTCTTCCTTCCTAAAACGAACGATCGATCACGATCGACCGCATTTCCGCGTGTACGGCCGCGCCTCGGCGCGAATAGATCCTACCGCGGCGGTCGGGGAACGCCGCGTCGAGAAACCCCGAAAGGGTCGCGCGGGCCGCATTCAGATAGGACGACAACGCATCGTTGGCGAGACGGACCTTCAGCGTGTCGAGCTTGAGCCGACGGTACAATTCGGTCAGTTCCTTGCGCTGAGGACTCTCCAGGCGGGCGGCGATCGCGTAGAAGCTCCCCGAATTCTTCGACCCATCGCCCAATTCCGAGAATATCCGAACGCGTTCGGCTTCGAGCAGCTCGAACGAGTTGCCGTATTCATCCAGACAGGCGAGCAGCGAATCCATATTCGACCAGTCGCGCGCGAACGCGGCGCGGCGCACCGATTCCTGGGCGGAGCCCAGGCGCTCGAGCAGCGCCGTTTCCTGCCGGAGAATGTCTGCGCAGCGCGCCGCCAAATTTCCGTACGTATCCATAACGCGGTACCTCGATACGATTATCGGCGGCAAAAAGAAGACAATAGAGATTTTTCGCGATACGCGGAACGACGAAAAAAGATTTCAAAGCATATTGACTCTTTTTAGCGTTTCCGGCATATTACCTCTCGTCAGTTCGATGGTGGATGTAGCTCAGCGGTAGAGCGCTAGACTGTGGCTCTGGATGTCGCGGGTTCAAGCCCCGTCATCCACCCTTCCGGTCTTAACACGATGCGGAAGCGTAAAGCGCACGCGTTCGTAGCTCAGCTGGATAGAGCGACGGACTTCGAATCCGTAGGTCGCAGGTTCGAATCCTGTCGGACGCAGAAAGTGCGCCGCACGTCGACGACGAATGACAACATGGGCCGCTAGCTCAGCTGGTAGAGCAGCAGACTCTTAATCTGCGGGTCGAAGGTTCGATCCCTTCGCGGCTCAAACGGACTTCCGCAAGGAAGTCCGCCTTTTGCGGGAATAGCTCAGTGGTAGAGCGCCACCTTGCCAAGGTGGATGTCGCGGGTCCGACTCCCGTTTCCCGCTCGAACTCGAAACCGGGCGCCTAGAGGCGCCCGGTTTTTTCACCCTTCCCGCTTGATTTCCGTCAGGCAAGGCTGAAGGAAACGCGTATATTGACAGCGCCGGCGGTGTTGCTATACACTCGGCCGCGTCGTCCGATGCAGAGCGAGAGTGGTGAAATTGGTAGACACGCCAGACTTAGGATCTGGTGCCGTTGGCATAAGGGTTCAAGTCCCTTCTCTCGCAGGTTTTACGAGTGAAGGGCATACAGCATATGCGGGAATAGCTCAGTGGTAGAGCGCCACCTTGCCAAGGTGGATGTCGCGGGTCCGACTCCCGTTTCCCGCTCGAAGGCGGAAGGCGATCCGGATACCGGATCGCCTTTTTCGTATAGGACGCTCCGGCGGTAGCGCGCCGACGACGAGTCCGAATCCAATAGCAAGAGGAACAGAAGTGGTCGTATCCAAAGAAATCTCACGTCTCGAACGCTCGGCGGTCAAGCTTACCGTAACCGTCGGAAAGACCGATGTCAAAGCCCAGTACGATGAGCTCTTGAACAGCTACGGCAAGTCCATTCAAATAAAGGGATTCCGCAAGGGCAAGGTTCCCCGCGACGTGCTCGAGCGCAAGTTCGGCGACGCCCTCAAGGGCGAGGCGCTCGGCCGCATCATGGAAAAGTCGCTCGAGGAGCTGTTCCAGGCCGAGGATTTCGCCGCGGCGGATCGCCCTCTCCCCTATTCGACCCCGTCCGTCAAGGACGAACCGAAGCTCGATCTGGCCTCAGACCTGACCTTTACGGTAGAGTATGACGTCTTCCCCGCTGTCAAGGTCGGCACCTGGAAGGGCCTCGAAGTCGAAGCGCCCGCGGCCGCCGTCGCCGCCGAGGACATCGACCGCGAGCTCGAACAGCTTCGCGAGCGCAACGCCGTCGTCATCGACAAGGACGACGCGGGAAAGGTCGCGAAGACCGACGTGGTAACCGTCTCCTACGCCGAGCTCGCCGAGGACGGATCGGTCGTTCCCGGAGGAGAACGGCAGGACTACGTCTTCACCGTCGGCTCGGGTCAGAACGTCTTCAAGTTCGACGACGAGATCGTCGGCATGAAGAAGGACGAGACCAAGACCTTCGACAAGACCTACGGAGCCGATTTCCCCGATCCCGAGTTCGCCGGCAAGACTAAGAAGCTCCGCGTCACCGTCACGGCTCTCAAGGAGAAGAAGCTCCCGGCCCTCGACGACGACCTGGCGCAGGACATAAGCGAGAAGTACAAGACGCTCGAGGACCTCAAGGCCGACGTCAAGTCCAACCTCGAGAAGACCCTCGAGAACAAGCTCCGCGAGCTCAAGGTGAACGCCCTGCTCGAGAAAATCCTCGAGACGACGACGATCGACGTGCCGGAATCGATGGTCCGCATCGAACTCGACTCCCGCTGGAGGCAGCTCGCACGGCGCTTCAACGCCAACGCGGACCAGCTCATGGGCATCCTCGCCGCGAGCGGCAAGGACTACGAAGGGCTCATGGCCGAATGGAGGCCCGATGTCGAGAAGGCGCTCAAATCCCGGCTCGTCGTTGAGAACCTCATGAAGGAACTGGACGTGAAGGTCGAGGACGCCGATCTCGAGAAGGAATTCGAGACCATGGCCGCCTCGATGAGCGTCGGCGTCGACGAGATCAAGAAGCACTACGAGCGCGACGACATGAAGGATTACCTGCGCGAGGACATCAAAGAGCGTCGGCTGTTCGACCTCGTGCTCGCCGAGACGAAAGTGAAGAAGGGCAAAAAGGTCAAATATCTGGACCTTGTCGCCCAAAATGGGTAAATTGACTCCATGAATGAACGCATGCACGGGCTCGTCCCCGTCGTAATCGAACAAACGGGGATGGGAGAGCGGTCGTACGACATCTACTCCCGGCTCCTGAAGGATCGGATCGTGTTCCTCGACGGCGAGATAAACGATCTGACGGCGGATTTGGTCGTCGCCCAGCTCCTGTTCCTGGAAAGCCAGGATCCGGAGAAGGACATAAGCCTGTACGTGAACTCTCCCGGCGGCTCCGTCACGGCGGGGCTCGCCATATACGACACCATGCAGTGGGTCAAGTGCGACGTGCAGACCTACTGCATCGGCCAAGCGGCCTCGATGGGCGCGCTCATCCTGACCGGCGGCGCGAAGGGCAAGCGCTTCGCGATGCCTTCGAGCCGCATCATGGTGCACCAGCCCTGGGGCGGCGCCCAAGGCCAGGCCCGCGACATCGGCATCCAGGCCAAGGAAATTCTCCGCTTGAAGAAGATAACGATCGATATCTTCGCCAAGCACGCCGAAAAGGAAGAAGCCCGGATCGCGGCGGACATGGAACGGGATTTCTATATGTCAGCGTCCGAGGCCGTCGAATACGGCATCGTAGACACGATCCTCGCGAGGAGCAGCGATGGCGCGCTTAAGAAATAGCGGCGGTAACGCCGAACGGTCCTGTTCGTTCTGCGGCAAGAGCGCCGACATGGCGCGCCGCCTTATCGCAGGCCCGGACAACGTCTTCATCTGCGACGAATGCGTCGATGTCTGCCGCAAGATACTGGTCGAAGAGGACCACGATCTCTCTACGCAGTTCACCGGCGACATTCCGACTCCCAAGGAAATAAAGGAATACCTGGACCAGTTCATCGTCGGTCAGGAATCGTCCAAGAAAGCCTTGTCGGTTGCGGTGTACAACCACTATAAGAGGATCGCTAATCCGGCGAAGACGCCCGACGACGTCGAGATCGAAAAGTCCAATGTGCTCCTGATCGGGCCGACCGGCACCGGAAAGACGCTCCTGGCCAAGACCCTGGCACGCAAGCTCAAGGTTCCCTTCGCCATCGCCGACGCCACCACCCTCACCGAGGCGGGCTACGTCGGCGAGGACGTCGAGAATATCCTGCTCAAGCTCATCCAGAACGCGGGAGGCAATATCGCGGCCGCCGAGCGCGGCATCGTCTACATCGACGAGATCGACAAGATCGCCCGCAAAGGCGAGAACGTGTCGATCACCCGCGACGTGTCAGGAGAAGGCGTGCAGCAGGCTCTGCTCAAGATCGTCGAAGGCACGATCGCTTCCGTACCGCCGCAGGGCGGGCGCAAGCATCCCAACCAGGAAATGATCAGGATCGACACCACGAATATCCTGTTCATCTGCGGCGGCGCCTTCGTCGGACTCGACAAGTATATCGAGCAGCGGATCACCGTACACCCCATGGGATTGGGCGCCGACGTCAAATCCAAGAAGGATAGGGATCTGCACGAAATTTACGCGGAAATGCATCCGGACGATCTGATCAAGTTCGGAATGATTCCCGAGTTCATCGGGCGCCTGCCGATCACCGTGTGCCTCGAAGAGCTGAAGCGCGAGGACCTGAAGCGCATCGTCACCGAACCGCGCAATTCGATCGTCAAGCAGTATCAGGCGTCGCTCGCCATCGACGACGTCGAGCTCGAATTCGCGCCCGAAGCGATCGACGCGATCGCCGACATGGCGATCAAGCAGAAGACCGGAGCTCGCGGACTGCGCGCCATCGTCGAGCGGACGATGACGGACATCATGTTCGAAATACCTTCGATGGAAGGCCGCAAGCGGGTTGTCGTAACCCGGGCCGTCGTCGAAAAGGCCGAAAGGCCGGAAGTCCATCTCCTGCAAAAAAGCGCATGAGTCTCCTTTCGGCGCTCACCAGGAAGCCGAAGTCCGACGAGCTCCCGCTGCTCCAGCTGCGGGAGCTCGTTCTCTTTCCCCACACGCTCATCCCCGTTTTCGTATCCCAGAAATCATCGGTTGCCGCGATCGACGAAGCGATGCGCCGGGACC
>QKCO01000158.1 GCA_003245635.1 Treponema sp.
ACCGCGAATTGGGTCCGGAGCGCTCCGAAGTAGGATATGAAACGCTTGAAGGTCCGGCCCATGTTCTTGGGCTTGCCGCCCGGTCCGCCGCCGCCCATCGGCCCCATGCCCGGCCGGCCGCCGAAGCCGGGGCCTCCCCCCGGTCTGCGCGCGTCGCTCATGCTATTTCTTCCTCCGAAAGCTGCGATTGGACGATTTCCCGGTAGACGGAGCATCCTTCGTACAGTTCCCGGTGCGTACCCATGCCGGCGATCTTCCCCTCGTCGAGGACTATGATGCGGTCCGCGTCCATGATGGAGGATACGCGCTGGCCGACGATGATGACCGCCGCGTCCCCCGTCTCCGCCTTGAGGGCGGCGCGGAGCTTCGCGTCCGTCTTGACGTCGAGCGCGGAGAAGCTGTCGTCGAAAATGTAGATCTCCGGCTTCTTCACCAGGGCACGCGCGATGGAAAGCCTCTGCTTCTGGCCGCCGGAAACATTCGTGCCGCCCTGCGCGATCGGCGCGTCGAAGCCGCCCGCCATGGCGGAGACGAAGTCGAGCGCCTGGGCCGTCTTCGCGGCCCGCTCGACCTCTTCGTCGCTCGCCGCTTCCTTGCCGTAGCGGATGTTCTCGGCGACGGTGCCGGAAAAGAGCACCGCCTTCTGCGGCACGACGGCGATGCGGGAGCGGAGCTCTTTCTGCGCCATGTCACGCACGTCGACGCCGTCGACCAAGACCTGTCCCCCGCCGACGTCGTAGAAGCGGGGAATGAGCGATACGAGGGTCGAT
Source organism: Treponema sp. (assembly GCA_003245635.1). GTDB lineage: Bacteria > Spirochaetota > Spirochaetia > Treponematales > Breznakiellaceae > SZUA-426. The sequence goes on from QKCO01000158.1 coordinate 771, forward strand.
TTGCCAGATCCGGTGCTGCCGATGATTGCGGTCGTCTCCCCCGGTCCGGTCGAGAAGCTGATGTCCTCGATCGCCGCCTGCTCGGCGCCGTGGTAGGCGAAGCGGACGTTCCTGAACTCGACGTGGCCGCGTACGGACGGATCGGGCGTTTTCGGCCTCGCCGGATCGGCGATGTCCGGCTCCGTCTCGAGGACCTCGTTGATGCGGTCCGCCGACGCCTGGGCGCGCGGGAGCATGATGAACATGATCGACGCCATAATGAAGGACGAGAGGATCTGCATGCCGTACTGCATGAACGCCATCATGTCGCCGATGTTCGATTGGCCCCGGTCGATGCGCTTCGCGCCGAACCAGAAGATCGCGACGACGGTCAGGTTCATCGTCAGCATCATGAAGGGCATGAGCACTGCGAATATCCGGTTGACCTTGACGGATGTCTCCATGAGGTCCCGGTTCTTCTCGCGGAAGCGGGCTCTTTCGTGCCCGCCCCGGTTGAACGCGCGGATGACGCGGATGCCGGTCAGGTTCTCGCGGATGATCAGGTTGAGGCCGTCGATCTTCTTTTGGATCGCCTGGAAGAGCGGGAAGCCCTTGGCCGCGACCGCGCCGATGAAGACGCCGAGCACCGGAATGGCGACCAGGATCACCCAGGCGAGCCCCCGGTCCTTCTGCAGGGCGAGGATCATGCCGCCGATCGCCGTGATCGGCGCGGCCACCATCATTCGCTGGATCATCACCAGGACGTTCTGGATCTGCGTGACGTCGTTCGTGCTCCGGGTGACCAGGGACGGGGTGCCGATCAGGTCGAATTCGTGCAGGGAGAAGCGGGAAACGGTCATGAAGATGCGCTCCCGCAGGCTTTCGGCGAAGCCGACGGCGACGTGCGACGACAGGTAGCTGGCGATCACCGCGCAAAGGGAGCCGCCGAGCGCTACGGCGAGCATGAGCAGACCTGTCCCCAGTATGTAGTCGATGTCCCCGTTCACGATGCCCTTGTTCACGATGTCGGACATGAGGTTGGGAAGGTACAGGTCCGACATCGATTGGGCGAAGATGACGACGAACGCCGCGGCTATCGGCGTCCGGTAGGGGGCGAGCCCCCTGAATAGCTTCAGCATCGTTCTCCGCTTCCTATTCCCCGCCGCCGAGGCCGGCGGCCCGCGCGAGGTCCGCCGCGGCGATCCTCAAGTCTATCTGCTTGTTCAAGATGGTGAATTCGCTCCGGAGCCGGGAGATGGATGCTCCCAAGAGATCGAGGTCCCCGGCGGCGCCGTTCGCGACGCGCGTCCGCGCGACCCGCTCCGCTTCCCGCGCCTGGCCGAGCATGCGCTCCACCATGCCGACGTCACGCTCGGCGCGCCGGTAGGCGGACAGGCAGGTACGCGCGTCGAGCGCGACCGCTTCACGCTGGCGCCGCCGGTCGGCGGCGCTCTTTTCCGCCGTCGACCGGGCCGCTTCCTTGGCAGCCAGGTTCGCCGGCGCGCCTCCCAGGTCGTAGCCGAACGTGATTCCGACGCTCCAGGTGCCGGTGAACTGGTCTCCCCCGAAGTAGACCCGCGAATTCGGGTCGGCGAAGGTGTAGTTTCCGTTGAGCGCGACCGTCGGGTACAGTGGGGCCTCGGCCAGGCGGAGCCCCGCGTCGGCCATGTCTGCGGCAAGCGCGGCCGACCGCGTTTCAGGCCGGGTATCGAGGGCGGCGGCGACCAAAGCGTCCGCGGCGCCGGTTCCGGCCAGTTTGTCGGCGGAAATCTCCCCCGACGCGGGCGCGTCGGGCGCCGAGGCCAGGATCAGCCGTTCGACGGCCGGAACCGCACCGTTCCGGTCGTCGCCGCCTGAAACGAGGGAATCCAGCAGCAGGAAGGAGCGTTCGGTCCGCTCCGCGGCGTCTCCCAGGTCCATTTCCGCCTGGTCGCGGCGCGTCTTCGCATCGAGCTGGTCGGCGTAGAGCGCCGCCCCCTGGGCGACTTTGTGCTCGACTACGGTCAATTCGCGCTCCCTGAGCGCGAGGTTTTCCTTGAGCATGCCCTCGTTCGCCCGGGCCCGCGCCGCTTCCCAATATGCGCGGCGGGTCTCGAAGGCCACGGCCGTCCGGGTCGCTTCGGCGGCGATCTCCTTGCCCCGGGCCTGGAGCCCGGCCAGCCGCTCGCTTTCCTTCAGCCGGAAGCCGGCGAATACCGGGTACTGCAGGTTGGCCGCGAACGTGAAGGCGTTCTCCGTCGACGGGATATCGATCGTGTTGCCGGCGAAAGTGATCGAGGAATTCACCTCGCTCAGCCGCGTGTAGTTCGCCGAGAGCGATAGGGCCGGAATCCGGCGCAGCCGCGCTTCCTTCTCCTTGCTCCGGGCGGCGTTCCAGTCCAGCAGGGCTCCCGCCACCCGAGCGTCGGCGGCCAGCGCCTTCCGGACGGCTTCGTCGACCGTAAGCGGGGTCGCGGGGGCCGCGGTCTGTGCGCCGAGCGCGGCGGCGACGGAAAATAAAGCAATCGCGGCGACCGCGCGCCGCGCCGTTTGGGTATCGTTCATCTTCATCGAAATAGCCTTTCCTTCTTCAGCCGCGTGAATCCGTGCGGGTCTCCGTTCCGCCCGCCGTTTCGGAGAAGTAGCCTTCGGTCTTCGCCAACAGGCGGACCAGCGTGGCGCTTTCCTCTTCCCCCAGGTAATCGATCAACCCCCCGAAACCGTTCTCGAGTTCCGCGAAAGCCGGCGCCATCGCGTCGAGCCCCGCCTCGGTGATGGACACCAGCACCGCGCGGCGGTCCGAGGGGTCCATGTCGCGGCGCGCGAAGCCGTCGCGTTCCAGCTCGGTCGCCAGCTGGGTGACCGCCGGAAGCGTGATGCCCAAGGCCGACGCGATGTCCGACACCCGCAGCCCGGGAAGCCCGCTCCTCTTGGCCTTGATGAGCCTCATCATGACCAGGACCGCCGTCGGCTTATGGCTCGGCGCCAGCGAGCCGTAGAACGCTTTGTGCATAGTCCGGTGGAGCGTCCGGAAGGATTCCATGAGCGCCCGCGCCGTTTCCTGCTTGTCGATGGTCATCCGTCGTGTCCTATTTAGTTAAGTATCTAAACTATTTAATTACTAATATATGTAGTTGCTAAATTAAAATCAAGCCTTTTAGCTCTGCTTCCCACCGCTTGCCGCTTTTCGTAGCGGTCGGCTTGAAATGGCATATCTTTTGCGAAATATGGGCCTGTTTTCATTGAATGTGGCGATATTGCGATGAAATTTACGCTAGTTAGGTTTTTGAAATCCATTTTCAAAATTACATTTTTTACATTATTTCATTTGAAATCGGCTTGCCGCGATTGGAAAAAAGGAACAGGATCAAAAAAGACTCTATTTTGTTTGGGACATCGAATATGAATTTAGGCGAACGCTTGATGGCCGCCTTGGAATTCAAGACGGTTTTTACGCTGCGCGTAGCCGGTTTCGCGATACCCATCACGGAAACGGTGATCGTGACATGGATCGTAATGGCGATCCTCATCATCTCCTCACTCCTCCTCACCCGCCGCTTGAGCGACATCCCGAAAAAGAGCCAAATCTTCCTGGAAGCCTTCATCGGAGGACTCTATTCCTTCGGGGAATCCCAGTTCGGGCATCACGGCAGGCGATTCGTCCCCTACATAGGCAGCCTGTTCCTGTTCCTGCTGGTCGCGAACGTGCTCCCCGTCCTGACGCCGATCGAAGCCTTCGGCTTCGTCCCTCCCTTCGAGCTCAAGCCGCCGACGCGCGACATCAACGTGACCGCGGCCTGCGCCGTCATGACCATCGCCATCGTCATCTTTTCCGGCTTCCGCGCCCGGGGCGTCGCCGGCTGGTTCAAGCGCTTGGCCTATCCCGTCCCCATGATGGTGCCGTTCAACCTCATGGAGTTCGTCATCAGGCCGCTGTCGCTCTGCCTCCGGCTGTTCGGCAATATCCTCGGGGCCTACATCATCATGCTGCTCATCGAGGCGATCGCGCCGCTCGGCGTTCCGCCCTTCCTTTCGCTGTATTTCGATTTTCTGGACGGGCTCATCCAGGCGCTCGTCTTCACGTTTTTGACAACGCTGTTCATCGCCGAGGCGATCGAATAACCACAGGGGGAATTGTATGAATCCAATGGTAGGCATCGGAGCGGGCATCGCGGTCGTCGCCGGACTCGGCGCGGGAATCGGCATCGGAATCGCGACAGGCCATACCGCGGAAGCCATTTCGCGCCAGCCGGAGGCGTCGGGTAAAATCCAGAGCGTCTTCTTCCTCGGCATCGCGCTCGCCGAGTCGACGGCCATCTACGGCTTCGTCATCTCGATCCTGCTCATCCTGCAGCGCTAGTACGCGGCCCCGCCGAGGGGCCGTTCGAAGGGGGAGGGCCGCCATGCTCGATTTTTCGGTAACGTTCTTCATAACGATCCTCAACGTCACCATCCTGTACTTCGTGCTGAAGCGCATCCTCTTCAAGCCGGTGACGGCCTTCATGGCGTCCCGGACCGCGCGCATCCAGGGCGATTTCGACCGGGCTGCGGCCGATAGGGCCAAGGCCGACCGGCTGCTCGCCGACTACGAAGGCAAGCTGGCCGCCGTCGAAGAGGAAGCCGAGGGCATCCGCGCCGAGGCTCGCGCGGCGGCGGTCGTCCAGGCTGAAGTCATCGTCGAAAAGGCCAAGGCCGAAGCCGCCGCCCTGCTCGAGGCGGCCCGAGCCCAGATCGCGGGCGAACGCGCCGCCGAGGCCGTGCGCTTCAGGCGCGACGCGGCGGCGATAGTCGTCGCGGCGACTTCCCGCCTGCTCGGGCGGGAGGCGGATTCGGAAGACGCCCGCCGTTCGGCGGAAGCGTTCGTCGCGGAAGCGGAGACCGCGTAGATGGGTTCGTTCGATGCCCGGCGCTGGGCTTCCGCCTTGGTCGAAAGCGCCGGGGACGATGCGGACGCGGCGGTCGCCGTTCTCGAACGCTGGTCGGCCCAAATCGAGTCCGCCGGCGATTCGTTCCTGCTGCCGGGGGGACAGGCCTGCGACGCGCGGCTCGAAGCCGCCTTCGCCCCGGTGGTTGCCGACGCCTCGCCGGGGCAGCGCGCGGCCGTCGGCCTTCTACGCCTGCTCGCCCGCCGCCATCGGCTGTCCCGCGTCGGGGAAGTCGCCGCGGCCGCTCGCGACCTGCGCGACGCGCGGCGGGGCGTCGTCCGCGTCCTGGCCGAAACCGCCGCTCCGCTGGACGAGCCGCTGCGCGAACGCCTGCGCGCGGCGCTGTCCCGGCGCGCGGACGGCGGAGATGTCGAATTGACCGAACGGGTAGACCCCGCTCTGATCGGCGGCGTGCGGCTCACGATCGGATCGGAACGCGTGGACGGATCTATCCGAAAACGTTTCCAGCAGATGGCCGCCGCGCTTGGCGTCGCCCCCGAAGGAGAAAACCATGCTTGAGATCGGAGAACTGGCGAAAGTCCTCCAGAACGAGATAGAGAACTGGGAACCGAAATCCGCCGTGGAGAATGTCGGCGTCGTCGCGACGGTCGGCGATTCGGTCGCGCGCGTGCGCGGCCTGGAGAAGGCCGTCTACGGCGAGCTGGTCGACTTTTCGAGCGGGGCGGTCGGCATCGTGCTCAACCTGGAGGAGGACGGCGTAGGCTGCGTGCTTCTTTCCGGCGAGGCGAGCGTCGCCGCCGGCGACGAGGCGCGCGGCACCGGCCGCGTCGTGGAGGTTCCTACGGGCGACGCGCTGCTCGGCCGCGTGGTCGATCCGCTCGGTCAGGCCCTGGACGGCAAGGGGCCGATCCCCGCCGCTTCCCGGCGCCCGGTGGAATCCCCCGCGCCCGGTGTCATCGAGCGCGGCGCGGTCGATACGCCGCTTCAGACGGGGCTGGTCTCCATCGACTCGATGATCCCGATCGGCCGCGGCCAGCGCGAGCTGATCATCGGCGACCGCCAGACCGGAAAGACCGCGCTCGCGATCGACACGATCATCAACCAGAAGGGGAAGGGAGTGGTCTGCGT
>QKCO01000120.1 GCA_003245635.1 Treponema sp.
ACAGCTTCGTCGCCGGAATCTGGCCCGGAAAGGTCCGCGCGATCTTCAACGACAAGGGCACGAAGATCGAAGAGGCTACGCCCTCCATGCCGGTCGAGGTGCTCGGCTTCGAAGGCATCCCCAACGCGGGCGACCCCATCCAGGTCGTCGAGGACGAAAAGACCGCTCGCGGTATTTCGGACAAACGCCAGGAGCTCAAGCGCTTCGAGGACGCCAAGAACCTCAAGAAGATCACCCTGGACAACCTGTACGACACGATCCACGACGGAGCGGTGCAGGAGCTCAAGGTCATCATCAAGGGCGACGTTCAGGGCTCCGTCGAGGCGGTCAAGACCAGCCTCGAAAAGCTCTCCACCAAGGAGATCAGACTCAACGTCATACAGGCGCTCCCGGGCGCCATCAACGAAGGCGACGTCAACCTCGCCTCCGCGTCGAACGCCATCCTCATCGGCTTCAACGTGCGCCCGACCCCCGCGGCAAAGGCGCTCGCCGATTCCGAGAAGGTCGATATCCGCAAGTACAACGTCATCTACAAGGCCGTGGAGGAAATCCAGCAGGCCATGGAAGGCATGCTCAAGCCGGACACCAAGGAAGAGACGATCGGTACCGTCGAAGTGCGCGACACCTTCAAGGTGCCGAAGATCGGCACGATCGCCGGCTGCTACGTGCTCACCGGTACGGTCAAGCGGAATTCGAGCGTCAACGTCATCCGCGAGGGCATCGTCGTACACACCGGCAAGCTCGCGTCCCTCAGACGCTTCAAGGACGACGCCAAGGAAGTCGCCGCCGGCTACGAATGCGGCATCGGCCTCGAAGGCTTCGACAACGTTCAGATCGGCGACCAGTTCGAGGTGTTCGAGATCATCGAAATCGCGCGCAAGCTGAGCGATACCTAGGATACGGCGCATGTCGGAATATCGGCTGCAGCGGCTCGGCAGGCAGATCCAGGAAGAGGTCGGCTCGTTCATCGTGTCGGGGAAGGTTAAGGACCATCGGGTCGACACCTTCCTATCGATCACTCGAGTGGATGTCTCCAAAGATCTCGCATACGCCGACGTCTACGTCTCGAGCTTCGAGGATGAAAAGAAGCTCGAGACCGGTGTCGCCGGCCTGTCCAGCGCCGCCGGCTTCATCCAGGCGTACATCGGCTCGAAGCTGCGCATACGTCAAATACCCAAACTCCGATTCCACGCGGACCTGAGCGTCCGCGAAGGTTTCGACCTAGTCAAGAAAATCGAGGAAATCAATAGGTGAGGCGGGGTTCGCGCTTAGGCGGGCCCGAACCGGACGGATACCTATTGCTCCGCAAGCGGCCTGGAATCAGTTCCTTCGATGCCCTCAATGCGGTCAAGAAGGCGTTCGGTACCGGTCGGGTAGGGCACTCGGGCACATTGGACAAATTCGCCGAAGGCTTGCTCGTCGTTTTGGTCGGCCGCTCGACGCGGCTGGTGCCCTGGTTCACCGGCTGCGATAAGGTCTATTACGGCGATTTCGCCTTCGGAGAAGAAACCGACACCCTCGACCCCGAAGGCGAAGTCGTCGCCCGGGCCGACGCCCCCGATGAGCGGCAACTCTCCGAAGCGCTGCAGGCTTTTCGAGGCGAAATCATGCAGGCGCCGCCCCTCTATTCCTCGGTGCACGTCAACGGCATGCGCGCCCACCAACTGGCGCGCGCCGGCGCCGACATCGAAATGAAGACTCGTCCGGTGACCATCTACGAGCTCGAGCTACTTTGCTACGACGGGGCGACGGCGAAGATGCGCGTGCATTGCTCCAAGGGCACCTACATACGCAGCCTCGCGCGGGATATAGCGCTCGCGTGCGGTTCTCGCGCGCACCTCACCGCGCTTCTGCGGACGAAGGTTGCCGGTTTCCTCCTGGAAGACGCCGTCGATCCGTACGCCGCGGAGGACCCGCAGGAAGCGCTCCGCGGCGCGCTCAGGCCAGTCGGCAGGGCCGCCTTCGACTCGATAGGCGTGCCCGTCGCGACGCTCCCCGCTGCGCTGCTCGCCCACGTCGCGCACGGAAAACCGCTCGATCCTTCCTGGCTGCGGGACGCTGCCGACGCGCCTTCCGTCGCGCTTCTGGCGGAGGACGGCAGGTTCATAGCCACGGCAGAGCGCGAAGATGCCAAATGGAAATACGGCTTCGTCTCGCTCCGGCCGGAGGATCTATGACCGTCGTTTCGTGGGACCTCTTCGTTTCCGGCTCCCTTTCCTGCGAACCGCGCGCGGCGACGGTCGGCGTTTTCGACGGACTGCATCTGGGCCACCGCGCGCTCATCGACCGCATCAGAGCCCGCGGCGGCGAATTGGTGCCCAGCGTGTTCACCTTCCGCGAAAACCCCAAAGCCCTGCTGCGTCCTAAAGCCTTCGAGGGCAATATTTTCAGTCTCGATCAGAAACTTGATGCGCTCGAAGGGCTCGGCGTGGCCTTCGTCGTACTCATTGACTTTTCCGGCGATTTCGGTAAACTATCGGGGAAGGAATTCGTCGATCTGTTGAAAGACCGGGGAAAACTGCGCTATTTGGCCGTCGGCAGCGATTTTCGCTGCGGATACCGTCTCGACACCGATGCCGAACGTTTACGGAGCCTCAACGCCCGTGACGGCATCCCGACCGACATCGTCCCCCCGGTTGCTCTGGGCGGCGCTCCGGTCAGTTCGAGCCGCATCCGCACCGCGATTGCGGCCGGAAACCTCGTCGAGGCTACGGCTCTTCTCGGGCGGAACTTCGTGCTTGATCTTGGTCCGACGCCCACAACCCCGGGCCCTGACCGGGAAGAGTACGATGTCGGCCCGACTCGCCGAATAGCGCCGCCCAGCGGCCGGTATCCCGCGATCGTCAGAAAAGACCGTTCCGATACGGGAACCGAGTGCGATATCGTCATCGATAGCGGACTCGTCCAGGTTCCCTCCCGACTCGGCGCCGTAAGGTACGCCGAATTTTTACCCGCGGTTGCAAGGAGTGTATAGATATGTCGTTGAATAAACAGGAAATTACTTCCGTCGTCGCCCGCTTCGGAAAAAGCGAGAAAGATACCGGAGCGACGGAGGTTCAGATCGCGCTGCTCACCGAGCGGATCAACCAGCTCACCGAGCACTGCAAGACCTTCAAGAAGGACAAGTCGAGCCAGCGCGGCCTTTTGATGCTGGTCGGCCAGCGCCGCAGGATGATCAAGTACCTGCAGCGGAAGGATCTCGATACCTACCGCAGCCTGATCCAACAGCTCGGTCTCCGCAAATAACGCGGAAAGAGCCCGGATCTTCCCGCCGGACCTTCCGGCGCGGGAGACCGGGCCCTTTACATTTTGAGCGCCGACGGCGATCGCCGACCCGGCGCGCAGCGCGCAAGCGCCCATTCATTAAGGTGAAACAATGCTGCAAAGAGTGACGATAAAAATCGGCGACGAGGACCTCATCCTCGAGACCGGCCGCATGGCCAAGCAGGCGAACGGTTCCGTGTTCGCCCAGTACGCCGGCTCCGCGGTGCTCGCGACCGTCTGCACGTCGGACAGCGCCGAAGAAGGCCTCGACTACGTTCCCCTCACGGTAGACTACAACGAGAAATACTACGCCGCCGGCAAGATCCCCGGCGGCTTCATCAAGCGCGAAAGCAGGCCCAAGGACAAGGAAATCCTCGTCTCCCGCCTCATCGACCGCCCGATGCGCCCCCTGTTCGACAAGCGCTTCGGCCGCGATATCCAGATCGTGCCGACCACCATCTCCGCCGACCAGGTCAATCCTCCGGACATGCTCGCGATCGTCGCGGCTTCCGCCGCGGTCACCATCTCCGACATCCCCTTCGACGGCCCGGTAGCCGGCGTGCGCATCTGCGCCATCGGCGAAGATCTGATCATCAACCCCACCTACGAGCAGATCGAAAAATCCCGCCTCGAGATCGTCGTCGCCGGCACCAAGAACGGCATAACGATGGTCGAAGGCGGCGCTGCTGAAGTCGACGAGGATCTGATGATCGCCGCGCTCGAGAAGGCGCGCGTCTTCATCGGCCAGCTCTGCGAGCTGCAGGAGAAATTCCGCGAGCTCGCCGGCAAGCCGAAGCTGCCGCTCACCGAGGTGAAGTTCTCCCTCGAGAACAAGGACGCCATCAAGGGCGAAGCCTATCCGCGCCTCCAGACCGCCTGCTTCGTCAAGGGCAAGCACGAGCGCTACGAAGCTATCCATGCCGTCAAGGCCGAGCTCGCCGCCAAGTACGCCTCTCAGCTCGAAGATTCCATGCAGAAGAAGCTCTTCGACGCGCTCTTCGAGGACATGGAGTACGAGATCCTGCGCAGCTCCATCCTCGACAAGGGAGTCCGCGTCGACGGACGCGGCACCGAGGATATCCGCCAGATCACCTGCGAAGTCGGCGTTCTGCCGCGCACGCACGGTTCGGCGCTCTTCACCCGCGGCGAAACCCAGTCCCTCGCGGTCGCCACGCTCGGCACCGTCTTCGACGAGCAGGTCTTCGACGACATCGACGGGGACAAGCGCGAGCGCTTCCTCCTGCACTACAACTTCCCGCCGTACTCCGTCGGCGAAGTCGGCCGCATGGGCACCGGACGCCGCGAAATCGGCCACGGCTACCTGGCCCGCCGCTCGCTCGAGGCGATGGTTCCCTCCCGCGAGGAATTCCCCTATACGATCCGCGTCGTTTCCGAGATCCTCGAATCGAACGGCTCCTCCTCCATGGCCTCCGTCTGCGGCGGCACGCTCTCCATGCTCCACGCCGGCGTTCCCATGAAGCGGCCGGTCGCGGGCATCGCGATGGGACTCATCACCGAGGGCGAGCGCTACGCGGTGCTCTCCGACATCCTCGGCGAGGAAGACCACCTGGGCGACATGGACTTCAAGGTCGCCGGCACCGAGAAGGGCATCACCGGCTTCCAGATGGACATCAAGATCGCGGGCGTCAGCCCCGAGGTCATGCGCAAGGCCATGGATCAGGCCAAGCGCGGACGCCTCCACATCCTGTCCATCATGAACGCGACCCTGGACAAGCCCTCGCAGATCATCAGCGAATACGCGCCCAAGATCACGTCCCTCAAGATCGATCCTGAGAAGCTCGGCCTCCTCATCGGCCCGGGCGGCAAGAACATCAAGGCGCTCTGCGAGCACTACTCGGTCACCATCAACACCGAAAACGACGGCACGGTCACCATCTACGGCAAGACCTCCAAGAACGCGGACGAGGCGAAGGCTGCGGTTATCGGCATCGTCGAGGATCCCGAGGTCGGCCGCATCTACGACGGTCTGGTCAAGCGGATCATGGATTTCGGCGCCTTCGTCGAGATCCTGCCCGGCAAGGAAGGCCTCTGCCATATCTCCAAGCTTTCCCGGCAGCGCATCGCCAACGTCACCGACGTGGTGAAGGAAGGCCAGCGCATCCCGGTGAAGCTTCTCGAGGTCGACAAGATGGGCCGCCTCAACCTCTCCTACATTGACGCGATCGAGGAGAGCGGCAAGGCTTGATCGAACGCATCGATCTCTCCGGCGGCGCGTCCTGCGCCGTCGACTCGACGGCCGCGACGGAAGTTGCGGCCGTCGGCGTTTGGTTCGCGAAGGGTTCCCGCGACGAGGCAGCGGAGGCGGCCGGTTCGTCGCATTTCATCGAGCACATGCTGTTCAAGGGCACCGGCAAACGGGGAGCCTTCGACATCGCGAGGGAAATCGACCGGCTCGGAGGCAGCGTCAACGCGTTCACCGAGCGCGAGGCGGTCGCGGTCTACGCCGTGGTTCCCGCCGACGGCTTCGAGAAGACGGCGGAAATCCTTGTCGATATGGCCAACGATTCCGCTTTCGACGCCGCCGAGTTCGATCGGGAACGGACCGTCATCGAGAACGAGCTCTCCGCGGCCGAAGACGACCCGGAGGAAGTCGCCGCCGATGCGTTCGCGCAGCTGCTATGGGGCGAACACCCGCTCGGCAGGAAGATAGGGGGCGAAATAGAAGACGTTAAGACGCTTTCCCGCGATGCCTCTTACGCCGACTATCGTGAACGCTTCGCTTCGGCGGCGGACTTCGTTTCCGTCGCTGGCGACGTGGACGCCGCCCGGGTCAAATCAGCCTTCGACGGGGCTTTCACGAGGCGGGTGCCCTGCGAGCGAGCCGCGCCCGCTGCACCCTATCGGAGCGGCGCGCACTACCGGAGTGTCCCATTCCAGCATGTCCAGCTGTTCTGCTCGTTCCAGATTCCCGGCGTTCAAAATGAAAAGGACTATTTCGCTCTTCAGACAGCCAATACGGCCATGGGCGATTCGATGAGCTCCCGCCTTTTCCAGACCCTGCGCGAACAGCGCGGCTTGTGCTATTCCGTCTATTCTTCTCCCGCGCTTCTGTCCGATCTGTCCCTATGGACCGTTTTCGCCTCTTCTACCGTGGACACCCTGCCGGCGCTCGTCGACGGCATAGCCGAAGAACTCGCGCGATTCCTGGACGCGGACGGACTCGGAAAGGAAGAAGTCGCAGATGCGCGCTCTCAGCTGGCCGGCGGCTTGAAGCTTTCAGCCACGGACGTGGAGCATCGGATGCGGCGTCTTGCCAGACAGAACCTCTACGGTGTCACGCTGCTTTCCATCGAGGAGGAAGCGCGGATGATAGCCTCGACTGGAACCGACGAAGCCAATACTGCTCTGCGCGCTTACGTCGGTGCCGGCGATCCGCTCGTTTTCGCAGTCGGTCCGGGGAAAGCGCAGAAAAAGTTCATGCAGGCCGCGGAGCGCTTGAT
>QKCO01000017.1 GCA_003245635.1 Treponema sp.
CCCATAGCAAATACCGATTCGTATGAATCACTTCTGGTTTTGACGCTACGGACATGAAAGGCATGATCGAACCGACACCGATTACTTCGATCATGGCCATAAATATTGCACTGAGAGTAACAAGCAGCAGACGAAACCTTTCTTTAGGCTCGAGAATCTCGATAACGCTGGATACGTGACTAAATGGCCTTTTCATTCGTTTCTCACTTCCCGACCCCAAAATAACTGAACCCCTTTCCCTCAATTTCTTCCCGCTTATAAACGTTCCGCAGATCGAAGAAGCAGGGCGCTTTGAGAAGGCTCTTCACGCGGTCCAAATCGAGCGTCCTGAACTGGTTCCACTCGGTGATGAGCACCAAGGCGTCCGACCCGTCGATAGCATCGTACTCGTCCTTCGCGAACGACATCGCATCCTTGATCGACTCGAGCCGCCAGGCCGCTTCCTTCATGGCGGCGGGGTCCCACGCGCGGATCTTCGCGCCGCGGGCTGCGAGGCCTTCGCAGACGGCGATGGCGGGGGACTCCCGCATGTCGTCGGTGTTCGGTTTGAAAGCGAGTCCAAGCATGGCGATGGTCTTTCCCTTGAGGCTTCCCTTGCCACCGAGACCTGCCTCGATCTTCTCGACCATACGTATCTTCTGGCGTTCGTTTGCCTCAATCGTCGTTTCAACGATGGAAAGCGTTTCGCCGTAATCGCGTCCGATGCGGGCCATGGCGTGGGTATCTTTGGGGAAACAGGAGCCGCCGTAGCCGGGGCCGGGGTGCAGGAACTTAGCGCCGATGCGCCCGTCCCGGCCCATCGCCTTGGACACGTCCTGCACGTTCGCGCCGACCTTTTCGCAGAGGTTGGCGACCTCGTTTATGAAAGTGATCTTGACCGCCAGGAAGGCGTTCGAGGCGTACTTGATCATCTCCGCGGTTTCCAGGTTCGTCTCGATGTACGGAGTCTCGTTGAGGTATAGCGCGCGGTAAACTTCCTTCATCGCTTCGCGCGCCTTGACGCTCTCCGCGCCGATGACGACCCGGTCGGGGTGCGTGAAATCCTGCACGGCGGAACCTTCGCGCAGGAATTCAGGATTGGACACGACGTCGAAATCTATTGAAGCGCCGCGCTTTTCAAGTTCTTCCTTGATCCACCCGTTCACCTTGCGTCCGGTGCCGACAGGAACCGTACTCTTGTCGACCACGACGGTATATTTTTCGACAGCCCGAGCGATCTCTCTTGCGACCTGCTCTACGAAGCGAAGGTCGGCGCTGCCGTCGTCCGCGGGCGGCGTACCTACGGCAATGAAAACGACATCGTTCGCTTTCACTGTTTGGGAGAGATTTGTGGAGAACGATAAACGGCCGGATTGGACGTTGCGTTCGACGACAAGCTCGAGCCCGGGTTCGTAAATCGGTATTTTCCCGGATCTGAGGGCTTCGATCTTGTCCGGATTGTTGTCTACGCAGGTGACCGTATTGCCGAAATCCGCCAGACAAGCGCCCGAAACGAGCCCGACATATCCGGTTCCGATTACCGCTATTTTAGCCATCGTTGTTCCTTAATATTGATGTCCGATTCCGATGAAATATTCCCGGTTGTTGCCGGTCGGAACCGTCTTGGTTTCTATCGCTTCCAGTGCATTCACGCCGAGGCTCAGGCGTAGGTAAAAGCTCCTCATGAACAGGGGAAACATGACGACTTCGATGCCGCCGGTAACCAGCGCGTCCGAAAGCGTAAAGCGTCTCGCTTGCTCTTCGCTCGATACGATCGCCGAATCGGTGAACAGGGACCATTGCTGTTCGAACTGGAAGATTTTCATCCATTTGATTCCGAACCATTCGTACGGAACGAAGCGGATCAGACGGAAGGGAAGGTCGAGGTTGAGAAAGAGCCCATAGTCCGCGTATACGGAGTCGTCTACGATGCCTCGCAGATACGAGCCGGCTGCATCGTCGTATTCGTCGAAATGATACGCGCCGACGGCCCTACCGGAAACGCCGACCCATGACGCGAGCGGCAGGTGCCCGATCGTTTCGAAATTCAAAGAACGGTCCCACGTTTTCCGGGTGAAATTGTACGTATTCGTGTTGGAGATCGACCCCGATAACCCCCGACGGAAGTTGCCTATCCAGTCGATCCTTTCGAAAGACAGCGTTTGATCGATGTCGAACGTCGGCCCCTTCCGTTCGTAGCCGATATCTCCGAACGGGCGGTATTTATTCTTGAAAGTCGCCGAGGGTGTGTACGACAGATCTCCGAAGCGGCCGACCTTCAGGCCGGTCGGTATTTTCCAGGAAGCTTCCAGCCAGGAGGCTAGGTACCATACATCTGAATAATATTTGCCGTATTCGGCTTGATAATCATCGCCGTTTTTTTCGTTGAAATACGTGCCTTGGTACGCGCCGAAAGTGAATTCGGTCGTCTTGTAGGGAACCGTTATCGCGAGCCCCGTCGTATTGGCATAAACGAGCGGTTCTCCGAATACGTAGCTGAACGAATGATCGAAATCGAATTTCCAATCGAAACCGAGCGCCCGGAACGGCGTATTCGAATCGATTTGAAAAAAGTAGGAACCTTTCGCGAAGTCGCCGGTATTCAGGTATTCAGGTTCGAGCTCATAGCCCAGATCGAAACGGAGCGGCTGCATGGTTCCCAGGAAATTGTAGTCCCGAGCCTTCAGCGTGAGAATCAACCCGTCGTTCGAGCTCAATTCCGGCTTGGGGAGGGCGACTATATTCCAGGTATCCTTGACCTTTATGACGATGTCGGCAGGGATCCGCCCTGACGCTTCCTCCGCCCCGTAGGATACGATGATATCCGCTGACTCAAGTACGCGCTGGTTTCTCAGGTTTTGCGTTCTATCGGCAATCCATTCCTCGAACGACGCTTTATCGGAGAACGATTCAGTTCCCTTTATCTCGGCTGCGTTAAGCAGCGCGAAAGGCTGGGAAATGCCATCGACGGAAAAATCGATATTCCGTAAAAAAACGCCGCTTTCCGAAAATGCGGCAATCGCCGAGATGAAGATAAAAAAAAGCGAAGCCGTTAGGCGCCTTCTATTCAATTGAGGACTCCTTCAATAGTACGCGTATCGCCTTTTCCTCTACCTTCACGATCGTCGCTCCCGACTCAAGCGGCACGATGAAGCGGAGGGCGCCGGCTTTCTTCTTCTTGTCATTTGCCATCGCCGCGACGATCGCGTCCGCCGACGACCCGGCCGGGTGGCGGGGGGAAGTCGAATAGCCGTAAGCGGTTAGTATGCGGAGTATGCGTTCGGCGCGCTCCGGCGGGGTGATGGCCAGGGAACGGCCGAGCTCGCAGGAGCGCGCGATGCCCCAGGCGACAGCCTCGCCGTGGGTGAGACGGCCGAGCCCCGCGGAAGATTCGAGCGCGTGACCGAAGGTGTGGCCGAGGTTGAGGAGCGCGCGCTCGACGCCGGTCTCGGTCGGATCAGCTTCCACTATCCGCGCCTTCACCGCGGCGCAGCGGGAGACGAGGTCGGGGAGGAGTTCCGCGGCCAGCGGATGCGCGGGCCCGGAAACGAAGGCCTCCACATTAGATTCGATCGTATCGAGGAGGCTCTCGTCGCCAAGGATGGCGGTCTTTATCACTTCGGCGAAACCGGAAAGCCATTCGCGCGCGGGCAGGGTCGAAAGCGCGTCGGTCGGCAGATGCACCGAATCTGCCGGCCGGAAGGTGCCGACCAGGTTCTTGAGCCCGTACAGGTCGAAGCCGGTCTTGCCGCCGATCGCGGCGTCGGCCATCGCCAGGAGCGTGGTCGGCACGAGCGAAAGCCGGGCGCCGCGCATGTACACCGAGGCGGCGAAAGCTGTCAGGTCGGTGACCACGCCGCCGCCGACGCCGACGAAGAGGCCGTCCCGGGCGAGGGATGCCTTCAAGGCCGCCGCGAGGATCGCCTCGACCGAATTCCAGCCCTTCGCTCCCTCCCCCGGAGGAAGGACGACGAGCGCCGCGCCCGAATCCCCGGCGATCGCGCGCGCGATCGATTCGGTGTTGGCGTCGCAGACGAAAAGAGTCTTCGCGCCGTTGTTCCGGTGGCCGACCGCTTCGGCGTCAGGGAGCGAACGGGTGACGACCAGGCGGCTCCGGTAGGAACCGAATACGTATTCGCGATTCATGAGCGGCCCTCGCTGCCCGACAGGATGGTTGAAAGATAGAGGTCGTCCATCGCGGGACGATTCTCGGGTCGCGCGATCTTTTCGCTGTAGATGCTCAGGACTTTATCCTTGCGCGCGGCGGCGGCGGTGTGGCCGTCGATCGCCTTCAGGAAGGAAAGCCCGTGGCGGTCGCAGGCGTGCTCGACGATGAAGTCGAGGTCGCTCACGCCGATGAGGAGCACCGCATGGTCGCCGCGGATTTTCGATTTGGCGACGGCTTCGTCGATGCGGTCTCTATAGAAGACGACGTTGCGGATCGTCCGCTTGAAGTAGCGGTAGCTGCGCCGGGCTATCTCGTTGACGCCCGCGGGAGTGACGGCGTACTGGACCTTGCGGCTATTGAGCTTGCGGACCGCGATCATTCCGCGGCCGGCCAGCCGCTTCAGTATGGCGTTGGTCATTCCGAGGGAGGCGCCCGAAGCCGCCGCGAGGTCGCGCTGCCTGACCTCGGCGTCGTTCTTTTCCGAGGCGTAGATGTTTTCGAGGATGGAGAGCTCGGCGTCGTCCTGTCCGTCTGTTTCGGCCAGGTACGCGGCATCGAAGGGTGTACTTATCATTCTGATTTCTGTTTTGGACGAATTCCGGCCGCGCCGGGGGCCGGCGCGAATAAAAAGGCGGGCTTTTTCCTTGCGGGGGCGCTGCCGAAACATGCTGTCCCTTCCGGAAAAAGTTGTTCAATCCGTGAACAACTTACCACCGATTTATCGAAATTACAATCGTTCATTAAAGCGGCATCGCTTTTTCAACGCTACCTCCGTCATACGGAGGCGTCTATGAACGAATACCGGTACCCCGTTCTGCGCAAGACCGAACAGTATCTCAGGCAGCTCGGCTACGACGAGCGGAGCATCAGGGATATCACCGCGGCTTCCCGCAGGGAAATGGTCCGCTTCGCCGTCCTGCAGCGGATATTCGAGGGCGGCGAAGGCGGCGGAAAGCGTGGAGGAGGAAGCGGAGGCGTTTACGATATGCTATAATTGGTTGCCTATGACCATACGGAAGGAAGTCTACGATAAGCACGTCGTCGCCGTCGCCGAAGGACGGGTCATCTTCAACGAGGGCGACGAGGGATCGGCCATGTACGTCATCATCGACGGGGAAGTGGAGATCGTGAAGCGGACCTCCCTCGAGACCTCCAAGACGCTCACCACGCTGAAGAAAGGGGACATTTTCGGAGAAATGTCGCTGATCGACAGCATGCCCCGTTCGGCTACCGCCATCGCGAAGAAGCCGGGGAAGCTTCTGGTGATGGACGAAGCGCTGTTCTATTCTCTGGCGCGCAACAACGCGGACTTCTCCTTCAAGATGATCAAGGTCCTTTCCGAGCGCATCCGCAAATCGAACGATCAGATCAGCCGGCTCGCCTCCGAGAACCGCGAAGCGCGGACCCTCAAGGGCCTGGCCGAGTACGGCGCCGAGAACGGGAAGACGAGCGTGAACGGACTCAGGATCGAGCGGCTGGCCTTCGCGCGCTGGGCGGAACACCATCTCGGTCTCCGCAATACCGAGGTGCAGGCGGCGGTCGACGCCCTGGTGGCCAAGAAGACGATCAATAGAGGCGCGGCCGCCGGGGAAATCGTCCTGCCGCGCAGGTCGGCGACGCCCTAATCGGTCAGCACCGAAATCGACTGCGAGATGAGGTTCAGGAAGCGGTCGCGCAGGAGGTCCGTCGGGTAGGCCCCCTCGGTGCCTTCGAACCGTTCCCGCCAACGGTCCCGGAACAGCGACGCGTCCTTTCTGCTGAGCGGAAGGCTCTTCCCGACGATATCGTTCTCGATGGCCCGGTCCCGCACGAGGCTGCGGCCGGCCATCGCCAGGCGCACTTCGCTCAGAATGTCCTTCTCAGTGCGTGCGATGAAGGCGAACGCCGCCGTATCCTCGTTCGGCAGTCCTACGCCGCCGATGCGCTTGTACAGGCTGTAGTTCCAGGATTCGAGCGGAATGCGTATGCGGGTCAGGAGCTCCATCTTGTCCAGCAGCGGGACGTTCTCGTCGGGGGCGAATCGGAGCGCGGACACCCAGCGGGAGGCGGCCGCGGTGCGCAGCTCGAAGCGGGCGTCGAGCACCGCCAAGGGGGCGAAGGCGTCCAGGCGGCGGTGCATGCAGCAGACGTTTCCGCCGATGGTCGCCAGATTGCGCACCTGCGGGGTGGCGATCTCCTCGAGGGAAGAGCGCAGTATGTCGGGGACGATTTTCCCCAAGCCGAGAATTTCCGAAAGCGTGACCGCGGCGCCCAGTTCGAGATAGCGTTCAGTGCGCGATACGCGCCTGAGCTCCTCGATGCCTGAAAGGGAGACGATATTGCGCGGCAGATCCAGGCTGCGGCTGCCTTGCCCTCCGACCAGGTGAGTACCGCCGGCGTAGGGCACCGAATCGGGAAAGCGGGACCAGGAAAGGAAGAGCTCCTGCAGGGTCGTCGGGGCGAAGACCTGGTTATGAAGACCTTCCATAAAGCCTCCGTTGGCGGATATCGGCGGCGGCGATCACCCCGTCGGCCAGGAGCCGCGGGACGGTGCAGCGGCAAAGCACGCCGCTGAACGCCGCGAGGGC
>QKCO01000015.1 GCA_003245635.1 Treponema sp.
GTGCCATGTGCGGAAAATATAATAACAAGACATAAATTTGATGAAATCATTAGCGCGGCGGGGCCTATATCGCTTATTTCGTGCATCTCAAACGGATATTCGAAAATGCTGCAAAAGACGCGCATCGCCAAAGACGACATTTATGTATTTTTAAACTTGGAATTGACTTTTATGTATGTTTGGCGCGGTTAAACGAAAGGTCTACGCGGGGAACTCGAGCACGACGCGGGTTCCCCGCGACCGTTCTATCCGAATGCTTCCGCCCAGCTGCTTCGCCAGGGCCTGCACGACCGTGACGCCGAATCCCGCGGAGGCTTCGAAGTCCATAGCTTCGGGGATTCCTTTCCCATTGTCCTGCACGACGACGGTGACCCGCATATCCTGTTTCGTCGCAGAGACTTCGATCTCATCGTCTCCGGGCTCGGGAAACGCGTATTTCATCGCGTTAGTCAGGAGCTCGTTGACGATGATCCCCAGAGGCTGCAGCTTTTTTACTCCCAAGATGAAATCGTCCACGCGCTTTATCACCCTAAGCGGGGCGGTCCGGGGAAAGTTTGAAAGGATATCGTCGATCAGGGGCGGAAGGTAGTCGTTTACGGAAAGTTCCGTATACCGGGGCGTCCTGTACAGCACGTCGTAGAGGGTGGTCATGCTCCTCAGTCGGTTTCCCGCCTCCTCGAGGGCGCCGATGGTCGCCCGGTCGAGCGAAAGACCCGCCTGGAGCGAGAGCAGGGATGCGATGGTGCTCATATTGTTCTTGATCCGGTGGTGGACTTCCTTGAGGAGAAGCTCCTTCTCCTCAAGGAGCGCCCGGATCTCCGTTTCGGCCTGCTGCAGCTTTTCCTTCTCTTCCTCCATTTCGGCGTTGAGACGCTGGTTCTGCATGATGATGAAAGCCGCGGTCCAAAGCATGCCGCAGACGATCGGCACGATGAATAGGACGATGCGGAGCGGATCCTTGAGAAGGTCGCCGTAGGAGCCGAGGGGCGGAGCGAACGCGGACACCGCCGCGACGAGGGCGTGGAAAATTCCGTAGAAGGCGAAGATTCCCGCAAGGAAGCGGGCGGATCCCGCGAAATGCCGCTGCCGGTGCGTTCGGAGGTTCCGCGCGATATCGAGGGCGCCGAAGAAGGTCGCCGTCGATACTACCGCCGCCCTTCCCGACAGACTGTCGTACGCAAAGATGAATGCGAAATAGGCGCAGAGGAAAACGGCGGCTGCGCCGAGGTACGGTCCCGGGGCCGCGCGCCTCCCGAGGAAGCATTTGGTCCCGATGCCGAGGAAGAGCAGGCCCGTGAACGCCAGCGGATTGGCGAGCGCGGCCAGCGCCTGAAGCGTTCGGCTGCGGATGGCGAGCATCAGTAGGAAGCCGAACGCCTGCAGAATGGTCCCCGCCAGCCACCATCCGATGCCGTCGTACGGGCGGCGCCCCCGATAATGTACGAGAAGCGCAATCGCCTGCGTGGCGAAGACGATGCAGGCGAGGAAGACGAGGGTCGGAATATCGATGCGCAGCATTCCAGCCAGCTCCAGAACATACCGTCGCGACAAGAAGACGTCGCTCCCCAACTGTCGTTCGGGAGCCGCGCGGCCTTGATAGGAACGTCATCCGCCGCGCCGTTCTCTTTTTCTCGGTTGGGTGCGCCCCTTATTTGCGCTTGATGACCTCGAACCCGCAGTACGGCACCAGCGCCTTGGGCAGCTTCACGGTGCCGTCCTTCTGCTGGAAGTTCTCGAGCACCGCGATAATGCCGCGGCTGATGGCGATGGCCGTGCCGTTGAGCATATGGACGTACTTGTTCTTGCCGTCGTCGTCCTTGAACTTGATGTTGAGCCGTCGCGCCTGGAAGTCGGTGCAGTTCGAGGTCGAGGTGACTTCTCCCCACTCGCCGCCGTTGCGGCCGGGCATCCAGGCTTCCAGGTCCCACTTGCGGTAGGCCGGGGCGCCGAGGTCGCCCGTGCAGGTATCGACGACGCGGAAGGGAATTTCGAGGCCGGCGAATATCTCCTCTTCTATGGAGCGGAGCTCCTCGTGGAGCTTGCCGGAATCCTCGGGGAGGCAGTAGGCGAACATCTCGAGCTTGGTGAACTGGTGCACGCGGTACAGGCCCTTGGAGAACTGGCCGGCGGCGCCCGCTTCGCGGCGGAAGCAGTGGGAGAGGCCCGCCATGCGCAGCGGCAGCTTCTCCTTGGCGATGATCGTGTCGGAATAATAGCCGCCGAGGGTGATCTCCGCGGTGCCGACCAGGCACGCGCCTTCGCCTTCGACCGAGTACACGTTCGATTCGGCGCCGCGCGGGTTGAAGCCGATGCCTTCGAGGATCTCGGTCTTGGCGACGTCGGGGGTGATGAAGGGGGTGAAGCCGCGCTTTGCCAGGATGTCCAGCGCGTAGCGCACCAGGCCCAGCTCCAGGAATACGCCTTCGTTCTTGAGGTAGTAGAACTTGGTGCCAGAGACCTTGGTCGCGGCGTCGAAGTCGATGATGTCGAGCTCCTGGCCGAGCTGGACGTGGTCCTTGGGGTCGAAGTCGAACTTCGTCGGCACGCCGACGCGCTTAACCTCGGGGTTGTCCGTGTCGAGCTTGCCGACCGGAGCTTCCGGGTGGGCCATGTTCGGGATCTTGCGTCCTTCGAGGTCGAGCTCTTTCTCGGTCTCGGCGAGCTGCGCTTCGGCGGCGGAGACCTCTTCCTTGAGCTTCTTGCCCTCGTCGATGAGCGCGGCGCGCGCGTCGGCTTCCATTTTCCCCTTCATGGCCGCGGCGTTGGCATTGCGCTTCTGCTGCAGGGACTGGAGGGCAGTGGTGAGCTCCACCCGCTTATCGAAGAGTCGGACGACCAGGTCCGCGTCGGCTTTCATGCAGCGGTCGGAGATATTCTTCTTGACCGCGTCGAGGTTATCTTTGATGAAACGGTAATCCAACATAATGGAAGGATTGTATCGCGGGGGAGGAGGGCGCGGCAAGACAGGGGCAGCAAGTTCCCCATAATCACGAATCCTTCAACGCGTGGTGCTACGCGCTCATATCCCGGGATGGACAATGTGGCGGGCAGCGTCTACTATTTCCTGCAATGGAATTGAGCACATTGTCGGTCGCAATAGCGCTGAACGGCGTCGTCGCCGTCGTTCTGACGATCTTATTGGCAGCGATACGTCGGAAGCGGGGCCTGATCATATTCGCGTTGGGTTTCGTTTCGGCGGATGCCGGTTTCATTCTGTTCGCTTTCCAATCGTCATTTCACCCGTTGATCGGCGTCATCGGGGCCAACGTGCTGATTTTCTTTTTCCAGTTCAGTCTCTCATGGGGGCTTCGCATCAGTTTCGGCTCCAGCCGGTCTTGGCCGCGCAGGTATTGGGCCTACGCCGCAGTCTGGCTCTCTCTCATGCTTTTCAGCACCTTCGTCTTCGATTCATTCACTCTGCGGGCCGCGGCATCGTCTGTGGTCGTAATTCTCTCGGTAACCGAATTCATCGTTGCGCTGCGGTCCGGGCGGCACAAGCTCCCTGTGCTCGTTTACCGAGGCGGCTTTGCGATATCGGCGTTGTTCGTTGTTCTTTACGCTATACGGCTGGTTCTGCTTCTCGCCGAGCCCCAGGTCACCACTCGTCTTATGCAGAGCAGTACTGCGAACATATACACATTCATGATCTCGATGGTGTATTCGATCCTTTGGGCAGGATTGGTCCTGATCATCGATGTGGCGCTCATGGTGAGGGAGCTTGAGAAGATGGCGGCGACCGACGAGCTTACCGGCCTGCTCAATAGGACAAAGGCCGACGGCGACATGCGGGCCGAGGAAGAACGGTCCGACCGCTACGCTGAACCGCTGTCCATCATTCTATTCGATGTGGATAAGTTCAAGCGCGTCAACGATGCCTGGGGACACGCAGTCGGCGACGAAACCCTGAAATCGATTGCCGCAACCGCCCGATCGTTGCTCCGGGATTCCGATCGGCTGTATCGGTGGGGAGGAGAAGAGTTCCTTATCCTCGCTCCGCACACCGATTCGGACGGGGCCGCTGCGTTGTCTGAAAAAGTACGCTCAGCCCTAGCTTCCAGTCAGGTACCCATCGCCGGTACGGTTACTGCAAGTTTCGGCGTCGCCGAACGGGTCTACCGCGAGAGCCGCGCGGACTGGATCCGTAGAGCCGATGAGGCCATGTACCGCGCCAAGCAGCTCGGCAGGAACCGAGTGATCGCATCTCAGCAGCCGGCGACCTCGGATGCGCTCGCGAAAGTACTATGGCGCGACGATTGGCGGTCGGGGCGCACCTCGATAGACGAAGAGCATCGGGAGCTCATCGAACTCTCCAACAAGGTCTTGGCCCGAATCATGGGCAGGGCGTCTTACAAGGAACTGGAGTCGGTTCTTGATTCGCTTTTCAAATCCATCGAGAACCATTTCGATTCCGAAGAGCAGGTTCTTGCCGATTCCGGCTATCCTGCTCTCGGCGAGCATGCGGCGCGGCATCGGGAGCTGGTCCGGGAATCGGCGCTTCTCCGCGATCGGTCGTCGAAGGGGGATATCGACCCTGGGGCCTACTTCAATTTTCTGGTGGACAAAGTGATCATAGGCCATCTGCTCAAGGATGACGTCCTATTCTTCCCGTACTTGAAGGGGCCTTCCCCGGCCGGGTCGGGAGAGCGCGGCATCCATGCCGCCGCGGAATCGCAGGAGCGATTCCGCGGGTGAGCAGTGCGCGCGCGTCCGTGCGCGCGGCATCCGTGCCGCGCCCTACCCGCGGAGGAATCGCAGGGGCGATTCCTCGGGAGTCACTCCGGCGCCGCATCCATGCGGCGCGCCGCGGCGGATGGGCGCCGTTGCGCGGCCTCTACAGCGCGATGGGGTATCCGCCGTATTCCTTCCTGACTCGCATCATGGCCCGATAGTTCTCGATCTTGGTGCCGTTCTCCAAGCCGTTGCCGCTGGTGAGCACCAGGCCGCCTCCGGGCGCAGCGTGCTTGATCGCGTACTTCGCCTCCCGCTCGACGTCCTCGACGCTGCCGGCGATGAGCGCCTCGCAGTTGACGCCGCCGAAGAAGCAGAGCTTCTTGCCGTATTTCGCCTTCAGCTCCTTGAAGTCCATGCCGACGCTCGGCTGGATGCCGTGCCAGCCGTCGATGCCGGCGCCGACCAAGCCGTCCAGCGCATCCCAGGTCCTGCCGTCGGTATGCTTGATGAAGTAGCCGCCCTTGCGGTGCGCGGCCGCCGCCTGACGCTCGATGCCGGGCAGGATGAATTGCAGGAAGCGGTCCTTGCCCATCATGAGGCCCCGGTTATCGGCGTAGTCGTCGGTGGGCATCACCGCGTCGGCGCCCGCGTCGAGGAAGGCCTCGATGTACGCGATGCTCCGGTTCACGTAGACCTCGACCGACTTTTTGACGAATTCAGGATCGGTGATCATGCGGATCAGCATCTCCTCGATGCCGACGGTCTGCTTGTAGGGGAAGGTGCCGTCCAGGGGCAGCCGCGCGACGATGAAATGGGTCTTCTTCAAGTTGGCGACCACGCTTCTGATCGCGTCCATTTCGCTGGGATCCACCGTGAACTTTTCGTCCGGATCGGGGAGATCATCTATTGTCATCTCCGTATCGTAGTTCCGCTCGATCTGCTGTCCGGCGTCGGGGTTGAAATGGAATTCCTGGCCGGTATCGTCCACCCAGGAATAGGGGCCGGTCATCTTCGGTTTTTTGTACTCTTTCCGCTTGGGGGAGGCGGGGACGCGGACGTAGTCCCAGCCGAGGACTTGGGGAAGCTCCGTATAGACCGCCGCGCAATCCTTCACCACATCTTCCCGCCTGCCGTCCCACAAGGCGTTGAGCTCGTCGAATCCTCTTCCGTAGAGCACTCTGCGCCCGAGCACCTGCTCGACGACGCTGCTGTGGACGTGGTTTTCGCCCATGGGGACGATATCGGACTCTTCGTGTTTCAAATGGGCGATGACCCTTTCTCTCGGCAGCATTGCTTCCTCCTGAAATTGCTATAGCAATTATATCATTATCTTGCGATCTATTGGAAAAAAAGAAGGCCTCAAGGTTGAAAAAAGATTTGGAAGTAATTTCCAAAATACATAAAACACTTGAAATAATTTTCCACGAATGGTATGCTCCTTTCCGTAAAGGGAGGAGCATGACGGTGGCAAGTTCGGTTCCCGGTTGCCTGGTGCGGATCAACGGTCTCTATACCGAGCTGCGCGATTCGGAAAAGCGCGTGGCAGACTACATCCGCGGCGGCCTCGACAAGGTCATCCATCAGTCCATCACCGAGGTGGCCGAATCCTCCGGCTCGAGCGAATCGACGGTCGTGCGCCTGTGCAAGGCCCTGGACTACCGCGGTTTCCAGGATTTCAAGATCCACCTCGCCCAGGAGGTCCGGGAACCCTCTTCCCAGATCCACGAATCGATCGCGAAGACCGACGATCCGCTCGCGATCAAGAAGAAGGTGTTCGAATCGGACACCCTGGCCATCACCGAAACGCTCAAGGTCCTCGACGACCGGTCCTTCTCCGCGGCGGTAAAGCTGGTCGCCGCCGCGCGCCGGCTCGAGTTCTACGGCACCGGCGGATCGGGTTCGGTGGCGCTCGACGCCCAGCACAAGTTTCTCAAGATCGGCAAGAAGGCTCAGGCGTATACGGATGTGGATCTGCAGGCGATGTCCGCGAGCCTGCTCGGCGCCGGGGACGTCGTCGTCGGCATCTCTCACTCGGGCGGCAACAAGGAGATCCTCGATTCGCTCGAGATCGCCAAGCGGAACGGCGCCTCGGTGGTAGCCGTCACGAACTACGGCCGTTCTCCCATAACGAAGATCAGCGACGTGACGCTGTTCACCGCCGCCGGCGAGACCGCGTTCAAGAGCGACGCGCTGTCCTCGCGCATCGCGGAGTTGGTGATCATCGACGCGCTGTGGACCGCCGTAGCCTTCGAGGACTACGACGCGTCGTTCGACAGCATCAGCAAGACGCGGGAAGCTACGGCTTCCAAAAAGATATAGGAGGCATCTGCGATGAAAGCGGTGGTTTTGGAAGCGCCGAACCAGTTCGTCACCAAGGACGTTCCCGATCCGGTGCTGCAGGAAGGGGATATCCTCCTGCGGGTGAAGAGCTGCGCGATCTGCGGTACGGATATCCGCATCCTGGAAGGCAAGAAGACCAAGGGAGTCCGTTTCCCTTCGACGATCGGGCACGAGATCGCCGGCGTCATAGAGGACGTGAAGGGGAACGTAGGCCCCTGGAAGAAGGGCGACGCCGTCATCGTGGCGCCGGTCATTCCCTGCCACGCCTGCCGCTACTGCCTCGAGGGCCGCGAGAACGCCTGCCAGAACCGCCAGGCCATCGGCTACGAATTCGACGGCGGCTTCGCCGAGCTCCTGCGCATCCCGGCGATCGCGGTGCGCGGCGGCCACGTGATGGAGCTGCCGAAGAACCTTTCCTTTGAGGAAGGCTCCCTCATCGAGCCGCTTTCCTGCTGCCTCAACGGCATCCGCAAGGCGAACGTGGGCTTGGCCGACTCGGTCCTCATCGTCGGCGCCGGTCCCATCGGCCTCATGCACATACAGCTCGCGAAGGCCGCGGGCGCCTACCAGGTCATCGTCAGCGAGCCGAACGCGATGCGCCGCGAGATGGCCGCCAAGTTCGGCGCCGACCTCGTCGTCGACCCGACCAAGGAGAACCTGGCCGATATCGTCAAGGGACGCACCGGAGGCCTCGGCGTAGACTGCCTGATCCTCGCCATCGGCGTTCCCCCGATCGTCAACGACCTGATGAAGCTCGTCCGGAAGGGCGGCACCATGAACCTGTTCGCCGGCTTCCCCGACACGGGTTCCTGCACGATCGAGGCCAACGTGATCCACTACAACGAGATCAACGTGAACGGCACGAGCGCCTCGACCCGCCTGGATTACCTCCAGTCGCGCGACCTGGCCGCCTCGGGCAAGGTCAACGTGAAGGATCTGGTGACCCACCGCTTCGGCCTGGACGAGTTCCGCGCGGCGTACGAGCTGGCCAAGGCCGGCACGGGCATAAAGATCGTAATTCAACCATAGACTCCCACGCCGCCTCCACGGGGAAGCGGCGCAAAGCATACGCGAAACTGAACGGCCCCGAGAGGGCGTGCCCCCAAAGGGGGCGAAGGAGATACGATATGGCGTTCTTAGGCAAAGAAATCAGGATGAAGCGGCTCCTCAATCCGAAGTCCGGCAAGCTCCTGGCGATCACGGTCGACCACTCGATCGCGCGCGGCATCCAGACCGGCCTCATCCCGATCCAGAAGACCATCGACGCGATCGCGGCCGCCAAGCCCGATGCGATGACCATGCACAAGGGCATCGCCGAGAGCTGCTTCTGGCCCCACGCCGGTAAGACCTCTCTCATCCTCAAGTGCTCGAGCTTCTCCCCTTACCAGCCCGGCTACGACACCTGGGTGACCGACGTCGAGGAAGCCGTCCGCATGGGCGCCGACGCCGCCTCCATGGGCTGCATCGTCGGCGGCGACGTCCAGCCCGAGCAGCTGCGTCAGCTCGGCCAGATGTCCAAGCAGGCCTCCTCCTTCGGCATGCCGCTGGTCGCCCACATCTACGCCCGCGGCAACCTGATCGACAAGAAGGACGTCTACAACTGGAAGAACGTCGCCTACGCGGTCCGCGCGGGCGCCGAACTCGGCGTCGACATCATCAAGACCAGCTACACCGGCAGCCCCGACACCTTCGCCAAGGTCTGCGAAGCCTGCCCCGGCCGCGTCGTCGCGGCGGGTGGAGAGGTCGGCAACAAGATCGAGGACTACATGCAGATGACCCGGGACCTCATGGACTGCGGCGCCGCCGGCGTCACCTACGGCCGCTTCGTCTGGGAGTACCACGACATCACCTCCCTCGTGAAAGCCCTCGGCTACATCATCCACCAGAACAAGTCGGTCAAGGAGACCATGGAGTACCTGGCCGATCTCGAAGCCAAAAACAAGAAGAACAAGAAATAATATGGCATCCCCGATCGGCGCCTGCGGAGAAGGCGACCTGCTCCTGGGCATGGATATCGGCACGGGCAGCGTGAAGCTGGCCCTGATGGGCGTAGACGGCACCGTCTTCGCCCTGGAAAAGCGCGACCACGGTCTGGTCGTGCCCCGGGAAGGCTGGGCCGAGGTGCCGATCGAGGATATCTGGCGCAACGTCGTCGAGGCGCTGCGCTGCCTGCTCGCTTCCGCGCCCGGCTGCGGCGCGCGCGTGCGGGGCGTCGGCGTCAGCTGCCTGTGCCCCGGTCTCACGCCGATGGATTCCGACGGCCGCGCGCTTTCGAACCCCATCATCTACATGGATGTGCGCAGCCTCGCGCAGGCCGCCTTCGTCCGCTCCAAGATTTCCGACGAAGAGCTGTTCAAGACGACGCGCAACCAGCTGATGCCCGGCTCGACTTCGGTCACGAGCATGCTCTGGTTCCAAAAAGAGCGGCCGGACATCCACGAGCGGACGGCGGTGTACGGCCACCTCAATACCTTCGTCGGCAAGCGTCTGACCGGCAATTTCGGCATCGACTATTCCAACGCTTCCTATACCGGCCTCTTCGAGACCGGCGGCTCCAAGCGCTGGTCCGAGGAGCTCATCGCCCTTTTCGGGGTCGATCCGGACAAGCTGCCTCCGGCGATCCCCGGCTGGGAGAGCCTCGGCGGCTTATCGAACGCGGACTTCATCGCGGCGGGGCTTCCCGCGGGCATTCCGGTCGCCATGGGCGGCGGGGATACGGCCTGCGCGTCCTTCGCCGTCGGCATCATCGAGCACAACCAGGTGTTCGAGTCGGCGGGCACCTCCAACGTCATCACCGTCTGCTCCGACCAGCCCGTCTTCGACTATCGCTTCATGAACCGCTGCCACGTCGTGCCCGACCGCTGGCTCTACCACGGGGCGATGTCGTCCACGGGAGCCTCGGTCAAGTGGCTGCGCGACGAGGTCTACCAGGACCGGAGCGACGATAACTTCCGGAAGATGGCCGCCGCGGCCGCTTCCCTCGACCCGGCCGAGAACTGCCCGGTATTCCTGCCTTACATGGCCGGCGAGCGCAGCCCCGTCTGGGATCCCTGCGCGCGCGGCGTGCTGTTCGGCCTGTCCCTGCACACCAAGCGCGAGCACATCTCGCGCTCGGTATTCGAATCGGTGGCCTTCGGCAACCGGCAGCTCCTGGACATCGCCGAAGGCATGACCGGTTCTCCCATCGAGAGCGTGCTGGCGATCGGCGGCTGGTCGATGGTGGACGACTGGAACCGCATCAAGGCCGACGCGACCGGGCGGACCATCGTGTCCCTGGACCTCACGGAAGCCGCGGTCGTCGGCGCCGCCCTGCTCGGAGGCATCGCCGCGGGCGTGTTCTCCTCCTTCACCCAGGCGGCCTCCCGCGTGGAGAAAAAGGCGCGGAAGATTTTCGCCCCCGACCGCACGACCCGCCCCAGCTACGACAAGCGCTACGAAATCTACCGGGAGCTGTACCCGAGCCTGAAACGGCTCTATCCGAGATAGGCGATATCCGCCCGGACGCGGGCTTTGAGAACCGAGCGCTTCGTGCTACGCTTCGGTCCATGAATATACTGCTCACCGGCGCCTCGGGCCTCCTGGGGCGCTCCCTCATGAAAACGCTCGCGCCCTTGGCGGAAGGCGGCTCCTTGACCGGGCTCGCCTTTTCCCGCGCGAAGGCACCGCTGGCCGCGCTCGACCTGACCGACGCGGCGGCCGTCCGCGCCGCCTTCGGTCGCTATAAGCCGGATCTCGTCGTGCACGCGGCGGCCGAGCGGCGCCCGGACGTCGTCGACGGCGACCCGGAGGCGGCCGAGAAGCTCAACGTCGGCGCGACCGCCCTGCTGGCCGCCGAAGCCGCATCGGCCGCCGCGCGCTTCCTGTACGTGTCGACCGACTACGTCTTCGACGGCTCCGCTCCGCCCTACCGGATCGACAGCCCGACGCATCCCCTGCAAGCCTACGGCCGGATGAAGCTGGCCGGCGAAGAGGCGGTAGCCGCGGCTTTCGGCTCGCGCGCCGATTTCTTCGCCGTGGTGCGCATCCCCATCCTCTACGGCCGGGTCGAATCGCTGGGAGAATCGCCTGTAACTGAACTCGCGGCGAAGGTATTCGCCGGAAAGCCGTTCTCCTGCGAGGATTGGGCTTCCCGCTACCCCGCGCATGCCGACGACGTCGCGCGCGCGGTCGCGCTCGTCTGCGGACGCCTTTCGGCGGGCGAGGGCGGAACCTGGCACTTCGCCGGCGCCGAGATGCTCACCAAATGCGCCATGGCGCGCGCGATCGCCGCGGCTTTCGGCGCCGATCCGGCGCTCGTACGCTCCGATCCCAATCCGCCCTCCGGGGCGCCCCGTCCGAGGGATTGCCGCCTGGACGATTCGCGCCTGCGCGCGCTCGGCTTTTCTCCGGAAATCCGCTTCGCCGAAGGCGTCCGCGCTGCCGTCTCCCCCTTCGCTCCGCGCCCTTGAGCGAAGCGAGAGGAGCGCCCGGCCCCGCGCGGCTTTCCGGCCTCGCCCCGCTGATCGGCCCTTTCCCGAGCACTCTCGTGCTCGGGTCCTTCCCGAGCGCGGAGTCGCTCAGGCGCGGGGAGTACTACGGCTTTTCCCGCAATCATTTCTGGACGCTGCTCGCGGCCGTTTTCGCCGAAGCCTCGCCGGAAAGCTGGATCGATAAAAAGGCTTTCCTGGCGCGCCACGGCGTCGCGCTCTGGGACGTCGTGGCCGGCTGCGAACGGGAAGGGAGCCTGGACCAGGCGATACGGGAGGTGGAGACCAATCCGATCCCTGCGCTTTTGAGGGACCATCCCGGCATCGAGCGCATCGTCCTCAACGGGGCGAAAGCCGCCGAGCTGTTCCTGCGACGGGTCGCGGGGGACCCGGCAGGGGACGGCCGCGGCCTCGAGCCGGTGCCGATCGCTCCGGAGCCGCCCGTCCGCTGGGCCGTGCCCGGCGGGGCTTCCTCCGGCGGCGCGGGGCGGACCGTGGACCTCATCCGCGTGCCGTCCTCGAGCCCGGTCCCCAGCCGCGAGTATCGGTCCATGGCCGACAAGCTGTCCGCGTGGAAGGCGGCGTTCGCCCGCGGCTGAATCTCGTGCCGGCTCGGGCCTATTCCATGTTCCGCATGCGGACTTCGACGCCCTTCACGGCGCCCAGGGCCGCCGCGAGCGCCGCTGGATCGGTATTCCCGTAATGGTAGGGGTACAGGACCTTCGGCTTGATCGCCGCGGCCGCGTCTGCGGCCTGCTCGACCGTCATCGTGTAGGGCTGGTTGACCGGCAGGAACGCGATGTCGACGGGGGCGAAGCCGCTCATCTCGGGAATGGGTTCCGTGTCTCCGGCGACGTAGATGCGCGCTTTTCCGAACGTCAGGATGAAGCCGTTGTCCCGCCCCTTCGGGTGGAACTTGTCGCGGCCCGCGCTCGTGTTGTAGGCCGGCACCGCTTCGATGCCGATCCCCTTTATTCCGATCTTCTGCCCGTTGGCAATGGCGCGGCCTTTCTTCAAGGCGGCGGCGCAGGCGGCGTTCGTAATGATCTCGGTGTCTTCCTTTGATGCTTTCGCGATCGCGGCCGGGTCAAGATGGTCCTGGTGCTCGTGGGTCACCAGGACGATATCGGCTTTCGGCGCTTGGCCGTAGTCCGCGTAGCGGGAAACCGGATCGATCTGCACCACCAGGCCGTTGAAATCGATCATGAAGGACGCATGTCCGTAGAAGCCGATCTCGAGCGTATCCGAGCCGAAAGAGAATGTATCCATCGCCTTGCCTCCTCCTTGCGCGTATAGGAACGCCGCGGACAACACAAGCGAAATGACGATCAGGTTTCGTTTCATTAAGCCTTCCTCCTGTCCGAGCCGATTTTTTTCGAGCGGCCCGCTTCCTCGGGTGCGCGTCCTTTATATAGTATAACCGAGCAGCCGAGAAAACGAAGGGAGGAGCGCAGCATATGGATTTCGACCGCATCACCGATAGGCGGGGCACCGGCTCTCTCAAGTGGAACGCGCCGAGCGCGCCGGGCAAGAGCGACGTCATCCCGC
Organism: Treponema sp.; assembly: GCA_003245635.1. Taxonomy (GTDB): domain Bacteria; phylum Spirochaetota; class Spirochaetia; order Treponematales; family Breznakiellaceae; genus SZUA-426. The sequence continues at coordinate 13,026 of QKCO01000015.1, forward strand.
TCTGGGTCGCCGATATGGATTTTCCGGCCCCCGAGGCCGCGACGGCGGCGCTGAAGGCCCGACTCGAGCATCCCGTCCTGGGCTATACGGCCGCCGATCCCGAATACGTGGAAGCTTTGCGCTCCTGGTACGGCGACCGCTACGGCGCGGCCCTCGATGCGGCGGCTTTCTCCCTCGGACCGGGGCTCGTCCCCTCCCTGGGCATCGCGGTCAGGACCTTCTCCGAGCCGGGAGACGGCGTGCTCCTCATGACGCCGGTGTACTATCCCTTCTACGACATCGTCCGGAACAACGGCCGCACGGTCGTAGAGGCGCCGCTGAACGCCTCCGACCCGTTCCGCATGCGCATGGACCTCGAGGCCGCTTCGCGCGCGGCTGCGGAGGCCGAAGCGCGCGGAACGAAGGTCCGCATGCTGCTGTTCTGCTCCCCCCACAACCCCGGGGGCGTCGTCTGGACGGGCGGCGAGCTGGCCGCTCTGGTCGATTTCGCGCGGGAACGCGGCTTGGTCATCGCCTGCGACGAGATCCACGGCGACCTCGTCTTCGAGCCATCCCGCTTCGTGTCGCTTGCCGCCTTCCCCGGCGCCGCCGAGCGCACGGTGGTGCTTTCCGCCCCGAACAAGACCTTCAATCTGGCGGGGCTGCACTTGTCGCATTTCGTCGCCGAGGACGAACGGCTGCGCGCCGCTCTCAAGCGGGGCATCGCCGCCGGCGGCTTCGGTCTGCCCGACGTCCTCGCCCAAGCAGCCGCGCGGGCCGCCTACGAACGGGGCGCGCTCTGGCTCGACGAGCTGCTCCGCTATCTGCGCGGGAATGCGGTTTTCGCCGCCGATTTCGTCAACGCTAACGTCGCCGGCGTCAGGACGGCCGTCCCCGAAGGCACCTACCTGCTCTGGGCGGACGCGGCGGGACTCATCGCGGCCAAGGGGCTCTCCGGCGACAAGGCGCTCGCCGAGCGGCTGACCGAGGATGCCCGCGTCCGCTTCAACGCCGGCAGCGTCTTCGGATCGGGCGGAAGCGGTTTCATCCGGATGAACGCGGCCTGCCCCCGATCCTTGCTCGCCGAAGGACTTGAGCGTCTGGCTTCGTGGGCCGCGGGAAAATAAGAATAAGAAGGGGCTGTCCAAAAAGTCCGCGGACTTTTTGGCCTGCCCCCGATCGCTGGGTATGCGCGATTTTTTAGAGTAGGCTGTCCTTGATCGCTTTCGCTATCTGGGAACCCGCTTGGTCGTAAAGCTTGGAGAAGTCCTTGCTGGCCTTGTCCGCGGCCAGTCTGCCTTTCGCGTTTGAGGCGCCCTTGATGGTATTGACGACCTTCCGCTGCTGATCGATGTCGCCGCCCAGGTTGTAGATGGGCGTGAATCCCTTGTCCACGGCCATTGAGAAGAAATCAACCCCTTCGTAGACCGCCTGCTTGTCGAAGGCTTTCTTGTAGTCCTCGAAACTGTTGAGCGCCGGGGGATTATTGAGGAACGTTTTCGCCAGGTCGATTGCCGCCTGGTGGAAGGGGGTATCCCAGTACGCCATCATGGTATCGCCCATCGTGATGACGTCCCACGTTCCCTTTCCCATCGACTGGAGATTGAGCTTCCTGTTCTTCGCGCCCGAATTGCCGCCGGAGACGACGGTCATGGTGTAGCTGTCAGCGTTCGAGACGGTGATATCCTTCTGGGCTATCGCCTTTCCGGCCGCGTCGTAGACGTTCGCCTTGACGGCGAAGGATTGCTCGTAGCCGGTGGTGATGGTGACGCCCTTCATCGGGTAGACGCCCGCGTTCAGGTCCATGAGGTTGGAAGCGCTCCGCTTGAGCGCTCCCGTGGGGGCTCCGTCCAAGACCACGATGAAGTCGAAGCCCGCGGACTTGGCGCTGCTGAGCGTAGCGCCGAGATCGCTGAAGCCTCCGATGGCGGAAGAATCCTTGATGTTGGTCAGGTACAATTTCTGAGCTTCCAGGCCGGAAACGGCCTCGGATTCGAGTTGCTTGGAAGCGGCGACCACCAGCACGTCCACCTGGGCCTGGGCGGAGGCCTTCTGCCGCAGGGCGTCCGAATCCTTGTAGTTGGACGCGAACTTGGATACGACGCTCAACTGCGTGAGCGCTTTCCTGGCCGAACGGAAGTCCTTGTTCTTCATGAGCGCCGCGGCTTCGGCGTAATGGGCCTCCACGGCGGCCGCCTTCGATTCGGCCGCCTTGTCCGCGTAGCTCGCGGTGGGGTAGGCGGACGCGTAGGACGACGCGGCCATCACCTTATGGAGCTTCTCCAAGGTCTCGTAGACAGGCCAGATCTTATCTTCGGCGAACTTGTCTCCGCTCGCCTTCGCCTTCTCGATGCCGGCCAGGGCCGCCGCGGGGCCGTCGACCGCCGCCCGCTTGAGGAGGTCCTTCGCCTCAGGGAATTCGGGGTTCTGAGCCAGGGCCGCCATGGCTTTGGTCGCCGCTTCGTCGAAAGCTCCCTCTTTGTAAGATTTTTCGCCGCTGCGGTAGTCGCCTCCGCCCTTGGTGAACATGGTTTGGCAACCCGACAAAATCGCTGCGAGAGCCACCAATGCGACAATCATCGTCTTCTTCATGCATTTTCTCCTGATTTCGCTTTTCCGCGGTGTTTCCGTTCATCCTAATCAAGGGACCTTAAATCAAAGTTAAAAATTTTAAAAAAACTCGATTCGTCGCTTAGAGAGATTTTCGGGAGGTCGCCGGTTCCTCCGGATCGGGCTTGACAGGAGAAAAAATCCATTTATAGATTCAAGCAATCCGGCGTCGCTGGGTAATGCAGATTGGGGAGACCGTCGAATAGCCGGTTGTCCGCGCCGGATCGTACCAGCATCGACCCACGGCGGAGAGGTCTTCTGTCTGCATGATATATCTCTATATAATATAGGTATTAAATGCGATGAAAAGGGCTGCCCTCGCTGCCGCGATCTTAGGGATCGCGATGACCTCTCTCAACGCACAGGCTACCCAGTCGCCCGGGTTGGACGTGGTGGGTTTCGGGTACGACGTGTTCGGCAAGTACGCCGATATGGCAAGCAAAAAGCCGATCAGGCTCTTCGAACTCGGGGGAAGCCGGGTGGAGCCCATCGGTTCGGACCGCTTCGAAGTCCCCGACAATATCTATCTCGAACCCGTGGTCGACCACCGGGTCTCGGTGATCGAAGGCTCCAGCGTCAGGGAATATTCGCAGAATCTGTCCGTCAACGCGGGGATGAATTTCGACGGCCTGCTGTTCAAGGCCTCGGTGGAATCCAACATCAGCATGAGCGAGTCCGGCAAGGTACAGCGCTACTACTACACCTACATGGACTCCAACGTGATGTGGCGAATCTCCATGGACACCATCGACATGGGGAGCCTCCGAAAGCGCCTGACGGCCAAGGCGAAATCCGACATCAACAACCTGGACCCGTTCAAGCTTTTCTCCTACTACGGGACCCATTACATCGCCAGCGCCTACCTGGGCGGCCGGGCGGACTATACCTCGACCTCGATCATATCCGACCGGAATTCCGCGGCGAGCATACGGGTGGCGGTGGAGGCCGAGTACAAGGCCGTCAGCGGGAAATCCGACGTCTCCAAGGAACAGAAGCAGACCTTGACCGACAGCCAGACGGAATGGGCGCTTCGGGTGGTGGGCGGCAACGCCCGCTACGTGAACAATATCAGGGAGTACGATCAGTACACCAAGTGGGCCGACGGCATCGAGACCCGGCCGGTGCTCTGCGATTTCGACAAGGACAGCCTGCGTCCCGTCTGGGAGCTGGCCGACTCTCCCGCGCGGCGCCAAGCGCTTGAGAACGCTTTCAAAGAACTGTTGAAATCCTATCCGCTGCCTCCGGAACTGCTCAATTTGGGCGCGGTGAGCAGATCCCTGTACATGATCAAGAACAAGGCCTCCGGCACTTACTGGGACCTGGCGGGGTACAGCTACGATGCCCAGACGAAAGGCGGGAAGATCGGACTTGTCCCTTCGGATAGAATAAATACGAAGTATGAAGGGGCCGACCGTTTCGTGAAGGTGATCCCCCATCCGGTGGACGAGGACTGGGTGTTTCTGCAGCCGCAGCACTCTCAGTTCGTGGCGGACATCGCCGGCGGCGTGAAGACCCCCGGCGCGGAGCTTCAGCTCTGGGACATGGGGAACACGAACTATTCGGTGCAGTTCAAGATGCTTCCGGTCGCCGACGAGAAGGACACCTACTGTCTGCAGAGCAGGGTGAGCGGCCTTTTCCTTCAGGTCGCGGACAATAAGCGCGGTATCGTGCAGATGCCCTTCACGGGGGCGGACGACCAAAAGTGGGTATTCCAGGCCAAAGATCCCAAGGCCGAGATGGCTCCTCCCCCCCATGGCTTCTACGCCATCCAGTGCGTGTCGGGCGGCAAGCTCTGGGATTTCCCCGGCTCCTATCCTGAGGTATACGGCAAGGACATTCAGCTCTGGTCGGGCATGCCCAACGAGCGCGCCGCCGATCGCATCATCGAATTGGGGACCGTGGACGATTCTTGGATCACCATGCAGCCGCGGCACGCTGAGGGACAACTCGTGACCTCGCGGTCGAAATCGAGACTGTCCCTGGGCCCCTTGACGAAGGCCAACGACCAGCTCTGGTCCTTCGAGTATGCAGGGGCTCCGAACACTTTCTATATCCGGAACAGGGCGACCGGCGAGGCCGTCGACGCCAACGGCGGCAAGGTGAACGCCGACGGCTGCGACGTGAACAGCTGGCCCTTCCACGGCGGAGACAATCAGAAATGGGTTCTCTATCGGTTCGACGAACGCAAGCTGGCGCCCACCCTCGCTGAAAGAAATATGTACATCAGGGTTTCAACGACTCAAAAGTACCTGGACCTCCCCGGATCTCCGAGCGAATCGAACCGGAACGGCGCCAACGCCCAGATCTGGGACATGGCCCCGAATAGCAGGGAAGGCGACCGAATCGTCCGTTTCAAGCCGAGCCCCTCCGGGGACGGGAGCTTCTACCTCCAGTTCCAGAACGGCGGCCGGGTGTTGGATATCTCCGGCGCGAAGGATCAGAATGGCCAGAACGTGCAGGCTTGGGCGTTCATCAACGGGCCAGGGCAGTTTTGGCGTCCCGCGAAGATCGGCGACCGCAGCACCTTCCTGCTCCTCTCCGTGCTTCCCGGCGGGAGAGCCCTCGAGGTATCGGCCCGAAAGATCAACGACAATGGGGCCAGTCTCCTCATCTGGGATCGCCACGGGGCGACGAGCCAGCAGTTCAAGCTGATTTTCGCGGACGGACCCGAAGCGGGGAAGGAATTCGTCGGCGAGTAGGAGAAGCCGCGTATAATATTGACTAATGCAATATTTGTGGAATACAAATATTGCATTATGCAGAATATCGATATCGAGGAGATCCGCAGCTTCAGGCGGTCGCTCCGTCAGCTTGAGCGCGAGACGTCCTATTCGCTGGGGCGCGAGACCGAGTGCTGCGGCGTGACGGTCGCTCAATGCCATCTGCTTCTGGAAGCGGAAATGCGTTCGCGCGCGAGTCTCGGCGACCTGGCCGAAGCCCTCGCCTTGGATTCGAGCACGCTGAGCCGCACCGTAGACGGCTTGGCCGGTCTCGGATTCCTTTCGCGCGTCCAAGATCCCGCCGACCGGAGGAAAATAGCGATCGATCTTACCGACGAAGGCCGGGTCAAGGCCGCGTCTATCAACGACGAATGCGATCGGCTCTATCGGGCTGTTCTGCTCGATATTCCCGGAGAAAAGCGGTCGGGCGTGGTCGAGTCCATCGGAATCCTCGCCGGGGCTCTGCGCGCCCGACGCGCTTCAGCCGCGCGGCGGTCCTGCGCGTGCCGGAATGGGGGCGCTTCATGAATTTCGATCCCTCTACCGCCGTGTTCAAGCCCGCCGGCGTCGTGCGGCCTGTCGAAGCCGTGCCGGTCGATGCGCGGCTGTCGCTTCGGGATCGCGTCGGCGGCGTCCTGGTCCGCTGCGGCATCGGCAGATCGACCTACCGCGTCGCGCCCGGCCTCTACCGTATCGGCGACCCGTCCGCGGAATCGCCCGTGCTCGTCACGGCCAACTACAAGCTGAGCTTCGATACGCTCAGGAGCGCGATTCCCGGTCTTTCCGCATGGATTCTCGTTCTCGACACCAAGGGCGTGAACGTGTGGTGCGCGGCGGGCAAGGGAACCTTCGGCACCGAAGAGCTTATCCGGCGCGTCCGCGCCGCCGGTCTCGCTTCCCGCGTTTCCCACCGGACGCTGATCCTTCCCCAGCTCGGGGCGGTCGGCGTCGCGGCCCACGAAGCGGCCAAGGCGACCGGCTTCCGCGTCGTCTACGGTCCCGTGCGCGCCGGCGACATCCCCACCTTCCTTGCGGCCGGACGCCGCAAAACCGACGATATGCGCCGGGTCCGTTTTGGCCTGGCCGACCGCTTGGCCGTCGCGCCGGTCGAAGCGGCCCACGCTTGGCCCGGCTACTCGGCCGCCTTCGTCTTGGCCGTCGCGCTCGGCTTCGTCGGCGGCGCGCCGGGAATCGGCGGCGTTCTGCGCCGCACCGCGTTCCTCGCCTCGCCGTTCCTGGTCGGCGCGATCGCGTTTCCGGCGCTCCTTCCGCTGCTGCCGTTCCGCGCCTTCGGGCTCAAGGGAGCCGTCCTCGGCGCCGTTTGGACGCTCGGCCTTGCGGCTGCTGGCGGCCTGGACGCGCTTTCGGCCGCTTCGTTCGCGCTGTCCGGCACTGCGGCGGTCGCTTTCATCGCCATGAATTTCACCGGTTCCTCGACCTACACCAATCTGTCCGGGGCGGGTGAAGAAGTGCGCATCGGGTTGCCGATCATGGCGGCCGGCGCGGTCGCGGTACTCGTACTTGAAGCCATAGGCATCGCGCTTCGGGCGACGGGGAGGGCGTGATGGGAGAATTGCGGTATTTCGCGGCAGGTAAAAGTCTTGGGTTGGAAACGGAGAGATGCGTCGGCTGCGGACGCTGCGTCGAGGTCTGTCCCCATGCGGTATTCGCCGTCGACGGGGGAAAGGCACGGATCGCCGAGCGCGGCCGCTGCATGGAGTGCGGGGCCTGCGCCCGAAACTGTCCCGTCGGAGTGATTTCGGTGACCGCCGGCGTCGGCTGCGCGGCCGCCGTCATCGGCGGCTTCTTCAACGGCGGAGTGCCGACCTGCGGCTGCGGATGCGGGGACGACGATCCCCGCTGCTGTTAGGAGGAAAAATGACCAGAAGCGAAAAAGCGCTGCTCATGTTCGGATCCGGCTACAATTGCGCCCAGTCGGTGGCCTCGAGCTTCGCCGACGCGGTCGGCATGGACGAGGATACGGTCCTCAGGGCGGTCGACGGCTTCGGCGCCGGCATAGCGCGGATGCAGGAAACGTGCGGGGCGGTCAGCGGGGCCGTGTTCGTTCTGGGCCTGGCGATGGGCCGGGGCAGAGACGAGCCGAAGGATAAGCAGAACGCCCTGTACGGCGAAATCCAATCGATGCTCGCGGAGTTCGAAGCCGACCGGGGCTCGTACGTGTGCCGCGAACTCCTGCCGGATTGCGATCTGCGCACGGCGGAGGGACAAGCGGCGTTCCGTGACCGCGGCCTGATCGAGGGCTGCCGCAAGTGCGTCGAATGCGCCTGCGGCCTGCTCGAACAACGCCTGGCGGGGCGCTGAGGCGTCGCTTACGCTATCGCCGTCACGTCGTAGCCGACGTCTTCGACGGCGGCCTTGAGCGCCGCGTCGTCGAGGGCGTCGCCTTCGACGGTAGCCTTTTTGCCGGCCAGGTCCACGTCGACCGAAGCGACTCCCGCCAGTTCTCCGATCGCTTTTTTCACGCGCATCACGCAATGCATGCAGCTCATGCCTTCGATGGAAACGACCTTCTTCATATTTCGACTCCTAGTATGGTTTGAAGCGCTTCAGCCTGAGCGCGTTGGTGACTACTGATACCGAGCTCATCGACATGGCGGCGGCCGCGAAGATCGGGTTGAGGAGCGGTCCGCCGAACGCGTACAGGATGCCCGCGGCGACGGGAATGCCCAGCACGTTGTAGCCGAAGGCCCAGAACAGGTTCTGCCTGATGTTGCGGATCACGCTTTGGGACAGCTTGATCGCGGTCGGGACGTCGAGCAGCTCGCTGCGCATGAGCACTATGTCGGCGCTTTCCATGGCCACGTCGGTTCCCGACCCGACGGCGATGCCGATGTCGGCCTGGGCGAGCGCGGGCGCGTCGTTGATGCCGTCGCCGACCATGGCGACGGTCAGCCCCTCGGCCTGCAGCTTCTTCACTTCGCCCGCCTTGTCCTGCGGCAGGACTTCCGCGAGCACCCGGTCGATGCCGAGCTCGGCGCCGACCGCCTCGGCCGTTCGGCGGTTGTCGCCGGTGATCATCGCCACCTGGAGACCGAGCTCTTTAAGCGCGGCCACCGCTCGGGCGCTCGACTCCTTGACCGTATCGGCCACCGCCACCAGGCCCGCGAAGCTGCCGTCGGCGGCGACGAGCATGGGCGTCCTGCCGACGCCGGAAAGCCGGTCGGCCTCGGCCAGCGCGGCGGCGAAGGCTTCTCCCGAAGCCGCGCCTTCCTCTTCCAGGAACTTCCGGTTGCCGATGAGCACGCGCCTGCCGCCGACCGAGGCGCGCACGCCGCGTCCGGGTACGGCTTCGAAGGATTCGGCCGCCGAAAGGGTGATTCCTTCCCGTTCGGCCGCGCCGACGATGGCCTGCGCGAGCGGGTGCTCCGAGGGTTTTTCCGTCGAGGCCGCCAGGCTCAGAAGCTCGCTCCGGTCGAAGCCGGCGGCGGGAACGACGTCGGTCAACTCCGGACGGCCGTTCGTGAGAGTCCCCGTCTTGTCGAAGACAACCGCGGTGATTTTGTGCGCCGTCTCGAGCGCGACGCCCGATTTGATGAGCACGCCCTGCTCGGCGCCCTTGCCCGTTCCGACCATGATGGCGGTCGGCGTAGCCAGCCCGAGCGCGCAGGGGCAGGCGATGGTGAGCACCGCGACGAACACGGTGAGCGCGAACACGGCGTCCTTGCCCGCCAGGAGCCAGGCGCCGGCCGCCAGGAGGGCCACGACGAACACCGCGGGGACGAAATAGCCGGAAACGATGTCCGCCATCTGGGCGATGGGCGCCTTCGACCCCTGCGCGTCCTCGACGAGCTTTACGATGCGGGCCAGGGCGGTATCCGCGCCGACCTTGGTCGCCTTGAAGGTGATCGAGCCGTTCTTGTTCACGCTCGCGCCGACGACCGCGTCGCCGGGTCCCTTGTCCACCGGCAGGCTCTCGCCGGTGAGCATCGACTCGTCCACGGCGGTCGAGCCGCTCAGGACCTCGCCGTCGACGGGAATCCGCTCGCCGGGTCTGACCATGACGACGTCTCCGGGCTCGACTTCGTCGACGGGGATGCTCAGTTCCTTCCCGTCGTGTATTACGGTCGCCGTCTTCGGGCGGAGCCCCATGAGCTTCTTGATCGCGTCGGAGGTTTTCCCCTTGGAGACCGCCTCGAGCGTCTTTCCGAGGAGGATAAGGGTGATGATGACGCCGGCGGTCTCGAAGTACAGGTGGTCGACCGCGTGCGGTTTCCCCGTCGCGATGGAGAAGACCGAATAGAGGCTGTAGGCGATCGCGGCGGTCGTCCCCATGGCGATCAGGGAATCCATGTTCGGCGCGCCGTGCAATATCGCCCGGTAGCCGACGGTGTAGAACCGCCTGCCGGCTATGACGGCGGGAATGACCAGCAGGAGTTCGAGCAGCGCGTAGCGCAGCGGGAATTCCATCATGGCGACGGCGGCGGGGAGGGGAAGCCCGATCATCGGTCCCATGGCGATGTAGAGCAGGGGCGCCGAGAAGGCGGCCGAAAGGACGAGCCGCCGCTTGAGGCTCCGTATTTCCTTTTCCTTGGCGTCCTGGTGCGCGTCCGTCCTGTCCGTCGCGTCGGAGACGGCCAGCGGCTCGTATCCGGCCTTTTTGATGGCGGCCTTGATTTCCGAGAGGCGAGAAGCGGACGGATCGTAGCGCACGAACGCTTTCTCGGACGCGAAATTGACCTCGGCCTTGGCGCCGGGGAGCTTGCCGACCGCCCGCTCGACCGCTTTCGCGCAGGCTGCGCAGGTCATGCCGCCGATCGGAATGACCGTTTCCTTCGTGTCGACGATCGGAACCGAACCGTAGCCGGCCTTTTCGATGGCCGCTCCGATTTCCGCTTCCGACAGCGACTCGTCGTCGAAATCGACCGTCATGCGTTCGGTGGCGTAGTTGACCGCCGCTTCGGCGACGCCGCCGAGCTTCTTGACCGCTCGTTCGGAGGCCCTCGCGCAGGCTGCGCAGGTCATGCCGGTGATCTGAAGTCGAATCGTGCGTACCATAGGCTCCTCGTTTTACCCCTCCCTGGGAGGGGTAAAACAAACATACAGCCGCCCAATGCCGTTAGTCAAGCCTGGGACCTGCCAACGGCCGTTTCAGGTTGACAACCCGAAAGCGCCGTGCTTTATTCGAAAAGGACCGATATATCAAAGCCGCGGATAGTCACGGGCAAAGGACAAAAATGGAAGGCGCCGTAAGCCTGAAGCAGAAGGCCTATCAGTACATCAAGAACAAGATCGTGGATTGCGAATACGCTCCCGACTCGTTCTTGAACGAAAAGCAGCTGATGGAGGAGATCGGCGTGAGCCGGACGCCGATCCGCGAAGCTCTGAGCAGGCTCGA
>QKCO01000057.1 GCA_003245635.1 Treponema sp.
GCCTTCATCCGATGGCTGTTCGGTTTCGGCCGCGGCCGCGGCGCAGCGGCCGCCTCCGAATCCTCGGGCGGCGACGCGATGCCTCCGCCCGCTCCCGTCCAGGACGACCCGCTGGCCCGACTCATCGCCCGCATCGCGCTCTGGGGGCTGGGCGGCATCGTCGCCGTGCTCCTGGCCGGCTTGGCCGTCTACGGCCTGGCGAAGCTGGTCCGCTGGCTTTCAACCCGGGTCGAGGGAGGGTCCCCCTTCGACGCGGCCGTCCTTCCCGCGTGGCTGCGGCGCATCCTCTCCCGCGCAGCGCGCGCGCTGTCGGCCGCCGCCGACCGTATCGACGCCTTTATCCGCGCGCGCCGCGCCGTCCGGAGCCCCGCGGCGGCCGCCTATCTCCGACTGCTCCGCGGCGCTCGCTTCGCCGGTGTTCCGCGACGTCCCGCCGAAACGCCGCGAGAGTTCGCGCGGCGCCTGGAAACCGCCTTCCCCCGCGCGGCGAAGGACGCCGCCTTCATCGTCGGAGAGCTGGAGAAGGAAGCGTACGGCGGAAGACCGCCCGAACGGGATACGACCGCACGGATCCGGGCGGCCGGCGGCCGGGCAAGGGCATCGGCCTTCGCGCTCGAACGTATTCGATGCGTTTTCGATCGGCGCGCTTGACACCTCCCGGCATGCCGCCGAAAATTCCCCCTAAATGAACGCGTCCTACCCGGGGATTCCGCTCGCGCTGCCGACTCTGCTCATTCCCTACGTCTGCGCGGGCGGTCTCCTTTTCGGCTGCTTGTTCTTCTGCTACATTTTCCTGAAGACCCGCGAAAAACTACACCTTTCGATGACGCTTCTGGCGATGGCGGCTCTCGGCTTGGTGCTTTCGGAAGGGCTGATCCTTTTTTTCGGCGGCATCCAAGGCGACGCCGCCGCCGGACGGCAGTTCCATAGGATTGAGCAGCTATCGGCGCTGCTGTTCCTCTGCGCCTTTCCCTATTTCATCGGCCATTTCCTCCGCTTCAAAGGCGCGGCCAAGCGCGCGAACCGGCTCGTCATCATCGTCGGCGTATCGTTCGCCTCGATGACCGCGGTGCTCGCGTTCGCGGCTCCCGGCTTGTTCGTTTCGCTGACCGTTCCCCACGACAACTGGCTCGGCTTCGCGGGGGACTACGGCCGAGGCAAGACCGGCCCCCTGTACGGCATCCGCGACATACTGCTGGCCCTGCTGTTCCTCTACGGCACGGGAACGACGATATGGGAACTCGTCAGAGGTAAAAGAGCGGCCTATGTGGCTCCTATGTTCGCGGGTCTCCTATTCACCATTTTCATGGCGGTCGACGACATACAGTTCGTGTATTCGAAAGCGCATATCATCCCCTTCCCTTCCTTCGAATATTCGCGCTTCTCGGTCGGCATCTCGGTCTTCATCATCCTCTCGATGATCGCCCTCATCAGACGGTACATCGACGAAGCGATGCAGCGGGAACACGATTTCGAAACGCTGAAGAAAACGCAGAACGAGCTTTTCTACCTCGCCTACAACGATCCGCTCACCGGGCTCCCCAACCGGAAGAGCCTCTTGGAACGGCTCGGGGAATTCATCGCCGTCGCCGATCGGGCGGACAACGGCACCAAGCTTGGCTTTCTCGTGCTCGACTGCGGCGGCTTCCGAGATCTGAGCGACCGGCTCGGCCACGAGGTAGGCGACTGGCTGATGGGCAGCGTCGCGGAGCGTCTCAAAACCTTCAAGCGCAAGAGCGACTTCCTCTTCCGCCTGGACTCGGACGAGTTCGCGATCCTGCTCACGGGCATCCGGGACGAAACGGACTGCGCCATAGTCGCGGAAAAATTCATCGCGGACATGCGCAAGCCGTACGTGTCTGGGGCGCACACCCTCTACGTGTCGCCGCGGGCGGGCATCGCCGTCTACCCGAAGGATGCCCGCGACGCGCCGAACCTCGTCCGCAACGCGGGTTCCGCCCTCGTGGAAGCGAAGACTCGCGGCAACGATTTCCAGTTCTACACCGAGGAGATCCACCGCAAAGCCCTCGAGCGGATGGGCCTGCTGCACGAACTGCGCTTCGCCCTAGAGAACCAGCAATTCGAGCTGCACTACCAGCCGCAGGTCGACGAGCGGGGCCTGGTGGCGGGAACAGAAGCGCTCATCCGATGGAGGCATCCGGAGCTGGGACTCGTGCCGCCCTCGCGCTTCATCCCCCTCGCGGAGGAAACCGGGCTCATCATTCCGCTCGGCCGCTGGGTGATGGGGAAAGCCTGCGCGGAAGCCCGCCGCTGGGCGGACGAGGGCATCGACGTGCCGGTTTCGGTCAATCTCTCGACCCAGCAGCTGAAGGACAAAAACCTGATTCCGCTGGTGGAGAACTCGATCGCCGCGAACGGGCTCGAGCCGCGGAACCTGCATATCGAGATAACGGAATCTTCGCTGATGGAGAACCTGGATCGGAACGTCTCGATCCTCAAGACGATCCGGGATTTCGGCTGCGATTTTTCGATAGACGATTTCGGCACCGGCTATTCGTCGCTCAGCTATCTGAAGAAGCTGCCGATCCGGGCGATCAAGATCGACCGGGCCTTCATCGTGGACCTTCCGCACGACGCGCAGGACTGCGCCCTCATCCGCGCGATCGCGACGATGGCGAACGGGCTCGACCTGAACATCGTCGCCGAAGGCGTCGAGTCCGCGGAGCAGGCTTCCTTCCTGCGGGACGCGGGCTGCCGGATCATCCAGGGCTACTTCTACAGCAAGCCGATTCCCTACGACGACTTCGTCGCCTTCGCGCGCGGCCGGACGGCGCGAAAATAGAGAAGGCGGCCTCCCGGCCGCCTTCCTTCGCTGATCGATACGCCTGACGAAACGAAACGGTCAGGCCTCTACGTCCAGCATCCTGCCCGCATATTCGGGCAACGGAGCCTTGACCTTAGCCAATTCCAGCGCTTCGTTGTCGGGGACTCGCTCGGCCCGTTCGTTGTCACCGGAAGGGCTCATCGCGCCCATGCCGACCATCGGAGCGCTCGTACTGTCGGGAACTAGCATGTCTCCCTCCTTCGGATGAAATAAATATAACCCAGTCTATATAAGAAAGCAAATTTCCGTCGATTTTTCCGCGCTCCGGCAATATTGTTGAACGGCGGCCGCGCCCGTATAATCCGCTCATGGGCAACGGAAAAACCATCGTCGTCGGCGCGGGCATCGCCGGGCTCGTCGCTGCCGCCTACCTCGCGCGCGAAGGCAGGCGCGTGACGCTCCTGGAGCAGAGCCACCACGGCGGCGGAAACATGTCCGGCTTCCGGCGCGGGCAGTGGTACTTCGACGGCGGCGACCAGTCGTTCGAAAGCCTCGGGGTCGTCTTCCCGATTCTCGAAGACCTCGGCGTCTACGACGAAATCGAGTGGACGAAGACGCGCTACCGCTTCATGTCTCCCGACTTCGACTTTTTCCTCGATTCCTTCGAATCGGTGGAGGCCGCCCTCAAGGATGCCTTCCCGCACGAGCCTGGCATCGGCGAGCTTTTCAGCGGCGTCCGAGAGGTTTCGGCCTTCCTGCGCAGGCACTGCGATCCGCATTCCTTTCCGCTCCTCAACGATTTTTCCATCGGGAAACTCCTTCCCTTCCTCCCCGAATTGCCGAAGCTGCTCCGCTGGGCGAGCTACGATTACCGGGTAAAGGCCTGCTCGGTCATAAAGAACCCGGCGCTGCGCAACTGGTTTTCCTCGATCGGCTACTACCGGATGCCCTACCTTTTCTTCGCGGGCTTTTGGGATATCTGGATACGCGATTATTGGCACCCCGCAGGCGGGATGCAAAAATTGATGGACGCGCTCGCCACCAAGATCGAGGTGGCGGGCGGCGAAATCCGCTGGCGCACTCGCGTCGCGCGGATCGAATCCCGCGGAGGACGGGCGACCGGCGCGACGCTGTCGACCGGGGAATTCGTCGAAGCGGATTCGGTCGTCTATTCGGGCGACTACCGGGCGCTCGTTTCGGGGATGCTGGACGGCGGGGTCTTTCCCCGCAGGCGCGCGGCGGAGCTCGAAAAGGCGAAGCTCACCGAAAGCCTCGTGGCGGCGTACCTGGGGGTGGACATTGACCCCGAGGAGCTCGGCGCGAAGCTCGACGCGCACCACGCCTTCTGGTTCCCGAACTACGACGCCCTCTTCCCCGACGCGGATTCCGGCATCGGCGCGCACCGCAGCATGTGGGTGACCGCGAACTTCTTCGGACGGGAGAATCCCGGCTTCGCCCCGAAGGGCAAGTCGACGCTCGTGCTCCAGACCTACAGCTCGGCGGAGTGGCAGGGCTTTTGGCGCAACGGATGCATCGACGGCAAGCGGACTCCCGAGTACGCGGAGCTCAAGGAAACGGTCGGCCGGGAGCTGGTGACCCTGGCGGAGAATTTTCTTCCCGGCCTTTCGTCGAAGATCGAGTACCTCGGCGTAGGCACGCCGCTGAGCTCCCACCGCTTTTCGCTGAACGCGGAAGGCTCTTCGGGCGGCTGGTGCTACGACGACCGGGTCTCCCCCGCCTGGAGGGCTCCCCTCAAGCACCTGATGAAGACGCCGCTCCCCAACCTCTTCGCCGCCGGGCATTACGCGCTCTGGCCGGGCGGCGTGATTTCCGCCGCCCTCTCGGGGCGCTTCGCCGCCAACCTCGTGCTCGGCAGGCCGATGCTGACGCCGATCGGAAGATAGGGTTTGCAGGAAAAAAGAGGAGGGTCGCTCTGAGCAGCGCCCCTCCGAGCAAATCATCTAAAAAGAAGATTGGGTATCCACATAATCAGTCCCGGGACATAGGTTATCAACATGAGTACAGCCAAATAGATCACCAGATGCGGCGATACATGCTTCACCAAATCCACGAAATCGATCTTAGACAACCCGCATCCGACGTACAGCACATTTCCGACGGGAGGGGTCAGAAGGCCTATGCATAATCCGTACACCAAGATCACCCCGAAGAAAACCGGATCGAAACCGAGCTTCGTCATTATGGGGAGAAGTATCGGGCCCAGAATCATGATAGCGGGCGATACATCCATGACACAGCCGACCGCAAGAATGAGAGCATTAACGATCAGCAGGATAATATACTTATTCGAAGTCGCCGCTAAGATCATATCCCCGAGCATACGAGGTATCTGAGCGATGGTGATCACGTATGCGGCTGCCGTGGCGGCCGCTACGACCAGCATCACTACTGATGTCGATTTTGCCGCTCTGATGAAAATCCTTCTCAGCTCGCGAACTTTTATTCTTTTATAAATGAACACCGATACGACTAGGGCATAGACGGCGGCGTCCACGCCCGCTTCGGTCGGCGTGAAGATACCGCTGAGGATTCCGCCTAGAATGATGATCGGCATCATCAGCGAAGGTATCGCTTCAATGAATGAAGACCATATCTCCTTCATTGAAGCCCGCGGGTAGGTCTTCAAATGATCTTTGGCGATTACCATGCGCCAACTAATAAACAGAAGAATACCGGTGATCGCACCCGGAATTATTCCTCCTAAAAACATCCTCGTGATCGAGACGTTTCCAACGACGCCGAAAACGACCATCGGGATGCTCGGCGGTATGATCGGACCTATCGTTCCTGCGGCGCAGACGATGGCGGTGCTCTTCTTCACCTCATAATCTTCTTTTTTCATGATCGGCAATAAGACGGATCCGATTGCGGAAGTATCGGCGACCGCCGCGCCTGAGATGCCGGCAAATATCATGCTGGCGACGATGGAGACGTAGCCGAGCCCCCCCTTGATATGTCCGAGCAACGATTTGACAAAGCGCACTATGCCGAGCGACAACCCGCCCTCATTCATTATCTCGCCGGCCAAGATGAAGAAGGGAATAGCCATCAGCGCAAAGTTGTCAGTCCCTTTGAGAACATTTTGCGGTATGACGATGAAATCGGTCCTTCCCATAAACAGAAGCATGGACATACTTGTAAGCCCGAGGGAGAAACCGATAGGTATACTGAGCACGAGAAAAAACGCCAATAAAAGCAAGAAGATGAAAATCATTTTTCGCTCCTCAGCAATCCTATTGTTTTCCGAATTACAATTATGAACATAGCGAGAAACGAGATGGGGATTATCAAGCCGATAATTCCGTATGGAATACGGGTTGCCGGCGAAGGCCAGCCGAAGGTGCTTTCAGCGAGTACGTATCCGTACCATGTGCAGATGCCGGTAAAAAACAAAATGCAGAGGTTAGCGAAAACAAGTACGAATTTCCGCAATGAGGCTGGCAGTTTCCTTACAACCAAGTCAACTCCGATATGTTCGTTTTCATTCAGCGCAAGAACAGCACCCAATAGGGATGCCCACACGAAACTGTACCGCGCAATTTCCTCCGACTCGATAATTGAGCTATTGAAAATATATCTTGCAACTACGTTGACGAAAACGACGAATACCATAACGGTAAATAAAACGAAGAGGATATTCTCTGCAATAGTGTTCAACCGCTCACCGAAATTCGGCTGACTGCGCTTCGGATTTGACTGCATTACCTTCTACCCTTTGCAAGCTGGTGATTCTCATCCGAGAAAGCACGACTTCAATTCGCATTTCGGCTGCTTGGCGGTTAGCGATCGTGCTCTCTGAAGATCGGAATGAGTATTCGAAAGGGACGCGATCTCTCAATCGCGTCCCTCGGCACCTTATGAAGAACGAGTTATTTCTGGAGGTCGAGGAAGCGCTTCGCCATAGCGTTGACTTTGGCGTCCGGGCCGAGCATCTCCGGATAGACGGACAGAACAATGTCCTTGAACGGCTTTCTCGCGGGAGTGGTGAACTGGATGCCTTTCTCTTTCAACGTGTCGATATCCTTCTGCATGCTCGCTTTATAAAGCTTAAGCTCTTCATCGCAGAAGGCTTTGACGGATGATTTCAGAACCTCTTTATATTCAGCCGAAAGGCTCTGATAGAAAGACTCGTTGACGACGACATAATTATAGGCGATGCAATGATCGGTCAAGGCGATGTACTTCTGGGCTTCATACCAACCGCTCGCAAGAACTGTCGTCGGAGGATTTTCCTGACCATCGACGACTTTTTGCTGCAGCGCGCTGAAGATTTCCGAATACGCCATGGTTACAACGTTGAACCCAAGCGCTTTTCCCATGATCACATATTGATTGACTTGCGGCACTCGAAGCTTGATGCCCTTGCAGTCTTCAGGCGTATTTATCGGCCGCTTGCTATTGGAAATCGCGCGTACGCCGTTTACGCTCACGCCCAAAGCGCGCAACCCGTCGCCTTTCAGTAAATCAGCAGTCAGCTCATCGACATTCTCATTGAGGATTTTATAGCCGATGTCCACGTTGTCGAAAAGATACGGAAATTCGGCGACTTTCAAAATCGGATATTTTTCGGAAAGCATGACTCCGATTATTCCCATCTCGATGCTTCCCAGCTTCGTCCCCTCGATAAACTCCTTCTCGGCTCCGAGCTGATTATTGGGGTACAGCTCAACTTTCACGCCGCCGTTCGTTCCCTTTTCAACCATCGGCTTGAAGGTTGAATTGAGTGCTAGATTCTGCGGGTGGCTTTCCGCAAAATAGTTCGCGAGTTTCAAGGTAACCGATTTTTTCGCCGAACCGTCCGTTCCGCCGCCAGCCCAGATCGGCGAAACAGACAATAAACCCGCGACTAGAGAAAACTGGATAAGTCTCTTCAACATAACTTCCCTCCTCTTTGCTAACGGAATACTGTATACGAGAATTGTCACATGACTAATATGAACTGTCAAATTTATTAATCTTGATTCGTTCTTGCCAATTCTTTTAGATCAACGATTAGGTGCGGAATAGCCACCAATACGTCGGCACGTCGCGCAGGAACTTCTTGAACTCGATGGTATGGTTTTTAAAGATGTCGGCATTCAGGGCGAAGGAACCGGCGGTGATCTGAATTGGGGGCACATTCTGTTAACGGAAAAAAGCGCAGCGAACGGAAATAGACCGTGCACTTCACTGCGCTATTAGGGCAGAACTTGAGATGCGCAATCCCGCTCGAATCGATCGGATTGCCGATTAGCCTCCCCGCGCCTCAAATGGAGCGCGGGAAGTCTTTATTCAGACAGCTACCGCGCGCCGCGTCGAGGACGCGAGCTTCACCTTTGCCGCGAACAGGACGGCGAATACGATTATCGCCCCGACCGAAAGCATCCAATTCGAGGTGATGGCGCAGGCGGCGATTACGGCGAACAGCGCCCGTTCGATGATCGTGATGCGCTTCTCGACGTATCCCTGCACCGCGATGGCTACCGAATAGCTCACCACGAAAGCCGACAGCCAGGTGAGCGCGGTCTGGATCGACAGATCGAACACGAGGTAGTCGGGGTTCAACGCGAAGGCGAAGGGCAGGATGAACCCGGTGATGCCGAGCCGGAACGCCGCCCAGCTCACTTTCATCGGATTCTCGTCGGCTATTCCCGCGGCGGCGTAGGAGGCGACCGCGACCGGCGGCGTGATGGCCGATATGGACGCGAAGTACAAAAGGAACAGATGCGCGGAGATCAGCGGCAGGCCGAGCTTCACCAGGGCCGGAGCGATCGCCGTCGCGCAGACGATGTACGCCGCCGTCGTCGGCAGCCCCATTCCCAGGATGGCGCATACGATCATGGAGAGGATCAGGCTCGGCAGCAGGGAGTTGCTTCCCAGCTGGACGATGAAGTTGGAGAACTTGAGGCCGAGTCCGGTCAGGGAGAAGATGCCGACGACGATGCCGGCCGTGGCGCACGCGCTCAAGACCGAGCACAGGGCCTGGCCGCTGCCGAGCGCGCCCTTCACGAAATCCTTGCGCGTGAAGGGGCTCTTGCGGTCGAAAATGCCGAAGACGACCACCGCCGCGGTGGCGAAGATCGCAGCCTTCATCGGGGTCGTTCGGAATCCCAAGAGAAGGATGAGCAGAACGGCCACCGGAACGAACAGCTTGATGCCCTGGGCCAGCGTCTCGCGCAGCTTGGGCTGATTTTCCATATCGAGGCCCTTGATTCCGTATTTGACGGCTTCAAGGTCCACCATCTTGAATAGACACAGATAATACATGAGCGCGGGCAGCAGCGCGGCGATGCAGACGGTCGCGTAGGGGATGCCGGCGACATCGGCCAGAACGAAGGCCGCGGCGCCCATGATCGGCGGCATGATCTGTCCGCCGGTGGAGGCGACCGCTTCGACCGCGCCCGCGGTCGCTTTCGGATAGCCGTTGCGCTTCATCAGCGGAATGGTGAAGGCGCCGGTGCTGACGACGTTCGCGACGCAGCTGCCCGAGATGGTTCCGAAGAAGGCGCTCGCGATGACGGCCATTTTGGCCGGTCCGCCCCGCTTCTTTCCGGCGAGGGCGATCGCGATGTTCTGGAAGATCACGTCCGCGCCGGAAGCGTTCAGATAGGCCGCGAACATGAGGAAGAGATAAACGTTCGAAGCGCTGGTTCCCGTGGGCACGCCGTAGATGCCGCGGTCGCTGAAGACGGCGAGCACGACGCGGCTCAAGGAATAGCCCCGGTTGCCGAAGAGACCGGGGATGCGGTTGCCCAGCATCGCGTAGACGACGGCCGCTACGGCGATGAGCGGCAAAGTCCAGCCCAGCACGCGGCGGGCGGACTCGAGAACGATGAGCGCGAGGATCAGCCCGAGATAGAATATCTGCGGAGTGATGACATTGTTCTGCATGTTCATCGTGTATTCTTCGAAATTGACGATGACGTACAGGTTGACGGCGACGATGCAGGCGATGATGATCCAGTCGACCGCATTGCAGATGATTCTCAGATTCCTATTCTCTTTCGAGACGTTCTTATTCAGGGGGAAATACAGGAAGATCAGGACCATCCCGATCATCACGTGGAAAGCATAGAACTGTATGCTGGCCATCGTATAAACCGTATAGTTGCCGACATGCAGGGCAATGGCAAACAGCGATACGATCATGATTATTGCGCTGACGATCTTTTTATATAGGGTCTTGCTTGTTTCCATTGGAGTGCTCCTCTTCAAACGGCAACCTCGGTGGACCTTGAAGCGCAGCGCCCAAGGTCCGTTCGATGGCTGGAATAGAAATCAGGGAATCAGCGACGCGGGAACTTCCACGCCGACTTCCTTCAAGTACTTGATGACGCCGGGATGGAGCGGAATGTTGTAGTTGGCCTCGTTCTGAGCGGTGCAGTACTTCAGGCTCTTATGCACGGCCAGCAGCTGCGGGTTGTTCTCGAACAGGGTCTTCGCGATCAGGTACGCTTCCTGGTCGCTCAGCTTGGCGGAGCAGACGAGCATGTTCCACTCGGAGACGGTCGGAACGTCGGCCTTGGCTCCGGTGTACGAACCGGCGGGCATGGTGCTCGCCTTGTAGAAGGGGTAGGTGTCGGCCAGATACTTCTGCTCGGCTGCGCTGAGTCCGATGAAGCGCAGGCTCTTGGTCGCTTCGAGTTCGGTGATCGCGGCGAACGGGGGGAAGGAGAACAGGACGGCCGCATCGACCTGACCGTCGGAAACCGCGCTCGCGGTGGCTCCGTGCCCGTCGTTGAAGATGGACGCCGGCTTGATGTTCATGTTCGCGAAAGCGCCGCGGAGGACGCCGTCCATGGCCGCGCCCTTGGAGCCGAGACCGATGATCTTCCCGTTGAAGTCGGACAGCGTCTTGACGCTGTTCGAATCCAGGACGTACATGGTCATGTAGGAGGGGTACAGCGGCACGAGGCCCCGCACGTTCTGCATCGGTTTGCCGTTGGCCCATTTGGCGGTGCCCTTCGCGCCTTCGTACAGCGCGGAAGTCATCGCGATGCCGAGCTCGAGATCGCCGTTCTCGATCATCGCGAGGTTCGCCGACGAACCGCCGGTCTCCTCGGACGTGAAGACGAAATACTTCGGCAGCGCGTTGTTCAGGATGGTGGCGATGCCGCCGCCGACCAGGTAGAAGTTGCCGCCGCTCGAGCTGGTGCCGAGCGAATAGCGCTGCGGCGACGAAGGAGCGCCGTCGCTCTTCGCCGCCTGGTCATTCGAGCCCATGCTCATCGCCGGGACGCCGAGGATCGTCAACGCCGCCACTAATCCGATAATCTTCTTCATACAGCCTCCAAAATACTAAAGCGATGAATCCGGAACCGCTCCCGCGGCGCCGCCATTCCTACACGGACCTAATCGAAATATTTCTGCGGAATCATATAGATGTTCAGCAGCATGAATGACTTGCCTTCCCAGAAGCCGCCGCCGATGACCGAGCCGCCGGCGTGAGCGACGCTCGCGTGCAGGTGCAGAAAGCAGTCGCCTTCCAGGTTCTTGTACAGAGCCTTCAGCTTGTCCTCCATCTCCGAAACGTCCATCGCCTCTCCCGTGAAGGAAACGATCTCGACCGGTCCCTCGACGCGGGTCTTCCGCAAATTCGGCGGGATGGTCATCGCTTCGGGAGCGACGAACAGGAGATCGCGCGCGGAACCGACCGCGCCGCAGATGAACGCCTTCTCTATCCGGTGCTTCTTCAGGAACGCCACGATGCTTTGCTTGATGTCCTCATTGGCGCCGAGCGACAATACGAGCAGCTCACTCATGATTTTCAACCACCTTCATAGCCTGATTGGCGGCGATCAGGATCGGATCGTAGACCGGGGCTACCGGCGGCGCGTACACCAGGTCCAGCTCGTTCACCTGCGCTACGGTCATCCCTGCCGTGATCGCGGCGACCAGGACATTGATCCTGCCGGCGACCGATTCGCTGCCTATGCCCTGGGCTCCCAGGAGCCGCCCCGACTTCGTATCGACCACGAGGTTGATGTCGTTGTTCTTGATCCCCGGATAGTAGGAGGCCCGGTCGCGCTGGGAGATCGCCATCTCGGCGGCGCCGAAGCCGGCCTTTTTTGCCGCGTCTAGGGACAGCCCCGTCGAAGCGATGTAGATATCGAAAACCTTGGTCACGCAGGACCCGAGGACGCCGGGGAAACGCTCCTCTTGTCCACCGATACTGCTTCCCGCGACGCGGCCCTGCTTGTTGGCCGTCGTTCCGAGCGGCACGTACGCGGGGGCGCCGGTGAGCAGGTGCTCCATCTCGACGCAGTCGCCGCAGGCCCAGATCGAGGGATCGCTGGTCCGCATGGACCGGTCGACGACGATGCCGCCCTTCAGCCCCAGCGTCAGTCCAGCAGCGCCGGCGAGGCTGGTTTCGGGCACGACGCCGATCGAAAGGATCGCGATGTCGCAATCGATGGATTTGCCGGACGCGGTTTCCGCGCCGACGACTTTTCCGTTCTTTTCGAGGATGGCTTTCAGGGGATCGCCGAGAAGCACCTCGACGCCGTGGGAGACGAGCTCCGCGCGGACGCGTTCGGCGAATTTCTCAGGCAGGAAGGGCAAGAGGCGCGGGAGGGCTTCGCAGAGCGTGACCTTCACCCCGGATTCTGCCAAGGCTTCCGCGAGCTCCAAGCCGATGAATCCGCCGCCGACGATGAGCGCTTTCCTGCCGACCGCCACTCGGCGTTTGAGGGCTATGCCGTCCTCCACCGTCCGCAGATAATGCACGCCCTCGGCGCCGATTCCCGGCACCGAAGGGACGACCGGGCGCGCGCCGGTGGCGACGACGAGCTTGTCGTAGCGCTGCGTGGATTCGGCGCCGTTCGACAGATCGCGAACCGTCACCGTTTTCGCGCTACGGTCGATGCGGACGGCTTCGGTGCGCACATGGGCGGCGATTCCGCGCTTGTTCCGCAGTTCGTCGACCGAAAGGGAAACCAGGTCGCTGGGATCGGAAATGAGGTCCCCGACGAAGTACGGGAGGCCGCATGAGCCGTAGCTCACGTAGCCGGAACGCTCGAAGACATCGATCTCCATCCCCGGCTGAAGCTTCTTGGCGCGCGAGGCCGCGCTGAGCCCCGCGGCGGTCCCGCCGATGACGATCAGTTTTTCGCTCATCTCGGCCCTATTTCCGCACGCCGTATTTGTCGATGACGCCCATCTCGCCCATCATCTGCTCCAGCTCGGCGAGGTGCCGTCCCGCGTAGTCCTGGTAAGGCTTGCGCAGGTGTCCGCCGGGCAGGCCGAGGATATTCAGCGCGGCCTTGATGACGATGGGATTGGAGAAGGTGTACAGCTCCTGAAGCAGCGGGAACCACTTGAAGTAGAGCTCGCGCGATTCCTCGACGATCTTCATGTCGGTCCAGGGACGGGAGTACTTGGCGCATTCTTCGGGGATGATGTTGCCGCCGATATTCGCGGTGCCGGTGCCGCCGACCGCGAGCGTGGGGAGCACGATGGAGTACTTGGGGTAGTCGCAGCACATGATCTTGACCTTGCCCTGGCAGAGCCTCTGGACCTGGACCAGCTGCTCGACCGACGGCATCGCTTCCTTGTCGACGACGAAATGAGGATGCTTGTCGGAGAGCGCCTTGATGGTTTCCGGGGTGAGCATCACGCCCAGGCGCGAGGGATTGTTGTAGATGCCGCAGGGGATGCCGATCGATCCCATGCACGCGTCCAGGTGGGCGAAGGCCGCCGTCTGCGGAACCAGCACGTAGGGGGGAACGGTGAAGACGACGCCGTCGGCCCCTTCCTTCTCGCAGTACCGCGCGAACTCGATGCTCTGGTCGGTCGTGAAGGCGGAGGCGCTGAAGAAGACGGGAATCCGGCCGGCGACCATCTTGATCACTTCGTGCACGATCTTCTTCTTCTCTTCGAGGGTCAGGAGCGTGACCTCGCCGGCCGAACCGAGAATGAACAGCTGGGAGGTTCCGTATTTGATCTGCCGATCGATCAGGACGGAAAAGCCGTCGTAGTCGATCTCGTTGTTTTCGGTGAAGGGAGTGGGCATCGCGACCCAGGAACCGGTTAAATTCGTCATCGTTTTCTCCTTGAAAATAGAAAATCGCCAGTATCGCATCGAATCGTCCCTACGGTACCGCGCATCAGGCAGGCGCGATACATAGTTCGATACAATGTAATTTTGGTTACATTGAAAGCTTTGAACGAGCGGCCGCATCCGCCGGAGCGGCCCGGCAGGCCGTCACGCGAGCATGATCTTCAGTATCTCGAGATCGGTCGAACGCATCCCCTCGCGGCCCATGCGGCCGAAACTCTTTATCGTCTGCTCCGCATCGTTTTTCACCAATCCTTCGCCGGGAGGGAACACCCGTCCTTCGGCGGCCATGTAGTAGCCCATCTGCGCGGCATCCACGGCGGAAGCGATCTTCGCCGCGCAGGAGGCCTTCGCGCCGTCGCAGACGATTCCCGAGACGTTGGCGATCGTATTGGTCACCGCGTCCTCGATCGTATCGAACGAAGCTCCATGCAGATACGCGATGCCCGCGCTCGCGCCAACCGCCGCGCTCACGGCGCCGCAGTAGGCGCTCAGCTTGCCGAGCTCGTTCTTCTGATAGATCGCGATGAGGTTGCTGAGCACCAGGGCCCGGTACATCCGTTCCTCGCCGCATTCCAGGTCACGCGCGTACGCGACGATCGGCAGCGAAACCGTCAGCCCCTGATTCCCGCTGCCCGAGTTGATCACGACCGGCAGCGTGCAGCCGTTCATCCGCGCGTCGCTGCCGGCGGCGGGCAGCGCCCTCGCGCGCACCTTCACGTCGTCGCCGTAGCTGTTCAGCAGCGTAGCCCCGACTCCGGCGCCGTAGGAACCTTTCAAGCCCTCTTCCGCAATGGCCAGGTTGCAGGCGATCTGCGTATCCAGCAGGGTCTTCACGTCTGCGATGTCCACGGAAACCGCGAAATCGAAAATCCGTTCGAGCGTCAGCGTGCTCCGGTCGGTTTTCGAACCGGTGATGGTTTGAGTCTCCTGACGGGAAAGCACTTCGCCGTCGCGCTCTATCCGGATGATATTCGTATGGGAAAAAGCGATCTCGACGAGCGCCCGCTTTTCGGCGCAGCGCATTTCGACGATGATCTGCAGGTTGGAAACGCCTTCGATGAGTTCCACGGTGCACATGCCGCTCTTCAGGAGCTTCCGCGTCTTCTCGACATCGGCGTCCGTCGCCTTGGACAAGGTTTCCAGTTTCAAGTCGGGATCGCCGGCGACCGCTCCGAGAATCGCGCTCGTCTCGATGCCCTTCATGTCGCCGGTTTTCGGAACGATGACGCCCATCACGTTCTTGATTATGTTGCCGCTGCAGCGCACGAGTATGGATTCCGGGAAACAGCCGAGCACGCGCCGGGCAGTCGCGGAACAATAAGCGATGGCTATGGGCTCCGTGCAGCCTAGAGCGGGGACAAGTTCTTCTCTCAGAATTTCAAGGTAGCCGCGATAGTATTCCGTTCGCATATTTGCTCCTCACGCAAGATCGCAGGACGATCGTAGTGCCGTTTAGGAGCTTCTCATACCGCGCGATGCACATAGTAAGATTCTATCGTTTGTATATTTTGTTACATATCCGGCGAGGCGTTTTCGGCGGCCCGCAGATAGGCGGACTTCGAAACCTGCATCTTCCGGTTGATTATCCGGATCTCGCCTTCGGCGCATAATTCATTGATGAGCTTGGTGGTCGTAACCCGCGCGCTTCCGATGATCGTGCTCAGCTCGTACTGCGTATAGTGGATGCGCAGATTGTACCAGGCCTTCTCCTCAAGGGAAGAGGCGTCCACCGTAGAGCACAGCAGCTGCATGATCCGCTCCTTGCAGGAGCTGAATACGAGATTCTCGATTTCGTGCCGCATGATCAGCATCTTGCGGGCCATGCACCGCATTATCGCGTCGCGGAATACGTCATCGCGCGCAAGCAGCAGCTTGTAGCGCTGGAACGATATCTTCCATATCTCGGTGCTTTCCATCGTTTCGGAAATGAGGCCCGTCGGTTCGTCCAGGATATTCGGCGTCTCTCCGAAGAACCATCCGGCGCTGAGCGTGTACAGAATTTTTTCCGACCCGTCATCGCCGATGATGTAATGCTTGGTCCTGCCGTCGCGGATATAGTAGACGCCTTTGACTTTTTCTCCGCAGTCCAGGAATCTGGCTTTCGCGGGATAGGTGACCGGCTGGCTGTTTTCCCTCAGCCGCTCCTCAAGCTCAAGATTTCTTTCGATGGGAATAGTGAAGCTCGAATTGCAGAACAATGGACGCATGCGGGTACCTGGTTGGCGCATAATACCCCACAGCAGATAAAAAAACAATGTTAGGTTTCTCCCGTTTCTTGAGAAAAGCGACGTCAATCTCGACCATGCTTCGCATTTGAACTATTTTTATTGATAAAAAGTAGTAGATTTAGACAACCAAACGGTATACAGTCCCCAGGTAATTTTTACCTCACCCTTGGAGATGCATCATGAAACGAAACACGCTTAAATTCTTCGCCGCCGGTGCCCTGCTGGCGGCTGCGGCGACGGTCTACGCCGGCGGCAAGGCCGAAAAGGCAAAGCCCGCTGCGGAAGCCAAGATCGCCGAGCACGCCTCGGCCGACATCGTCGTGGTCGGCGCCGGCGGGTCGGGCCTGTCCGCGGCCCTCACCGCCGCCGAGGCAGGCGCAAAAGTCATCGTGCTGGAAAAAATGAAAGCCGCCGGCGGAACGCTCAACTTCTCCGAAGGAATCATGGCCGCGGAAAGCGATATCCAGAAAGAAAAAGGCATCACCGCCACCAAGCGCGACATCTACAAGCTCATCATGGAGTACAGCCACTATCGCGCGAACCCGCTGCTGGTGAGCGCCCTGGTCAACGAGACCCCCAAGACCATCAACTGGCTCCAGGACAATAAGGTCGTCATCCAGGACGTCGTCGCCTTCGGCCCCGGATTCCCGTCCACCTGGCATCTGTGGAAAGACCATAAGGGAGCCAACACCATCGCCGTGCTGCTCGACCGGCTCAAGGAGAAGGGCGTCGAGATAAGATACGAAACCCCCGGACAGAAGCTGATCATGAAGGACGGAAAGGTCGCCGGCGTCGTCGCGAAAGCTAAAAACGGCGATCTGATCCAGATCGACTGCAGGGCGGCGGTCGTCGGCACCGGCGGCTTCGCCAACAACGCCGAGATGATGGCCGAGTACACCGAATTCACCGCGGCCATTCCGGTCGGAAACGTGGGCAAAACCGGCGACGGCATCCGAATGGCCTGGGAAGCGGGCGCCGCCGAGCACGGCGTGAAAGTCGTGCAGGCTTTCGTGCCGCTGGTCGCCAACATGACCAGCATGTCAACGCACCTGTACAAGGCGACCCGTCAATTCAACGTGCCGATCGTCAATACGAAAGGCAAGCGCTTCATGGACGAATCCATGATCATCAACTGGGCCTATGAGGCGCAGGCCCTCGGCACGCAGGGCGGCGTCGCGTACGTCGTGCTCGATACGGGACTGATCAAGTACTTCATGGAACACGGCGTGCCCGGTACGGCCCTCAACCCCGAGCCGATTCTGCTGACCAAGCTTCCCCAGGATCTGGAGCAGGGCATCGAGAAAAAAGGCGTGTTCAAAGCGGATACGATCGAGGAGCTGGCGGGCCTGGTCGGCATGAAAGCCGAGACGCTCTCGAAGACGATCGCGGACTACAACGCGGCCTGCGACTCCGGCGTCGATACCGACGCCTTCAAGCCCGCCTCAAGCCTGAACGTGAAGATCGCCGAAGCGCCCTTTTACGCGGTCAAGATCGTCTCATCCTCGATCGGCACGCTCGGCGGCGTCGAGATCAACGAGAAGGCCGAAGCCGTGAACGACAAGGGCGAACCGATTCCCGGCCTGTATACCGTCGGAAACGATGCGGGAGGCATGTACGGCGATGCCTACGATCTGCTCGCCTCGGGCGGAACCGTCGCGTTCGCGATCAACTCGGGCCGCATCGCAGGCCGCAACGCGGCCGAATTCGTCAAGAAATAACCTACCGGAAAACGTACGGAGCGGCGTTCAGAATCGCCGCTCCGCCAGATTCCTATCCCCGACCCGCCCCGCGCGCGTTCACGAACAGCGAATAGAGCGAGGTCGAAGCCGTGATGAACAGCCGATTCCGTTTGGGTCCGCCGAAGGTGAGGTTCGCCACCGGTTCTGGCACCAGGATCTTGCCGAGGCTGCGGCCGTCGGCGGAGAAGACCAGGATGCCGTCGCCGCAGCTGATCCAGACGTTGCCCTTCTCGTCGACGCGCAGGCCGTCGGGCACGCCCGGATTGACCTCCGCGAACACTTTGCCTCCGGAGAGCTTGCCGCCCTCCACCGAGAAACGGCGCACGTGGTGCGGACCTCCGCGCGTGTGGGAGCCGCCGGAGTCGGCCACGTAGAGGGTCTTCTCGTCGGGGGAGAAGGCCAGACCGTTGGGCTTGTCGAAGTCGTCGGCGGCGATCTGCAGCGCCCCGGAGGCCGGATCTATGCGGAAAAGGTAGTTGCCGCCCTGCTCGCTGTCCGCGACGCCGCCCTCGTAGTCGAACATGATCCCGTAGGGCGGATCGGTGAACCAGACCGCCCCGTCGGAAGTGACGACCACGTCATTCGGGGAATTGAGGGGCTTCCCGCCGTAGGAGTCGGCGATCGTGGTTATGGAACCGTCCAGCTCGGTGCGGACGACGCTCCGGGTGCCGTGGCGGCAGGACACCAGACGGCCCTGCGGGTCGCGCGTATTGCCGTTCGAATAGAAGGACGGCGAACGGTAGACCGTCACCTCGCCCGACTCCACCCAGCGGAGCATCCGGTCGTTGGGGATGTCGCTGAAGTAGAGGCAGCGCGCGTCTGCGAACCAGACCGGGCCTTCGGCCCAGCGGGTTCCCGTGTACAATTTTTCCAGCCTCGCCGTGCCGACGATGAGGTCGCGGCAGCGGTCGTCGTAGATTTCCCAATCGCTCATGGAATCAGTATACACCCGTCCGCGGCCGTCCGGTCGCCTTGAATCGTTTCGCGGGGCCGGGTAAGCTCGGGCCATGCATTTGGAGCTCTACCAGTACGCGATTCTCGGCGCCATGACCTTCGCAGCCGGGTTCATCGATTCCATCGCCGGCGGAGGCGGACTCATCTCGCTGCCCGCCTTCCTCTCGCTCGGCATCCCGCCGCACTACGTCCTGGGCACGAACAAGCTGTCCTCGGCCTGCGGCACATCGTTCGCGACCTTCCGCTACCTCAGGCACGGCAGCGTCGATCCCCGGGTAGCGCTCTTTTCGGTCGTCGGAGCGCTCATCGGATCGCCCATCGGCGCGCGGATCGCGCTCATCGTGGACGAGCGCTTCCTGAAGATCCTGCTGATCGTGCTGCTGCCGGTCATCGCGGTCTTCGTGCTGATGCGCAAGGATTTCGGCTCCTCCGACCGATCGGGAAAATGGTCGGCCGCGAAGCTTTCCGCGCTCTCGGCGCTGATCGGCCTTACGATCGGCACCTACGACGGCTTCTTCGGCCCGGGAACCGGCACCTTCCTGGCGCTCGCCTTCACCGGCATCCTCGGGCTGCCGCTGGTGCGCGCCTCCGGGAACGCGAAAATCGTCAATTTGAGCTCCAACGTCGGCGCGCTGGCGACTTTCCTCCTTAACGGCAAAGTGATCCTCACGGTGGGCGCGGTCGCCGCGGTCTTCAACATCGCCGGCAACTGGATCGGTTCCGGGCTGGCCATCAAGAACGGCGCGAAGATCATCAAGCCGGTCTTCGTCGTTTCCATAACGCTCCTCCTGGGAAAGATCGTCTACGACATGATCGGACAAGCGGGAATATCCTTCGCGGCGGGGTCGCGATGAGATGAGACGCTTCCGCGGGCAGGCCGTCGCCGCGGCCGGGGTCATCGCGCTGGCCGCTTCCTGCGCGTCTGCGCCGAACGGCAGGAAAGGACCGCGCGACGAGCTGGAAGCGAAGCGCGAACGGCTCGCGGCGCTCAGAAGCGGGCTGAGCGCCGAAGAATGGCGAAGCCCGGACAGCCTCGGTTATTACCTGGACATCTTCGGCCTGCCGCGGTCCGGAGCGCGGGCGCGGCTGATCGAAAGCGGCGGAAAGCTCCTGTTCGCCCTCGACTTCCCGCGCGACGAGCCGATCGGCAGGGCCCTTGTGGTGCACGGCTACATGGCCCACTCCGGGCACTTCGGCGCGGCTGTCCGCGCCCTGCTCGGCGGCGGCTACGAGGTCACGCTCATAGACCTGCCTGGTTTCGGCCTGTCCGACGGAAAGCCGAACGCGATCGACGATTTCGGCGATTACGGCGACGCCGTCGCGGCCGCCGCCGTAATCATGCGGAGCGAATCCTCCGGCCTGCCGCTGGCCGCCCTCGGGCACAGCACCGGCGCGGCGGCCCTGACCGACTTCGCCCTGCGCTACCCCGAGCGCGCGGCGGCTTTCGACCGCTTCGTCATGGCGGCGCCGCTCGTGCGCCTGACGGCGTGGGGACTCAAGCTCGCCGGCGTGAAGATCGTCGGGGAACGGGCCGTACGTTTCCCGCGCCTGCCCCTGATCACCAAGGGGACAATCGGCAATCCCGACCATACGCGCTTCGTCATGGAAGATCCCCTGTACCGGACCGTGTTCGATCCGAGTTGGGTGATCTCCCTGGACCGCTGGGTCGAATGGATCGGCGACGGCGCGGAAGCTCCGTGGGCGGGGAGCGTCCTCATCCTGCAGGGAGAGGACGATGACGTCGTCGACCGCCGGTACAACCTGCCGATCGTTTCCCGCATCTTCCCGCGGAGCCGGATCGTCCTCTACCCCGGACTCAGCCACTGCATCCTCCAGGAAGCGCCGCTTCCGGCGACGCCCGTGTATGCCGAAATCGAAGAATTCCTGCGCCGATGAAGAAGCTCTACGCCGAAATCACGAACGTCTGCAACCTGCGCTGCTCCTTCTGTCCGCCGAGCGCCCGCGCGGGCGAGTTCATATCGGTCGACCGGTTCCGCGTGCTGCTCGAACGCATCGCGGGCAAAGCTGAACTGCTCTACTTCCATCTGAAGGGAGAACCGCTCCTCCACCCGGAGATCGGTACGCTGCTCGACCTTGCGGGCGAGGCGGGCTTCGCCGTCGCGGTCACGACCAACGGCACGCCGCTGCCCCGCCGCGCCGAAGAGCTGATCGGAAAGACCGCTCTGCGCCGCCTCAACGTTTCGCTCCACGCGCTGCCGGAAGCCGGAGCCGCGAACGGCGCGGACGCCGCCGAGCGCCTCGACGAAATCCTCGAAGCCGTCGAGCGCCTCCGCGCCGCCGATCCCGCGCGCGCATCGCTCAAAACCGTCAGCCTCAGGCTCTGGAACCGGAGCGATGAAGCGGAAACCGACGCGCTCGCCGCCGGCATCGAACGCCGCTTCGCGCTGGAGCCGGGAACGCTGTCCGCGCGGCTCGCAGGCTCGCGCGGCGTCCTCCTGCGTTCGGGCCTCAGCGTGCACCCTGCCGAGCGCTTCCAATGGCCGAGCCTCGGCGGCGCCGACCGGGGCGAACGCGGCTTCTGCCGCGGATTACGCGACCAGGCGGGGATACTCGTCGACGGGACGGTCGTGCCCTGCTGCCTGGACGGCGAAGGAGACATCCCGCTAGGCAACATCTACGAAGCGACCTGGGAAGAGATCATGGCTTCCCCGCGCGCCCGCGCCCTCCGGGACGGCTTTTCCGAACGCCGCGTCGTAGAGAGCCTCTGCCGGACCTGCGGCTTCAGGACGCGCTTCGATTAGACCCGTCGGGCGCCCTTGACCCGAGTCGAGCGAAAACGGTACATTGCATACAACATTACCAGCACCGAAACGCCGGGGAGCTCGCAGAACGCCGAGCTGAGAGGAGGGGTAAAAGCCCTCGACCCGTAGAACCTGATCCGGTTAGTACCGGCGAAGGGAGAGGAATGAGCGCTCCGTCGAGAGATGCCGTAACCGCCCGCAGCGGTTTCGGCGCGTCGATAGGAGGCTTTTTTGTTTATAGGCTGCCAGTTCTCCCTCTACCCGATGACAAGCGATTTCGTCCCCGTCATCCTCGGGGCGATCAAAAGCCTCGAGGGGCGGACCGATCTCCGCAAATCCTCGGACGACCTTTCCACGTTCCTGCTCGGACCGCCCGAGGTCTTGTTCCGCGCCCTCGAGGACGTCTTCGTCGACGCGGCCGCGTCCGGCGTCCACGTCGTCATGAACGCGACCTTCTCCCGCGGCTGCCCCGGCGAGCCGGACGAGCCCTGCTGCTACCCGCAGCAGAAGTCGCCCTCCGTGACGGCGGCCGAATGGGACGGGAAGGTCCGCGGCGTCGACGTTTCGGCGCACTTCGCCCTGCTCCCGCTCGGGGACACAGGCTACATGAACCACATCGTCTCGGAGATCGACGAAGCGAAAAAGGCGGGCGTCTACGCGGCGCCCAAGCATTTCTGCTCGAAGCTGGCCGGAGACGCGCACCGGGTCTTCAGCTACCTGGAGAACGCGTTCGACCGCGGCGGCGTGAAGACCGCGCACACGGTCATGACCGTCACCCTTTCGGCCAACAGCCCCAGCAACGCCGCGAAATAGCGCGGCGCAAATCACATCAGGAGTCTTTTCGATGAACGGAAATAAATGGAATCTCAAGGAAACGGTCATCGCCATCGTGCTCGGCGCCGCGTTCGGCTTCATCTACCTGGGCTGGGTCCAGGTGTGGCTCTGGTCCAAGGCGATCATCGGGCCGCTGTCGATGGACATCGTGTTCGGCGTCTGGTTCGTCGGCAGCGCCGTCGGCGCGGCGCTCATCAGGAAGCCCGGCGCGGCGCTCGGCGTCGCCATGGCGGCGGTGCTCACCGAACTCTTGGCGGGCTCCCCCTCGGGCGCCATCATGCTCCTGACGGGCCTGGTGCAGGGCGCCGGCAGCGAGGTCCCCTTCCTGGCCGGACGCTACAAGAAGTTCGGGCCGGTCACCATGATGGCCTCGGGCGCCTGCGCGGCCCTGTTCAGCTTCGTCTATTCCTGGATCCGCTTCGGCTACGGTGACCTCGCCATAGGCCTTGCCGCGACCATGTTCGTCCTCCGCGTCGCTTCCGGCGCGCTCCTGGGCGGGCTCCTCGGCTGGGTGCTGGTGAAAGCGCTCGAGAAGACGGGCGTGCCCCGGTCCCTGGGCCTGGGCGCGGAATAAGCGATGGAAGATCCGATCGGCGCCGCCGTCCGCGAAGCGGCGGCGGAAGCCCGCGTAGACGCCGCGCCCCTGATCGAGGCGCGCGCCTGGGCTCCGATCCCCGCGCGTTCGTCGGCCTCGGGCCGCGCGCCGCTCTGGGAGCCGATCGGCTTTTCCTTCTACCCGGGGGACCGCGTCCTTTTGGACGGCCCCTCGGGCTGCGGAAAATCCACTTTCCTGCTCGCGCTCGCCGGCCTCCTCTCCACCCAGCGCGGCTGGACCGAGACCGGCGAGCTGATCCGCGCCGAAGCCCGGCGCGGCTACCTCTTCCAGAATCCCGCCGACCGCTTCTGCGCGGTCCGCGTCGCCGACGAGCTCGCCTTCGGGCTCGAGAACCGCGGCCTCCCCTTCGCAGAGATCGACCGCCTGTCCGCCGAGGCCGCGCGCCGCTTCGGCCTCGAGCCCTACCTCGACCGCAAAGTCAATCAGCTTTCGGGCGGCGAGCAGCAGC
>QKCO01000009.1 GCA_003245635.1 Treponema sp.
CCTACGGACGAGGGGAGGCATATATGGCAAAATCCTGCACGGCGTTGTCGCCGACCGCGGCGTTCCTCGCATTTTTATTGTCCGGCTGCGCGCCGCAGGCCCTGTTCGAAGGAATCGTCTCGGTGGATGCGGCTCCCCCGACCTACCTCTCGGCGGCGATGCCGGAAAACAACCGCCTCGATCTATCGTTTTCGGAAGAGGTTCGGATAGTCTCGCTCCGCTTTTCCCCGGAACTGGCGGTGGCCGAGGTTGCCGATGGAGAAAAAACGGTCCGAGTGCGCTTCCTCGAGCCGGTCGGCGCCGGGCAGCGCTGCGTGTTCGACGCGACGGCGGAAGATCCCGAGGGCAATTCCGTTTCCGTCCTCGCCCCTTTCGTCGGCCGGAACGATCGCCCTCCGGCGCTGCTGATCAGCGAGCTGCGGACCGAATACTCGAAGCCGAAGGTCGAATTCGTGGAGCTGTTCATCGAGGAAGCGGGCGAACTCGGCGGCCTGCGGCTTGTTTCGGCCGGAACCTCGGCGGAGGCTCCTCTTTTCGTTTTTCCGCCGTGCGCGGTCGCGGCCGGGGAATACGTGGTCGTCCACTTGCGGTCTATAGAGGAAGGCCTCGCGGACGAGACGGAAGCGCTCGACGCGTCGGCGGGAACCGACTCGTCCCCGGCCGCGCGCGATTTCTGGGTTGCGGGTGCGGAGAAGCGGCTGCGGCGGACCGATTCGGTGGCAATGCTGGACAGCGACGGCGGATACTTGGACGCGGTCGCGTTCAGCGAAGCGCCCGACGGGCCCTGGACGACGGACGCGCAGGCCGCTTTCGCGCAATCGCTCGAAACCGCCGGCGCGTGGAACGGTCCCGCAGCCGCGAACAGCGGAGCCACCGCCACCCGCACGCTCGGGAGGAGGCCGGCGGGGGCCGATACGAACGGAAAAGACGACTGGGCCGTCGCCGCCACCGGCGGCGCGAGTCCGGGAAGGCCGAACGCGGATGCCTTTTACGTACCCTCGGCTCGGAGTGCGAAAAAACGCTGATCCGCGCTTCGGATCAAATGAGGTCTTTGACGAGGTTCTCCAGCTCGTGCTTGGGCACGGCGCCGACCTTCTGCCGAATGACTTTACCGTCCTTGAAGACGAGCAGCGTGGGGATGGAGACGATGTTGTGTTGGCCGGCCAACTCGTTTTCCTGGTCCACGTTCACCTTCCCCACCTTGAGCTTTCCGGCGAAGTCCGAAGCCAGCTGATCGATCGCGGGCGCGATCATCTTGCAGGGCATGCACCATTCGGCCCAAAAGTCGACGAGGACGGGAACGGTCGATTTCAACACTTCCTCTTCGAAATTCGCCGCCGTCAAGGTGATCTCCGCGCTCATATACTGCTCCTTATGACACTGGTCTCGTTTTTGTTGTCGTATGTTCAATAGTACACGAAGGCCGGCGAAAAGGCAAAGCCGCCGCCCTTTTTTGGAGGCCGCGCGCCGTACTTGTTCCGCCGGGGACCGATCGCGTATTATGCCGCATGAATTCCATCGAGATACTCGCGCCCGTCGGTTCCGTCGAGGCGCTCGACGCGGCCGTCGGCGAAGGCGCCGACGCCGTCTATCTGGGCCTGAAAAATTTCAACGCGCGCCTGCGCACCGCCAACTTCGCCTATTCCCAATTCGAGGCCGCCGTCCGGTCCCTCCACCGGATGAACCGCAAGCTGTACGTGACGGTGAATACCGTGTTCGAGCAGCGGGAAAGCGACCGGATGTACCAGTTTCTCAAATACTTGGCTGGAGTCGGTCCGGACGGCTTGATCGTGCAGGATTTCGGCGTCGCCCGGCTCGCGAAGGATCATTTCCCGTCGCTCAAGCTGCACGCATCGACCCAGATGAACGTCGCCTCCGCTAAGGGCGTGAACCTGCTTTCGAAGTTCGGCTTCAGCCGCGTGGTGCTCTCGAGGGAACTCGACCTCGAGGAGGTCCGTTCGGTAAAGGAAAACAGCGGCGCGGAATTGGAAGTGTTCGTCCACGGGGCCCTCTGCGTGAGCTGTTCGGGGCTCTGCCTATTCTCGAGCTACCTCGGGGGCAAGTCTGCGAACCGCGGTATGTGCACCCAGGCCTGCCGCCGCCGATACCGGAAAGGCGGCGCCGACGACGCGGTCGATTTCGACTCGCTCGACGGCGACGAGATCGGCGGACTCGACTCCTCGAGCGGCTACTTCTTCAGCCCCGCCGATCTGCAGCTGATCGACAAGGTTCCCGACCTCGCCGACGCCGGCGTCGCGTCGCTCAAAATCGAAGGCCGGATGAAGAGCGCCGAATACGTGGGAACCGTCGTCTCGGCCTATCGGCACATCGTCGACAACCTCGAAGGGGACCGCAAGCGGGCGCTCGCCGAAGCGGCCGCGATACTGCGCAACGATTTCGCCCGCTCCAAGACGAAATTCCACTACGACGGCGCCGGCCCCTCCTCCTGGCTCGATCCTGAGCAGGCGGGCGGGACGGGCATCTCGCTCGGCACCATCAAGAAGACGCGGGGAAGCGGCGCGGATTTCCAAGTTCTGGTGGAGGCGGGGGAACTCGATTCGGCGGCGCCGGAAGCCGGCGATTCGGCCCGGTTCCACCGCGCCGACGATTCGGACCGGAAATCGCTGAAGCTGGCCTCCGTCGAAAAGTCGTCGGGCGGATACTGGATTTCCGCCCCCGAGGGCTTCGGCCCGGGAGACGCGGTCTACCTCATCCAAACCCGCTCGATGAGCAAGCGCTATCCGCGCGTGCTCCCCAACGACCTGTCCACCTTCCGCCGCATGCCCGGCCGCGATTCCGCGCCTCCCGTTCCCTCTCGCCGTTTCGGCAAGGACGCGTTCGAGGGCTTCCCCGACGGGCTCTACGTCGCGGTATCGCGCGTGGACGATCTGTACATCGCCCAGTCGTCTCGGCCGGTGCGCGTCATCGTCAGGTACAACCGGAAAACGGCCAAGCGCCTGCTCGAGAGAGGCGGCGCGCCGCTTCCCTTCGGCAAGGGCGAGACGATCATCGAGCTCGATCCCTTCTTCCCGCAGCGGGAAGATCAGCCTTTGGCCGAGGAGCTGCGGCAGCTCATGGAGGCGGGTTACAAGACCTTCATCGTCAACAATCTCGGCCATTTCGCGCTGTTCAGGGGCACCGACGCCCGCGTTGCGGCGGGACCGTACCTGTACACCTTCAACCGCTACGCCTACGACTTCGTCGGCGAGCTCGGCCCTTCGGTCGTGGTGACTCCGCTCGAAAACAGCAGGCAGAACCTGGACAAGACGGTCGACGCCGCCCAGCGCAAAGGCACGCTCGTCACCGTCTTCGCCTACCCGGCGCTGTTCAGGATCAGGGCCGACCTGGCGGGCATGTACGATTTCGTCGATTTCACCGATGGGCGAGGCGAGGCCTTCCAGCTGCTTTCGGACTCCGACGGCAGTTCGGTCGTTCCGGACAAGCCCTTTTCGATCGTCGACAAGATCCCCTTCCTCAAGGAAGCGGGCTTCGGAAAATTCATCGTCGATTTCTCGGGGCCGGTGCTCAAGAAGCGGGACTACAAAGACGTCATGGACGCGGCTAAGGCGGGCGCTCCGCTGCCCAATACCGTGCGCTTCAATTGGAAGGACGGCTTCTACGCGCCGGCGGAGAACGGGCCGGACGCCAAGTCCCGTTCCCGGAACGAGTCGCCGCGGCCGCCGCGCGCCAAGCGCGGAAAGTAGGCGGGTCAGAACACCGGTTCGGCTTCGAGCGCCTCCGCGGCGGCGTTCGATGAGCGGTCCTCTCCGTCGTCCCGTTTGAATTCCGGCTTGAATTCGACGTGCTCGGCGACGATCTTCACGTGCGACTTCGTCTTGCCTTCCCCGT
Organism: Treponema sp.; assembly: GCA_003245635.1. Classification (GTDB taxonomy): domain Bacteria; phylum Spirochaetota; class Spirochaetia; order Treponematales; family Breznakiellaceae; genus SZUA-426. Next base: position 3,850 of record QKCO01000009.1, read on the forward strand.
CCGTCCACCGGTCCTGTTTGAGCCTCCCGACGACGCGCACGCCGCGGCCCTTCTTGCCGAGGCTTCCGCAGTTCTCCGCAAGGCGGGCCCAGGTTTCGATGTCGAAGAAGCTCACCTCCTTCTCGAACCCCGTGTCCTGCTTCATGAAGCGGTTGGACGCGACCGAGAACGTGCAGACCGGCGTGCCTTTGGGCGTAGCCCGCAGCGTCGGGTCCTTCACCAGGTTCCCTTCGATCAGAATGGAATTGAGCGAATTCATGCAGTGCCTCCTCGTGTCGTATGCGGCGGCCAGCGCCGCCGAACCTACAGGTTCACGAGCCCTACGGGCTCGCGTACGTTCGAGGTAGGAGGCGCCTGCGCGCGGCGCTTTAACGCGACGGAGGAACGGCTACGATTTCAGGACGAGCTTGACCATGTAGAGCTGGATGTACAGCCTGAGGGAGTCGCGGGCCTGGATCTTGACGAGGTTCGGGCTTTCGGAAAGGGTTTTGGCGAGATCTTCGATGCGTTCGGCGGTGAAGGTCGCTGCGCGGAGGGTGCGCGCAGTCTTGCGCAGGTAGTCGCGGATGAGGGAATTGACGTCCTCGGCGAGGTTCGCTTTGGCCTGCGCATTGATGAGGCGGTTCCACCGCTCCTCGAGCTCTTCGAGGTACGCGTCGAGGGTATAGCCGCTCGGGACGAGCTTGCGCTCGATGCTGCGCGCCGCCTTCTTCAGTTCCGCTTTGCGGTCGACGGTCTGCGTCTTCGGGCTGTCCTCTTCCTCGCGTCCGACCGGATCGCTTCGCCTGATTTCCTTGCTTTCCTGTTTCGTTCCCCGATCCTGGGGCTTCTTTCGGCCGAGCCGCTTGAAGAAGGCGATTAGGCCGGAGAAGAAGGGAATCGTGTACCAGAAGGGGAGCAGCATCTTGACGTCGGTCAGCAGGTCCCTGCGCGAGAGCAGGTAGAGCTCGCTCATCGGCGCGAGCGCCCCTTTATAGAAGAGCCGTCCCGCCTCCGGAATGCCCGCGTCTGTGCCGTCTAGCTCTTCGTGGACGAGGAAGAGGATCTTCTCCTGGAGGAGGGCCGAAAGCACGGGAGAGAAATTGGCGGTCAGTTCCCTGAGCTCCCGTTCGAAGGACTCGTCGTCCTCCATCGCTGGATCGCTCCGGTAATCGCTCATCAGCTTGAACCAGCGCTGGGTGATGGCGGTCTTCACGCGGGGGCGCGCTTCCCCGAGCAGCTTCACGCAGAGGGGAAGCAGCTTCGGCTTCTTGACGAACCAGCGCTCGCCGTTGAGCCCGTGGGTGATCAGCAGTTCCGGCAGCTGGTCGATGCCGGCGGTCTTGGTCGTCTTTGTCTTGATGAATTCCTCGAGCGCCTCTTCGTTGAATTGGCCCAGGAGCGGCACGCCCTTGGTGTCGGTCATGCGGACGATATCGTCCATGCTGTAATGGAAGGGCGGCTTGTCCAGCTGCAGATCGAGGTTGCGGAGCGCCGTCTCTGCCTCGCGCTCCTTCTGCGCCTTGCCCTTGTAGTAGTTGTTGAAGAACTCGATCAGCAGCACGGCCTGGAGCACCGCGATGTCTTCCGGGAGCTGGTCGTTCTTCTTCCGGATGTCGCCCTTCACCAGGCTCGAGAAATACGCCCAGAACGGGAAAGAGAAATCGCCCGCCTTCTCTAGTTCCGTCAGCGAATCGAAGGGGCGGACCAGCAACTGGTTGACCGTCTCCTTGAGCATCGTTTCCTTGCCCTGGAAGGCCGGCGCGAGCTTGTGGAGGACGTACTCCTTGTTGTTGTGCGTGCGCAGGTAATGGCGCGCCTTGAGCAGGGCGAGCTCGAGGATCTTCTTCGGGACCATGCCCGACAAGAGCAGGATGGCGCCGGCACTGTCGGAGAAGCCGAGCTTCAGTATCGGGAGCGGGGAGCCCTGCGGGGCGGCCATGTACAGCGCGAGGTCGGCTTCGAGGCTGAGGTTTCGCAGCTGGGCGGTCGGAACGATGACCTTTAGGAAGGCTTCGTCGGGGAAGGGGAGCTCGGGCATCTCCTCGACGTTCCGGTAGGCCTGCTGCACCAGATCGACGAAATACTGGCTCACGGTGACGATGAGGCCCTTCTCGTTTGTAGCCATGGAGCATCTGCCCGTTTCGGCGAGCGCCGGCAGGCCGGCGTGCACCTTCCTCGCCGTGTCTTCGGACCAGGCGGCCAGGTCGGGGCGTTCCGCCGCGTAGCGCTTGGCGTACTTGTCGAGAAAGCCGATGAACGATTCGACGGTGAAGGAGGGCGTCTTTGCTCGGTTCGCGTAGAACCGCAGTATCGTGTACAGGTCGGCGGCCTGGCTCATGAGGCAATGATAACCGGAATCGGGTAAAACGACAACGTCGGCGGGAGAAAAGCTGGCCCAGGGGAACGCCGGCCGATATACTCGCTTCCGGAGGCTTCAAAATGTGCGGAATAGTGGGTTACTGCGGACCGAAAAACGCGACGGGAATACTGCTCGACGGCCTTAAGCGGCTCGAGTACCGGGGCTACGATTCCGCCGGAATCGCCGTGCAGAACGCCGGGAGGGTCGACGTCGCCAAGCGGACGGGCAAGATCCAGGATCTCCGCTCCGTCGTGCCTCCCTCCTTCGCCGGAAATTGCGGCATCGGGCATACCCGCTGGGCCACCCACGGAGGCGTCACCGATGCGAACGCGCATCCGCACAGCGACGCGTCGGGGAAGATCGCCGTCGTGCACAACGGCATCATAGAGAACTACGTCCAGCTGAAGGCGCGACTGTCCTCCGAGGGCTTCGTCTTCGCGAGCGAGACCGACAGCGAGGTGCTCGCCCACCTGATCGCCTACCACTACGACGGCGACCTCGAGAAGGCCGTCCGCGCGACGCTCGCGCAGGTGAAGGGCACCTACGGCATCGCGGCGATGCACGCGGACGAAGTCGGCCGCATCGTCGGCGCCCGCAACGGTTCGCCGCTGGTCGTCGGCGTCGGCGACGGCGAGATGCTGCTGGCCTCCGACGTGACCGCCATGATCGCGCACACCAAGCAGGTCGTCTACATGGAGGACGGCGAGATCGTCACCATGACCAGGGACGGATTCTCGATCACGGATCTCAAGGACCGCAAGCTGGACAAGAAGGTGGATTCGGTCACTTGGGACCTCGACGAGATCGAGAAGGAAGGCTTCGCCTGCTTCATGGAGAAGGAGATCTTCGAGCAGCCGGAGACGATCGCGCGCACTCTGAGCGGTCGCCTCGATCCCGAATACGCGACGGGCAAGCTCGGCGGCCTCAACATGACCAGCCGGGAGCTCCTGGGCGTCAGGAGGATCAAGATCGTGGCGGCGGGCACCAGCTGGCACGCCGGGCTGGTCGGCGCCTATCTCATCGAGTCCCTCGCGCGAATTCCGGCGAGCGCGGAGCTCTCGAGCGAGCTGCGCTACCGCAACTCGGTCGTCGAGCAGGATACGCTGTACTTCGCCGTGACGCAGTCGGGCGAGACCGCCGATACCCTGTACGCGATGCGCGAACTCAAGCGCAAGGGCGCCCGGGTGCTCGGCATCTGCAACGTGGTCGGGTCGACCATCGCGCGCGAATCCGACGGCGGCGTCTACACGCACGCCGGTCCCGAGATCGCGGTCGCCTCCACCAAGGCCTTCACCAGCCAGCTGGCGGTGTTCTATTCGTTCGCGCTCCTGATGGCCCGCATGCGCGACATGTCCGTTTCGGCGGGCGCGCGCTACGTGAAGGGCCTGCAGGCCGTGCCCGAGCTCGTGCGCGGCGTCCTCAAGCAGCGCGACCTGATCCAGACCATCGCCAAGAAGTACAGCCGCGCCCGCGATTTCCTATTCCTCGGCCGCGGGCTCGAGTATCCGGTCGCCCTCGAGGGCGCGCTCAAGCTCAAGGAAATCTCCTACATCCACGCGGAGGGCTATTCGGCCGGCGAGATCAAGCACGGGCCGATCGCCCTGATCAACGAGGAGACGCCCTCGATCTTCCTCGTTCCCGACGATTCCCTGCGCGAGAAGGTGATCTCCAACATGAAGGAGATCAAGGCCCGGCGCGGGCCGATCATCGCCTTCTGCTGCGAGGGGGACGATGAAGTCGCGGCGATCGCCGACGATACGGTGACGCTCCCGAAGACGGACGAGCTGTTCTATCCCTTCCTCATGGTCGTGCCGCTTCAGCTGTTCGCCTATTTCTGCGCTTTGGAGCTCGGCCGGGACGTGGACCAGCCGCGCAACCTCGCCAAGAGCGTCACGGTGGAATAGGCCGTACCGATGCGGCGCGGCGCGGCGATGCGGAAGGTCCTCTGCGCGGCGGCGCTCGCACTCTGCGCCGTCTGCGCGCCGGGGGCGCAGAACGCGTCCGCTTCGGCGCGGAGCGGCGCGGGAACGCGGGCGAAGGCGGCGGCGCGCGCGCTGCTCGTCCAGGGCGCCGAGGCGGTCAAGGGGCTGCCCCATTTCGGCCGCAACGCGCTTCCGGCGATCAGCGGCGAATACCGGCTTCTTTCCCTGGCGGACTCGCCGCCCGTGCTCGTCTGGATGACCGACCAGGCGCTCTACCTGGCTCCCGCCGATTGGGCTTCCGTCCGCGTCGCCTCGCGGCCGGCGCACGAGGCGCGCGGCGGCTTCGCGTCCGGCGGCGCCGCGTATCGGCTGGTCCTGTTCGATCGGCCCTTTTCCGCGTTGGGGCAGGGCGCCGACCCGAGCCTGTGGTCGGTCCTGATCGCGATCCCGGAGGTCCGCGGCGCCGACGGCGATCCCGAGGCGGCCCGCGAATTCGACCGCTTCGTTCCGACCTTCCTCGACCGGCTTTCCTATTTCCTGTCCAACGCCCGCGCGAGGACCGACGCCTCGTTCCCCGCCGTGCTCGACTGGTAATCCGCTACTCGGTTCCTTCCCTCAGCCCGAAGCCTTCTTCCCGGTGCGCCTCCCCGAGCCCCGCCGGCTCGACGTGGACCATGATGTCGAAGACTCCTTCCACCCTATCCTTGATCGCCAGCTCCACTGCGGCCGCGATATCGTGCGCTTCGCGCACGGACAGGTCCGGGTCCACTTCGATGTCGAGGTCGATATCCCACAGCGCGGCGATGCGCCGCATCCGGGCGCGGTGGGGGTTGCCCGCTCCCGGAACGGAGCGGACCGCGTCGAACAGCGCCTGGTAGCGCTCCTTGTCCCCGCTGCCGTCCATCAGCTCGAGGTTGGCTTCCATGAAGATGCCGACCGCCGACTTGAGCACCCACAAACCGACCAGCAGCGCGACCACGGCGTCGGCCGCGCCGATCCCCAGGCCGATGGAGAGGCCGAGCCCGACGAGGACTCCCGATGAGATGAATACGTCGCCGCGCATGTTCTTCGCGTTGGCGATGAGCATGCCCGATTCCGCCTTCTTTCCGAGCGCGTACTGGCTCCATGCGAGCAGCAGCTTCCCGACGATGGACGCCGCGGTAGCCGCGAGCGCGGCGCTTCCGGGGACCGCGGGCGGCTTCCCCGAAAGGAGACCACCGATCGCGTTCACGACCAGCTGCCCGCCGGCGAAGAAGAGCACGAAGGATAGTATGGTAGTCGCGATGGTTTCCGCCCTGCCGTGCCCCCAGGGGTGCTCCTCGTCGGCCGGCCGGGAGATCACGGCCGCGACGGCCAGCGTCATGGCCGAGATGACGACGTCCGTGGAGGAGTCGATGCCGTCGCCGACGACCGCGAGGCTGCGCGCGGATAGGCCGACGATGATCTTCATGGCCGCGAGCGCGGCGTTGCCCGCTATGGCGATGACGGAGGCGGTTCGGATGATGTCCGTTCTGCGTTTTTCTTTTTGCATCCGATTAGTGTAATCCGTACGATACGACAAGTAAACACGCGCCGGATCAGGTCGATTCGATGAGGATGGCGCTGACGTCGTCGGAAAGTTCTCCCAGCGGATTCCTTTCCTTGAGGCGCGCGTACAGCTCCTCGAGCGTCCGTCCCCCGGAGGCGAAGAATTCCGCCACCCCTTCGATGCCGAACGCTTGGCCCTCGCCGTTTTCCGCTTCATACACTCCGTCGGAGGCTATCAGGATCATGTCTCCCGGGTCGAGCTGCACGGTGGACTGCTCGTACTTCGCGCCGTCGACCATGCCGATCATGAACGAGCGCTCGCGGATCGGTTCGGGGACGAGCGCGCCCGCGCGCGCGCGGAAGAGGAGCGCCATCGGGTGCCCCGCGCTCGCGAAGTAGCCCGTCCGCGAATGGGGATCGAGGATGAGGATGGAGGAGGTGAGGTAGTAGCCCTCGACGGTGTTCATCCGGCAGAAATCGCGGTTGATCGATTCGAGCATCGCCGAAGGCGAGTAGGTGTCCTTGACGCTGCCGTGGAAAAGCGCCTTGTAGATCATGGCGAACAGGGCCGCGGAAACGCCGTGCCCCGTCGCGTCGGCGCCCGTCGCGGCGATCAGGCCCGTATCGGTGACGAAGGCCTCGACGTAGTCGCCGCCGGTCACTTCCAGGGGATGAAACAGCGTTTCAACCCGAAGCCCGTCCTTTTTGAAGCCCTGCGTCGTGACCATGTGCTTCTGGATTTCTCCGGCGAGCTTCAGCTGGCCGTATTCCTCGGTCATGTCGCGGAATTGGCAGATGCCGCCGATCGCCCGTCCGTTCCCGTCGCGCAGCGGAGAAACCGAGAGGGACAGGGGCACCTCCCGGCCGTCGGACGCGCGCATGAACACGTAATGGGGATAGCGGCCGGAAAAGCCCCCTGAGATGGAAAAGGCGAGGGGGCAATGCCCTTCGCCGCAGAGCGGAGAGCCGTTCGCGTCGCGCTTGCACAGCGGCCCGAGCGTTTTGCAGGACCAGCCGCAGACCTCCCGCGCCGGGTATCCGAGGATGGCGCTCGCGGCCGGATTCCAATATCGGATCGTGTACTCCCGATCGACGATGAAGATGCCGTCCTGCATCTGTTCTAGAACATCGAAATACGAAACGGATTCGAGCAGGAATTCCTTCTGGGCGTCCACGTTGCGGTCCTTGTAGCCTTTCTCTCTTTCACGTACAGTATATTGCATTCCAGACTTTTTTCGGAGGAATTCGATTTCATGGACCAGAAAGAAATGAAGGAACTGGTGGGCCGCACCGCCGTCGAGAAGCTCGTGAAGAGCGGCATGAAGCTGGGACTCGGCACCGGCTCTACCGCGATGCCCGCCGTACGCCACCTGGGGGCTCTGCTCCGCGACGGCGTACTCAAGGACATCAAGGCCGTGCCGACGAGCTTCCAGACGACGATCGAGTGCGAGAAGTGGGGCATTCCGCTGTTTTCGCTCAACTCCGCCGAGATCGGCGGCGAGCTCGATTTGGCGATCGACGGGGCGGACGAGATCGACCCGAAGAACTACTGCACCAAGGGCGGCGGCGGAGCGCTCCTGGTCGAAAAGATCGTTGCCTACAACGCGAAGCGCTTCGCCGTGGTCGCCGACGAGACCAAGGTCGTCGACGCGCTCGGCCTGGTCTTCCCGGTGCCGATCGAGGTCATCCCCGAGGCGCGCATGCCCATCGCCCGCGAGCTGGCCAAGCTCGGCGCCGAAGTGACCCTGCGCGAGGCGGTCCGCAAGGCGGGCCCGGTCATCACCGAGCACGCGAACCTGCTGCTGGACATCCGCTTCAAGGAAAAGATCGATCCGGCCAAGCTCGAGGCCGAGATCGCGCGCATCCCCGGCGTCGTCGAGACGGGCTTCTTCACCGGGAACCTTCCGATCGTCTTCATCGGCCGCTCGAGCGGCGAAGTCGAGATCAGGGAGTAGCCGGTGCCGGTTTCCCGCCACGTCAACTTCGTCGCGCTCGAAAAGGCGTGCGGGAAGCCCGGCTGCCCTATCTGCACCCTGACCGCCGAGCGCGCGGAGCGCTACCTGGACAATCTCCTGTTCGAGCACGTCTCGGACCGGGGCTTCCGGGCGGCGCACCGCGCTTCCGGCGGCTTCTGCCCGGAGCATTCGCGGGGCCTCGAGTCCTATCGGGACGGCCTCGCCGTGGCTATTCTCGGACGCGATATCCTTGAAGACCGGATCGAGTCATTCCGGAAGAACAAGCCCTGGAAACCCAAGGCCCGGTGTCCGATCTGCGTAGAGCGGGATCGGATCGATAGCGAATTCCTCTCATTCTTGGCGGAAACCGGCGACGGCGCTTCTTCCGCCGACTCCTCCGAAGAGCATCAGGCCTCCGCGGAGCTCCGCGCAGCCTTCGAGGCTTCCGAAGGCCTGTGCGCGCCGCACTACCGCCTGCTGCTGGACACCGTCCGCCGCGTTCCCCGCTGGCTTCGCGAGTTCCACGAGCGGCGCTTCGACGAGCTCCTGAAACGGACGTCGGCCTTCATCGAACTGTCGGCCTACGGCCGCCAGGCAGAATTCGCCGCGCTCTCCGAAGCGGACCGGAGCGTCTGGAAGGAGCTGGCCAGGAAGCTGCGCGGCGGCTCCTGACGCGTTCTCCGCTATAATTCGATCAGGCGCTTGAGCGTGTGGTCGCTCTGCCGCCAGTCCTTGCTCACCTTGACCCTGAGGTCGAGCTCGGTCTTCCAGTCGAAGATGCGGTCCATGTCTTTCTGGGCGGCCTGGCGGATCGCTTTTATCATCGCGCCGCCCTTCCCGACGACGATGCCCTTCTGCGATTCGCGTTCGACGATGATGAAGGCCCGCACCCACAGGCGCTTCCCCTCTTCCCTGAATTCGGTGTCGGCCACGTCGACGTAGATCGCGTGGGGGAGCTCGTCGCTGAGCTTGTTCATCGCCTTTTCCCGGATGAGTTCGGCGATGCGGAAATCGACTTCCTGGTCGGTGTAGAAATCTTCGGGATACATCGCCTGGCCCTGCGGAGCGATCTCGAAAAGCAGGTTCAGCAGCGCGTCGAGCCCCGTTTTCGCCAAAGCCGATATCTCGAGAACGCGCTCGGCCGGCAGAGACGGGATCGCGGTCGACAGGAAAGCGCGGGCCCTCGCGACGTCGGCCCCTTTCGCGTCGGTTTTATTGATCGCTACCGCCATTCGGGCAGCCGCGGGGGCGAGCATGGCGGCGATTTTTTGCTCTTCTTCCCCCGGTTCCCGCGTCGCGTCTATCACGTAGAGGACGAGCTCCGACTCTTCGAGCGCCCGCGAACCGACGTCCATGAGCTTTCGGTTCAGCTTCTTCTCCGAAACATGGCGTCCGGGCGTGTCGATGAAGACGAGCTGCCCCGCTTCCTTGTTGACGATTCCGCGGATAGCGTTGCGGGTCGTCTGCGGAACGGGGCTGGTGATGGCGACTTTCCCGCCGCAGATGGCGTTCAAGAGGGTCGATTTTCCGGCGGACGGCCTGCCGATGACGGCCACGAAGGCCGATTTCTTTGAAACGTTGTCCTGCATCGGCTGGACTATAGCATGCGCGGGATCGCCGTTCAATGATCCGGCGCCGTACGGAAGGAGAGCGCGAGCCCGGCCCGGAGGGAAAAAGCTTTACGGAATCAGCGGACGTGCTACACTGGTGCAAAAGTGACTTATGGGATCTGAAAAATGGAGAACAAAGCCAATTTCCCGCGTCTTGCTCGTTTCGTGCTTCTGTCTTTTCTGGTCGGGTTCCTTCTCGGAGTCTTTATCAATGGATCCGTCTACGGGAACCGGAGCAGCGGGGCTCTCCGCGAGCTCGAGAGTCGAGCTCGATCGGCTCTCGGAGATCTCGAAGAGGCTCGCGGAGCTCAACGAGAAGCTCAGTCTCGAGCTGAGCGGCTCCAAGAAGAGCTCGGACGAGTTGGCGCTCTTGCTCGAGAGTTCGAGGACCGAGCTCGCAAAGCTGAAGCTCGAGTTGGAAGCCTCGCGAAGGATATCGAGCGAGCTCGTTCTGCGAACGGAGCGGTCGTGGACGGAATCGCTCGAGCTCAGGACCGAGCTGACGAAAGCGGAAAACTCATTACGGAGCTTGGAGGAATCGTTCGCGGACTACAGGAAGGCGACGGAAACAAGCTTCCGGCGCCTTGAGCGCTCGAATTTCCTGACTCGGCTCTGGGGGCTCATCGCGTCTATCCTGGCCGTTTCCGGCTGGGCTTCATTTCTAGTCGCGTTTTTCATATAATTTTTTTTAACTTGACAATTCACGGTACTTGATGTTCATCAGGTTTTGTGTTATCGTGGCTCCATTGGCGCGGGCCATATTCCCGTCCGCGCCCTAACGCGTCCCTTCGGGGCGTTTTATATATGAGGGCGCCGAACGGCGCCCATTTTTTTTGCGCTTTTCAAGGAGCCATTCGGAATGAAGCTTGCCGTTCGTCTGATGGGAACCGTCCCCTACCGGGAAGCATGGTCCCTCCAGCAAAGCCTCAACGCCGATCGCAAGGCGGAACGAATCGATGATACGCTGATCCTCCTGGAGCATCCGCCGGTCATCACCCTCGGGACCCGCGGCGGCGCGGAAGATATTCTGCTCGACGAACGAACGATCCGCGCTGCGGGCGGGGAAATCGTCCGGATCGATAGAGGCGGGCAAGTCACCTACCATGGGCCGGGCCAACTGGTGGGCTATCTCATCGTGAACCTCTACAGCCACCAGCGGCAGGTCCGCCGCTTTGTGGAAAACATCGAACGCTCGATAATCGCCTATCTCTCGAGCGCCCACGGCATCGATGCGCGGGTCGATCCAGACAACGTGGGCGTATGGGTAGGCAACGAAAAAATCGCCGCCATCGGCATTTCGATCAAGAACGGGGTTACGATGCACGGCTTCGCGCTGAACCTCAATACCGATCTCTCCCACTTCTCGTGGATCGTTCCCTGCGGCATCCGTGACAAGGGCGTCACGAGCGTCGCGGCTTTGACCGGAAGCCCCGTCGATATGGCGCAGGCTCGGACTGCAATGGCGGCGTCAGTCATCGAGGCCTTCGGGTATGAGGAATACACCGTCGAATCGGTGTGAACCGGTCAGGGCTTCCTTCGGCGGGCGGCCCGGAAAGTTTTCGATGCCCCCTGTCCGTATCGCCCGGTTCGGGTTATATTAGTAGATACAAACAACGACAAAGAAGGTCCTATTGAAACCGAACTACGGCTACGAGAAGCGAAAGAAAGAACTGGATAAGAAAAAGAAAAAAGAAGAAAAAGAGCTGAAGAAGAAGCTGCGCAAGGAAGCGATCGCCCGCGGCGAAGTACCCGAAGGGGAAGGCGATGAAGAAGCGGACGATTCGGACGAGGCGACCGACGAATCGGAAGCCGGAGAGCCGTGAGCTCGGACGCCTGAGGGCGCCTTCAGCCTGCCCAAACAACTGGAAATGACAGGGGCCGTCCCGAAAGCAATCGGCTATCGGGACGGCCCCTTTATTCTGTTCGCGCCGAGCTTACGCTTCGGCTTTCGCGGGAGCCGCTTCGACGGCGGGACGCTTTTCACCGATGGTCTTGCCGACCACCACGTCGTACTGGAGCATCTTGAAGACCTTGGTCGGGCACTTGCTGACGCAGACGCCGCAGGAGGTGCACTTCGCGTAGTCGACCTGCGGGATGCCGTTGACCATGGTGATGCACTTTTCCGGGCAGTTCTTGACGCAGATCTCGCACTTGATGCAGCCGACCTTGCAGGTCTTCATGACCATCGCCTTGACCGTGTTGCGGTTGGAGCAGACGACCATGGAGCCTTTCCGCTCCTTGGGCACCTTCTTGATGATCATCTGCGGGCATTCGGCGACGCATTTGCCGCAGCCGGTGCACTTGTCGAAGTCGATGTGCGGCAGTCCGTCCGCGCCCATGTGGAGGGCGTCGAACTGGCAGACCTTGGTGCAGTCGCCGTAGCCGAGGCAGCCCCAGGCGCAGAGCTTGGTGCCGCCGGCGGAAAGCTTGGCGGCGCGGCAGGTCTTCACGCCGACGTACTCGCCTTTGACCGGCGCGTGCTCCTTGGAGCCCTGGCAGGCCAGGACCGCAACGATCTCCTCGACGGAGGCGTTGACGCCCATGAGGTCGCCGAGGGCGGCCGCGGTGGGCTTGCCGCCGACGGTGCAGCGGGTGGTCTCGGTGCTCCGGCTCGCGACGGCGACGGCGTAGCCGTCGCAGCCGGGGAAGCCGCAGGCGCCGCAGTTGGCGCCGGGGAGGGCCGCGCGGACCTTATCGATCAGGGGATCCCGCTCGACCTTGAAGAATTCCTGGAAGAAGCCGAGGGCGATGCCCAGGACGAGGGCCAGGCCGAGGGCGAAGATCGCGGTGATTAGAACGATGCTCATCCGTTTCTCCTATTTGATCAGTCCCGAGAAGCCCATGAAGGCCATCGAGAGCAGCGCCGCGGAGGCGAAGAGAACCGGCGTTCCCTTGAGGAAGGCCGGAATCGGGCTCGTCTTGATGCGGCCGCGGATGCCCGCGAGCAGGAGCAGCGAGAGCATGAAGCCGAGCGCCGCGCCGAGGGCGTAGACGATCGCCTGAACGAAAGTGTAGCCCTTGCTGATGTTGTCGAAGGTGACCGCGAGGATCGCGCAGTTGGTGGTGATGAGCGCCAGGTAGATGCCCATGGACGCGTAGAGCGCCGGGGCGGTCTTCTTGAGGTAGAACTCGACCAGCTGCACGAGCGAGGCGATGATGAGAATGAAGGCGAGGATCTGGAGGAATTCCAGTCCGAGCGGCTTCAGCACGAAGTTGTACAGCGGCCAGGTGACCGCAGTGGCCAGCACCGTGACGAACGTGACCGCCAGGCCCATGCCCACCGACTTGTCCTCGTCGGAGCTCATGCCGATGAAGGGACAGAGCGCCAGGAAGCGCATGAGGATGACGTTGTCGATCAGCAGGGCCGAAATGAAGATGCCTAAGAGGTTCATGCGTTCTCCTCCTCGACGTTCTTAAGTCGGGACTTGATGAAGATGTTGAGCGAAATGAAAAGACCGAAGACGAAGAATCCGCCGGGGGAGAGCACGAAGAAGAGGATCGGCTGATAGCTCTCCGGCATCACCTGGTAGGTGAGGATCGTGCCGTTGCCCAGAAGCTCGCGGACCATGGAGATGCCCGTGAGAACCCAGGTGTAGCCGAGGCCCATGCCCAGGGAATCGGGGATCACGTCGATGATCGGTCTCTTGGAGGCGAAGCCTTCGACGCGGCCCATGATGATGCAGTTGACGACGATCAGCGGGATGAAGACGCCCATGGCCTTGGAGAGGTCGGGGAAGTACGCCTTCAGCACGTAGTCGATGACCGTCGTGAACGCCGCGATGACGATGATGAACACCGGGATGCGGATCGAGTCGGGGATGAGCTTGCGGAAGGTGCTGATGACGATCTCCGACATCAGGAGCACGAAGGTCATCGAAAGGCCCATGCCGATGCCGTTCGCCGTCGAGGTGGTGACGGCGAGCGCGGAGCAGAGGCCGATCATCAGCATCAGGAGGGGATTTTCCCGGACGATGCCGTTGGTGAATATGCGGAAGAGGCGCTTCACTTGGAACCTCCCTGAGCGGCGAGCCATTCGCCTGAAGCGGCGCCGCAGGCCTTGACAACGCCCGTGACGGCCTTGCTGGTGATGGTGGACGCCGTGATGGCGATGACGTCGCCTTTGACCACGAAGCCGTCGGTGATCGGCTTGCCCTTGAACTGGCCGGTGAAGGTCGTCTTGGACGCGCGGTCGACGAAGTAGGCCGGGGAGGCGGCGTTCGCGCCGAGTCCGGGGGTGTCCTTGTTCTCGAGGACCTTCACGCCGCTGATCTTTCCGTCCGAGCCGACGCCGGTCAGTACGGTGATGGGGCCGCCGTAGCTGGCTCCCACCGCGCGGACCGCGACGCCGATGACGGCGCCTGCAGCCTTGACCGAGTATTCGTTCTTGAACGATACCGAAGCGTCCGCGCTCTTGAGCGCGCCCGTGATCTCCTCGAAGCCGTCGCCGGAGGGGAACAGGTCCTTGAGGGCCGCTTCGAGGTCCGCCTTCTGGCGTTCCGCGATTACTTTCGCGGTACCGGTGTAGACGAACGCGAGGCCGACGCAGGCGGCGGTCGCGTAGAGCGCGAGCACGACGCCGAGCTTGATCATCTTCTTCATTTGGCGGCCTCCTTCTTGGGGGCCACGAAGCCGTACTTCTTCTGGACCAGCTTGTTGAGGAAGGGGGAGGCGGCGTTCATGATGAGGATGCCGTAGGTGACGCCCTCGGGGAAGCCGCCCCACTTGCGGATGAGTACGGTGATGAGTCCCGCGCCCGCTCCGAAGACGAGTTTGCCGGTCGCGGTGACCGGGCCGGAGACGTAGTCGGTGACCATGAAGACCGCGCCGAAGACTACGCCGCCGGAGAGGATGCCGAACACCGGATCCATGCCGAGGGCGAAGGACGCGACGAAGGTGGTCGCGAGCATGGCCGCGGGGGCCCTCCAGTCGATGGTCTTGGTGACCAGGAGGAAGATCGCGCCGGCCAGGATCAGTAGGATCGACGATTCGCCGACGCAGCCCGCGCGGGTCCCGAGGACCAGCGACTTGAGCACGTCCGCGTAGCTCGCGCCCGTTGCCAGGCTGGCGTCCGCGAGGTTCTTGCCGACGTCGGCCAGGGAGCCGCCCATCTTCACGATGTTGAGCGGCGTCGCCGTGGTGGTCGCGTCGACGAGGGCACCGAAGGGCTTGTGCCAGGTGGTGATCGCGGCGGGGAAGCTCATGATCAGGAAGGCGCGGCCGGTGAGGGCCGGGTTGAAGACGTTCGCGCCGAGGCCGCCGAAGAATTCCTTGGCGACGACGACCGCGAAGATCGAGCCGAGCGCCGTCATCCACAGCGGGGTGGAGGGGGGCAGCACGAGCGCGAGCAGCAGTCCGGTGACCGCGGCCGAGAAGTCGTCGATCCGGGGCTTCTGGCCCGTGGCCAGGCGGAAAGCCGCGTCGGAAGCGAGCGCCGCCGCGACCGATACGACGATCGACAAGAGGGCGGGAAGCCCGAAGAGGAAGACGCCGTACACCGTCGCCGGGGCGAGGGCGATGAGCACGTTCGCCATGAGGCGCCGCGCGGTCGTCGGGGCGTAGAAATGCGGGCTCGATGAGAGAAGCGCCCGCCGTTCGGTATTCGCCATTTGTATTCCGTTCTCCTTAATGGTATTACGCTTTAGCCGGCGCGGGAGCCGCCGCGGCGCGCTGGGCGCGGAGCAGCTGCTTGCCGACGCGGAAACGCTGCACGAGCTGGATGCGGGCCGGGCAGACGTAGGAGCAGCTGCCGCATTCGATGCAGTCCAGCAGTCCGATCTTGGCCGCTTTCTCGAGCTCGCCGGCCTCGATGGCGTTGTTCATGAGCACCGGGGACAGGCGGCAGGTGCAGCCGCGCATGCAGCGGCCGCAGCGGATGCAGGGCCCTTCCTCGGTGGCTTCCGCCTCGGTGGCGTCCATCATCGTTACGCCGGAGGTGTTCTTCTGGACCGGGATGTTGAGGTGCGGCACCGCCGTTCCCATCATCGGACCGCCGAAAATGGCCTTGCGCAGCGCGTCCAGGTCGATTTCGGCGACTTCCGCGGGGAGCTCGCCGATGACCGTTCCGATCGGAGCGATGATGTTCTTCGGGGTCTTGCAGGCCTTGCCGGTGAGCGTGAGGCCGCGCTCGATGAGCGGCTTGCCATCGGAGAAGGCCTCGGAGATGGCCTTGAGCGATCCGATGTTCTGCACGATGCAGCCGACGTCCATCGGGAGTCCGCCGGAGGGGACTTCCTTGCCGGTGACCGCGGTGATGAGCATCTTCTCGCCGCCCTGCGGGTATTTCGTCTTGAGAAGGACGACCGAGATGTCCAAGCCGCGGCCCGCGCTCGGGATGAGCTTCTCGAGCGATTCGGCGGCGTGCTTCTTGTTTTCTTCTATAGCGAGTACGCCTTTCTTGACGCCGACGGTCTTCATGATGATCGCGAGTCCTTCGATCACCTTTGCGCCTTCCTCGATCATCGTCATCTCGTCGATGGTGAGGTAGGGCTCGCATTCGGCGCCGTTGGCGATGACCACGTCGATCGGCTTGTTCGGCGGCGGGGCGAGCTTGACGTACACGGGGAAGCCCGCGCCGCCCATGCCGACGATGCCCGCGTCGCGGATGCGCGCGATGGCCTCTTCCTTCGTGCAGGAGAAGGCGTCGAGGGCCGGCATGAAGTCGGTCTCGTCGGTCTCCGCCGTCTCGATGACGATGCAGGGACCGTCGGTGTTGTTGGATTGGGTGCGGGGCTCGATCTTCTTGACCGTGCCGGCCACGCTCGCATGCACCGGTACGGTCATGCGGCCTTCGGCGTCGGCGATCTTCTGTCCGCGTTTGACGACGTCGCCGACCTTCACCAATGCCTGGTTCGGCGCGCCGAAGTGCTGATTGATCGGAATGACGACTTGTTTCGGTACCGGAATGCGCTCTATCGCTTTCCCTTCCGTCGCTTCTTTGCGCTCGGGAGGATGGATGCCGCCCTTGAACGTCTTAGTCTCCATAGGTATGTACGCTCTCCTTGGTATCGGCCTTCGGCCGTTGGTGGTTCGGACGTTGAACGTCGATCATAATGTGGCTCCGCGCCGGTAGAAATAAAGAATATAGAATGCGGTCTGAGGAATCGGGGTATCCTATTCTTATTGGCGGATGGGCGTCAAGGGTGTTAGAAATGTCAATTTTTTTATCTATAAATAAATAGCCTTCTGGTCGCCGCGCGCCGCGATCGGCCGGAAGGCTGGTCCGGTCGGTTCCGGATGGATCATTCGCCGGATTTGCTCTCTTTCTTCGTCTTCTTCTCGGCGCGCTTTTCCTTCAAGGATTTCTGCGGTTTCTTCTTTTCTTCCCGTTTCGGGGCATCGCTCGATTTCATATACGGACCTCCTGGTCGCTTGGAATTCTACTCCTCCCTCGTCGGGGAAGCAAGGGCCGTCTTCCGAAATCCGCGTATTGACACTTTTTCGTTTTAGAAGCATGGTACGCGTATGAGCTTCGCCCCAGCCGTTACCGACGAAGTGATTCCCGCAGAGTACCGCGCGACAGCGGATGGTTTGTTCTCCGCCGCCGATCCGGAGTCGAGCGCCGTCATATTCTCTTCTCTTCTCGGCATAGCCGACGACTACAAGTCGCTCGTCGCCGCCGACGCCGAAGCCCGTTCCCGCGCCGAACGGCGCGTCCTGAGTCATTTCCGCAATAACCTCGAGCTGCTCATCCAGAAGACCTGGGTCGACAAGGCCGACGAGGCGCACAAGGAAAAGCTGCTCGCCCGCGTGCCGACGCTCGTTTCCGATCTGGATCGGGCCGAGTACGCGCATGCGCTGAAGTACCTGGTCCTCGTAAGCGAGGAGCTCGGCTATCTGCTTTTCGGCGCCCAGAGCCGGAAGGCCGACTTCATCGAGTACGCGTTCCGCGTCGATCCCTGCCTTGGTCTTTTCTGGTGGTACGCGGGCCGGCTTTCTTCGCTCATGGGCGAGCCGGACGTGCGGAAGGTCCGCGCGCTCCTCCTGCTCGGCGTCTGCTTCCTGGCCGATCTGTAATCTCATTCCTTAAATAATCAGAATCCTCTTTGCTGCCGCATCGTTCCGCGATGCCGTTCGCGCGCGTCTATCCGTCGAATCGTCCTGCGTCATTCGCTTACTTATTATTGACATTTTTGCATAGGCGATTTTACTATTCTGCAACGGTTCCGTTAGGAATCGTCAAGGAGAATCATCCATGAAACGCGTTTCCCTACTGATCGGCGCGTCCCTCTGCGCGCTCGCCCTCGCTTCGTGCGGCTCCAAAGCCGCCGACTCGAACGTCATCAAGATCGGCGTATTCGAGCCCCTCACCGGCGCGAACGGCGCCGGCGGCGCCGACGAGACCGAAGGCGTCAAGCTCGCCAACGCCCTCTACCCGAAAGTGACCGTGGGCGGCAAGGAGTATTCGATCGAGCTTGTCGTCGCCGACAACAAGTCCGACAAGGTCGAAGCGGCGAACGCCGCCACCATGCTCGCCCAGAAGGCCAAGGTCGCCGCGGTCGTCGGCAGCTGGGGCTCCTCCCTCTCCATGTCCGGCGGACCGATCTTCCAGGAAGCCAAGATTCCCGCGGTCGGCGCCTCCTGCACCAATCCGAACGTGACCAAGGGCAACGAGTACTACTTCCGCGTCTGCTTCCTCGATCCCTTCCAGGGCGACGTCATGGCCGCGTACGCGTTCAAGGACGCCGGAGCCAAGAAGGCCGCCATCATCCGGGAAGTCTCCAACGACTATTCCGTCGGCCTCGCGAAGTTCTTCGCCGACAGCTTCGTGAAGCTCACCGGCGACCCGAACGCAATCGTCGCCCAGTCCGACTACAACACCGGCGACCAGGACTTCAACGCGCAGCTGACCAACATCGCCAAGTCCAACCCCGACGTCATCTTCGCGCCGGGCAACTTCACCGAGAGCGCGCTCATCATCAAGCAGGCCCGCCAGCTCGGCATCAAGACGCCGTTCCTCGGCGGCGACACCTGGGACGAGAACGCTTTCCTCCAGGTCGGAGGCAAGGAAGTCGAAGGCGCGACGATCTCCACGTTCTTCGCCAACGACGTGCCCCTCAACAAGACCAGCGAGCTCTTCCTCAAGGAATTCCGCGCCAAGTACAACAAGGAGCCCGCCGCGGTCGCCGCGCTCGGCTTCGACGCGTACCTGGTGATCCTCGAGGCGATCAAGAAGGCCGACTCGACCGATTCGGTCAAGATCCGCGACATGATCGCCAAGACCATGAACTTCGAAGGAGCCGCCGGCTCGATCACGATCAACGCCGAGCGCAACGCCGAGAAGGACGCGGTCATCAAGATCGTCAAGGACGGAAAGTTCCAGTACCTGACGACCGTCAAGCCGTGATCTAGGAGCCGTTCCGGCTCTTCGCGCGCCTAGAGCGCGATAGGGGGCTGCCCGATTTCAGGGCAGCCCCCATTCTGTTCGTTGAGTAGGTACCATGGATCTACGCACTTTTTTCCAGCATTTGGCGAACGCCCTGTCCCTCGGGAGCCTGTACGCCCTGATCGCCATCGGCTATTCGATGGTCTACGGCATCCTGCGCCTGATCAACTTCGCCCACGGCGACGTGTTTATGCTCGGCGCCTACGTCGCCTTCTACCTCGTCTCGGCGGCGGTCATGCCCTGGTGGGTCGCCTTCCTCGTCGCGGTCGGCCTCACCTGCCTGTTCGGCATCGGGCTCGAGCGGGTGGCGTACAAGCCCCTGCGCGATTCTCCCCGCATCTCGATCATGATCAGCGCGATCGGCGCTTCCTTCCTCATCGAGAACCTCGCTATCGTGTTCTTCGACGCCCGGCCCAAGGCCTTCGCGGTCCCCGAGCTGTTCTCGACCATCGTGAACATCAAGGGCGTTCCCATCGTCAGCGTCAGCTTCTTCATCCCCGCGGTGACCTTCGTGCTGCTCGCCGCGCTCCTATTCATCGTGCATAGAACCAAGATCGGCATGGCGATGCGCGCGGTCTCCACGGACCAGGATGCGGCCCGGCTCATGGCGATCGATCCGGATAAGATCGTTTCCTTCACCTTCGGCATCGGCAGCCTCCTCGCGGCGGTCGGCGGCATCGG
>QKCO01000060.1 GCA_003245635.1 Treponema sp.
ACCTCCTGGGCAAGTTCCTCAACCTGCCGGTCGCAGCCCTGCTCGGGGACGGGATGCAGCGCGACGCCGTACGCATGCTCAGCTACCTGTTCTACATCGGCGACCGCGCCAAGACCGACCTTCCCTACGCCGACGAGCGCTCCTCGAAAGACGAGTGGTACCGCCTGCGCAACGAAGAGGCGATCACCCCGGAGGCGGTCGTACGCCTGGCGGAGGCTACCCACGAGAAATACGGCTTCGAGGACTTCAAGCTCAAGGGCGGCGTCATGAGCGGCCCCGACGAGATCAAGGCGATCGAAGCGCTCGCCAAGCGCTTCCCCAAGGCGCGGATCACCCTCGACCCCAACGGCGCCTGGTCGCTGGACGAGGCGGTGGAGCTTTGCCGCGGCAGGACCGACATCCTGGCCTACGCAGAAGACCCCTGCGGTCCCGAAAACGGCTATTCCGGCCGCGAGATCATGGCGGAATTCAAGAGCGCCACCGGCGTGCCGACGGCCACCAACATGATAGCGACCGACTGGCGTCAGCTCGGCCACGCGTACAAGCTCAACGCGGTCGACATTCCCCTGGCCGACCCGCATTTCTGGACCATGCAGGGTTCCGTGCGCGTCGCGCAGATCTGCGCCGACTGGGGCCTTACCTGGGGCTCGCACTCGAACAACCACTTCGATATCTCCCTGGCGATGTTCACGCACGTCGCGGCGGCCGCGCCCGGACGCACCACCGCCATCGATACGCACTGGATCTGGCAGGAAGGCAGGGAAAATTTGACGAAAGTGCCATTGAAGATCGATAAAGGACTTGTGCGCGTTCCGCAGAAGCCCGGCCTCGGCATCGAGATAGATATGGACCGGCTCGAGGAAGCGAACCGCCTGTACGACAAGATCGGAACGGGAGCCCGCGACGACGCGATGGCGATGCGCTACCTCATCCCGGATTGGAAATACGACCCCAAGCGCCCTTCGATGAAGGTTTGAGCGACGAAATCGTTTCTTAGGAGGCTTACGTGAAGTACTTGAAAGAGAAGTACTGGGACCTGTACGCGGGAATATTCCTATTCCTGTTCGCCGGAGCTCTGTATTACGGCGGGATGACCGTCCGCATGATCGAGATATCCCGCTACGGATCGGGCTTCTTTCCCAAGATCCTGGCCATACTGCTGGCGATCACCAGCGCGATCATCATCGTAAGCGGCTACCGCAGGACGAAGGGCGCCGACGAGGCGCAGGGGGAGGAACCCCACTGGAAGGGCATCCTCTCCACCTTCGTGCTCATGATCGCCTACATGGTGCTCATTCCGTATGTCGGCTTCATGATCACGACGGCGGTGTATCTCTTCCTGCAGATGAACATCCTGACCGCCAGAGAAAGCCGGAAGCTCGGCATGTTCGCGGTCATCGCCGTGGTCGCATCCGTCGTCATCTACTTCACCTTCGTGAAGGCATTCAACCTCATGCTCCCCGCCGGGATCTTGGGATAAAGGGGGAACCGAACAATGCTCGATATGCTCGTACAGGGCTTCGCCTCTGTCCTCACCCTGCCCAGCCTGGGCATGATCGCCGTCGGCGTCTTCGTCGGCATCGCCTTCGGCAGCGTGCCCGGCCTGACCACCACCATGGCGGTCGCGCTCTGCCTGCCGCTGACCTTCGGCATGGACCCGTCGGTCGCGATGAGCCTCCTGATGGGCCTCTACATCGGCGGCACCTCGGGCGGCCTCATCTCCGCCATCCTAATCAACATACCCGGTACGCCCGCGTCGGTGGCCACCTGCTTCGACGGTTCGCCCATGGCGAAGCGCGGCGAGGCCGGCAAGGCGCTCGGCGTCGGCGTCGTGTTCTCCGCCTTCGGCACGCTCATGAGCATCATAGCGCTCATGTTCATCGCGCCTCCTCTGGCCGAGTTCGCCCTCCAGTTCACCCCGGTCGAGTACTTCGCGCTCGCGCTCTTCGCGCTCACAATGATCGGAACGCTCTCCGGCAAGCAGCTTGCCAAGGGCATCACGGTCGGCATCCTCGGCGTCGTGCTCTCCTTCGTCGGCATCGCGCCGATCGACGCGGTCCCGCGCTTCACCTTCGGCTTCCACGAGCTCGACGGCGGCTTCGACATCCTGCCGGCGCTCATAGGCCTGTTCGCGGTCGCCGAGATCCTCAACGAGGCGCAGACGAAGCAGGAGCTGAAGAAGGGGAACATCCTCACCAACTTCAAGATAAAGGGCTTCGGCTTCAGCTTGAAGGAACTGGTCAGCCAGATCTACAACATGATCCGCTCGGCGCTCATCGGTATCGGCATCGGCATCCTGCCCGGCATCGGCGCGGGCACGGCCAACATCGTCGCCTACAGCGTCGCCAAGAGCCAGGACAAGAACCCCGAGAAGTACGGCACCGGCTGCATCGACGGCATCGTCGCGTCGGAGACTTCGAACAACGCGTCCATCGGAGGCGCCATCGTCCCGCTGCTCACGCTCGGCATCCCCGGCGACACGGTCACCGCGATGCTCCTGGGCGGCCTGATGATCCACGGACTGACCCCCGGACCGCTCCTCTTTATCAACAACGGCGTGGTCGTCTACGGCATCTTCGCCTCGCTGATCCTCGCGACGCTCGTGATGCTCGTGATGGAGTTCTTCGGCCTCCGCCTGTTCGCCAAGCTCCTGAGCGTGCCCAAGCACATTCTCCTGCCGATCATCTTCTCCCTCTGCGTCGTCGGCGCCTACGGCCTCAACAACCGGCTCTTCGACGTGTGGGTGGTGCTCTTTTTCGGCGTGATCGGCTTCGTGCTCACCAAGCTCAAGTTCCCGACCTCTCCCATGATCCTCGGCATCATCCTGGGGCCCATGGCAGAGACCGGCTTCCGCCGCGGCCTTCAGCTGAACGACGGCCTGTTCCTGCCGTTCTTCGCCCGGCCCATAGCGGATTTCTTCTTCGCGGCCACCGTATTCATGATAGTGTTGACTGCCTACAAGAACATCAAGGAAAAGAAGCTCGACGCGGCCAAGAAGGCCGCCTGACGATGTGACTCGGTGCC
Source organism: Treponema sp. (assembly GCA_003245635.1). Taxonomy (GTDB): domain Bacteria; phylum Spirochaetota; class Spirochaetia; order Treponematales; family Breznakiellaceae; genus SZUA-426. The sequence goes on from QKCO01000060.1 coordinate 3,025, forward strand.
GCCCTAGGCGGCACTTTATAGAAAGGATGGAGGATTCGTATGATCCGGAAAATCAGCGCTCTCTTGGGCATTGCTCTGGCTCTCGCCGTCGCCCTGCCCGCCCAGTCGTACCCGACCAAGGCTATCCAGGTAGTCGTTCCCGCCAACCCGGGCGGTGACACCGACCTCAACAGCCGCATCATGGCCAAGTATCTCGAGAAGGAACTCGGCCAGCCGGTCATCATCGTCAACGTCGGCGGCGCCGGCGGCACCCTCGGCTCCCGCAAGGTGAAGGACTCCGCTCCCGACGGCTACACCGCGCTCTTCTATCATCCCTCCATGTTCCTCAACAAGATCATGGGCCTGGTCGATTACAGCTTCCAGGATTTCGAGAACGCCGGCATGGCCGTCATGGACAACACCAACATCTTCGTCGTCAACGCGAGCTCCCCCTATAAGAACCTCCAGGACGTGATCGACGCCAGCAAGAAGAAGCCGCGCTCGGTCAAGTTCGCCACCGAGACCGGCGGATTCACGAACCTGCAGGTCCTCGCGTTCGAGGACATGACCGGGATCGATCTCAACGTGGTCGACGTCGGCACCGCCTCCCAGAAAATCGTCGCGCTCCTCGGCCGCCAGGTCGACGTGATCGGTATCTCCTACGGAATCATCAAGGACTACGTGAAGTCCGGCAAGTTCCGCGTCATCGGAAACATGTCCGACGCGCGCAACCCGATGATCCCCGAAGTTCCCACCTTCAAGGAGCAGGGCGTCGACATCTCCTTCCCGAAGTTCTTCTACTACCTCTTCCCGAAGGGAACCCCCCAGTCCTACGTCGACACCTTCAGCGCCGCCGTCAAGCGCGTCTGCGCCAACCCCGCCGCCCAGGCCGAGTTCAATAAGTTCATGGTCTCCGGCGACTACATGGATCCCCAGACGGCGATCAAGTACATGAACGCCCAGGAAGCCACGTACTTCAAGTACAAGGACCTGATGACCAACACCAGCAAGAAGCCCACGAAGGAAGCCGTCAAGCAGTAAGCGATAGGCGCGAGGCTTTTCCCCCACGAAAGCCTCCGTCCGCGCTGCGGACGAGCCGCGGCCGGCGGTCGAAAGATCGCCGGCCGCGTTTTTTTTGACCCAGCTTATCGCGCGCCGCTTCCCGGTATCCGCCGGGGAATCACCCGGCGGATACCGGGAAGCGGATCGAGTAGGAGGTGCCGCCGCTCCGTTCCAGGGAAAGGTCCGCGCCGATCTGCCCGGCGAGCACGGGGATCAGCATCATTCCCAAGCGTCCGTCCAGGCCGGGACCGACGCCGTCGGGAAGACCGATTCCGTCGTCGGAGAGAACGACCTCCACCCAATGCCGCCCGTCTCCGCGGAACGAAACGCCGATGCGTCCGGCGGCCCGCGAAGCGGGGGGAAACGCGTGGCGGAACGAATTGCTCAAGATCTCGTTCAGGAGAAGGCCGAAGGGTATCGCCTGATCCATCGGAAGGATCGCGGGCTCGCCATCGATCGAATAATCTATATCGACGAATTCCGCCCGATGCGCCTGGAACAGTTCCCCGATCGCGATGCGGACGTATTCGCGCATATCGGCGCTGTTCAGATCGGGCGAAGCGTATACGAGGCCATGGACGCGGGACATCGCCCGGACGCGGTCGGCGAAATCCTCGAGGGCGGAAACCGCATCGACGGCACCCGCGAACCGCGTCTCGAGTCCGAGCATGCTGATCAGTATCTGCAGATTGTTCTTGACCCGATGGTGCACTTCGCGGAGCAGCGACTCCTTCTGAACGAGCGTCGCGCGCAGGGCGGCATCGGTCCTCTTCCGCTCCTCGATATCGGTCACGAGCCCCGAAAGGCCGGCGATCCGCCCGTCGGCGCCGCGCACCGCCCACGCGTTCATGGAGACCCAGAAGCAGGTTCCGTCCCGCCGCTGAAATTGGAATTCGCGCCCGAGCGAAACGCCGCGTTCGGAGAGATCCGCGAGGAGCCGATCCCGGTCCTCCCGATTCCGATAGATCTGGGCGGCGACATCGCTGACCACGGCGAGCCCCTCTTCGCGCGAAGGGAAGCCGACCATCCGCGCCATCGAGGGATTGATGTCGACCACGCTGCCGTCCAGGCGCGTGATGAAGATGCCTTCGACCGCGTTCTCGAAGACGCCTCGGTAGCGCTCTTCGCTCTGACGCAGGGTCGAAACGGTTTCGCGGATCCGCTCGGCCATGCCGCCGAGGGCTTCGGAGAGGACGGCGATTTCCTCGATGTCTCCGCGCCCGATCGAAGGCCACGGAGCTCCGTCCCGGTAGACTCGAGCGGTCGCCGCGAGCTCGGCGAGCGGCCTCGCCAAGCTCCGCGCGATCAGGTAGGACGCGGAGCCGACGCCCAGCACGATGAGCGCCGCCGCCCCGATCAGGAAGATCGAGAATCGGCCGATCGCGTCGGTGAGCGGAGCGCGCCACTCCCGCCACTCGTCCTCGTAGGCGCTCGCGCCGATCACCCAATCCCAGGGAGCGTAGTACGCGAGGCGGACGATCTTTTCCCGGTCGACGGGTTCCTGCGCGTTGCGCCAATTGTACCTGACGGTAGCCAGCTCGCCCGGGGCCAAGCGCAGGGCTGTCTCGATGAGCTTGCGCCCCGGATAGTTTCCCGCATCGTCGCGCGTGTCCCAAATGTTCTCGCCGTCGCGCAGCCCGTCCTTCGAAACGACATAGCGGCCGCGATGCTCTCCCCGGCCGGAAATGACGTATACGTAGCCCGAATCGCCTATTTTAGTCTTGATGATCGCCGAGCGAATAAAGGCCTCGACCTCCGATTGGCGCCGTCCGACGTAGAGCATGCCGATGATATCGCCGGCGGCCGACCGGATCGGTTCGTAGGCGGTGAGGTACTGGTCCGCGACGACGGTCGACCTGCCGCGGAACCTGCCGCCGGCCAATACGCGCGCGACGACCTGATCATCCGATCCGTCGGGCATGAACCGAGGAAGGAAGGTTCCGACGGCCCGGCTGCCGTCCGGCTTCGGGACGGTGGTGGCGACGCGGAGCATGTCGCCGTCGCCGTCCATCCGCTGAAATACGGTGACCGTCAAGCCGAGCAGTTCGGACGCCGCGTCGACGTACGGAATACGCACCCCGAAATCGGTATTGGGAACCAGCGGGCGGGTCCCGACCGCGAGGGCCGGAAGCGAGACGCGGCGATGCTCTCCGCTGTATTGGTCGACCGCGGCCCATTCGATCTTCGATTCGGCGATGCGGAGACCTCCGGCCATTTCGAGAAGATTGCGGGCGACGTCGAGGCTGCGGTCGAGTTCCCGCTCCACCGCGTCGCCTTCCGCGCGCACCAATTCGTAGGCGCCGGTAGCGATATGGTCCAGGTCGCGGATGAACAGCTCATCGGTTTTCTGCCGCACCAGCCGGGAGTGGTATTCGTTCAGGCGTACGGCGATGGACGAGAGGATGACGACCGCGACGAGCGCGCTGCCGGTCCCCAAGAGCGCCA
>QKCO01000097.1 GCA_003245635.1 Treponema sp.
ATCGGCTTTGTCGTCTCTTCGATATCCCTCCTGATATCCACCATCGAAACGGGCCTGTCCGTCCTGCGACCGCGGACCGGCCGCAAAGGATAAAGCCATGCTGCTCACCTTCGGCGTTTTCGTCCTGCTCATCTGCCTAAAGGTTCCCATCGCGTACGGACTGTTCGCCGGCTCCATGGTCTACATGCTGGGCAACCACGTACCACTGGAGATGGCGGTGCAGCGTCTGGCCATCGGTGTAGACTCCTTTCCGCTCATTGCTGTGCCTTTCTTCATCTTCGCCGGCAATATCATGAATTCGGCTGGCATCACCAAGAAGATATTTTCGTTCGCAGACCACGTTGTCGGTCATCTGACCGGCGGGCTCGGCCACGCGAACATCCTGGCGAGCGTCATCTTTTCGGGCATGTCCGGCGCCGCCATCGCCGACGCGGGCGGGCTCGGGGCGATCGAGCTGCAGGCGATGAAGGAAGCGGGCTACGACGAGGACTTCAGCCTCGCGATCACCGGCGCCTCCTCCATCATCGGACCCATCATCCCCCCGAGCATCCCGGCAGTCATCTTCGCAGTCACCGGCGGCGTGTCGACCGGCCGGCTCTTCGCGGCGGGCATCCTTCCCGGCCTCATCATGGCTGTGCTTCTGGCGGTGATGGTCTACTTCAAGTGCAAGAAAGCCGGCTACGCCAAGCGCCAGCGCGCATCGATGGGCGAGATCATGAAGTCCTTCGCTGACGCGTTCCTCGCGCTCATGGCTCCGGTCATCATCCTCGGCGGCATTATCTCGGGCGTTTTCACGCCGACGGAGGCCGCCATCATCGCGGTCTTCTATTCCATTGTCGTCGGCTTCATCTACCGGAGCCTCGATGTCCGTGATCTGCCGCGCATGATCAAGGAGACCTTGGACATCACGGTGAGCGTCTTCTTCATCGTCGCGGCCGCTTCGCTCTTCGGCCTCGTGCTCACCATCTCTCAGATGCCTCAGCATCTGGCGGCAACCTTCATGCAGCTCTTTCCGAACAAGTATGCCGCGCTGATCATGATCAACCTCTTCCTCCTGATCGTCGGATTCTTCATGGAACCAACGGCCGCTATCATGATCCTCGTGCCGATCCTTCTGCCGATCACCAATTCGCTCGGCATCGATCCGGTTCATTTCGGCATTATCATGATCCTCAATTTGATGATAGGATTGCTGACGCCGCCGGTCGGCATGGTGCTCTACGTGCTTTCGAGCGTGAGCAAAGTGCCTTTCGAGCGGATAGCGCGCGTCTCGATACCCTACGTCATAGCGCTCGGAGGATCCCTGCTCGTGTTCACCTATGTACCGCAGATAGTCATGTTCGTTCCCGGTCTCTTCTTCGGGAAGTAGCGCATCGAATGGTATCGATCAGGGATATAGCCCGGCGGGCGGGCGTTTCGGTCTCGACCGTCTCCCGGGTCATCAATGATTCGGGCTACGTCAAGGAAGCGACCCGCAAGGCGGTCTCCGATGCGATCGCCGAGATGCATTACTACCCGAGCGCGATCGCCCGGAGTATGGTCAAGCGGCAGAGCGGTATCATCGGGCTGCTGGTGCCTTATTTTCGCGCGCCCTTTTTTGCCGGTCTGGTCGGCAGCATCGAGCGGAAGGCGGGCGCGCTAGGCTACAACATCATGCTCTGTCTCACCGACGAGGATACCGGCAGGGAGAAGGAATATCTGAGCCTCCTGGCCGAGCGCCGCGTCGAAGGCATGATCGTGCTGCCGGTTTCCCGCGAATGGGACCATATCTACGCGATGAAGAAGGTCGTTCCGCTCGTGCTCGTCTCCCGGCGTAGCCCAGACGGCCGCATCCCCTGTGTGCGCGCCGATGACGTGCAGGGCAGTCGCCAGGTGATCGCTCATCTGCTGGAGACAGGTCGCAGGCGCATCTACTGTCTGACCGGCTTCTCCTACATGATGAACTCGATCGACCGTATGGAGGGCGTCAGGCAGGTATTCGCCGATCGAGGCCTGGACTACGCTGCTCTGACGAGGGCCGAAGCGCCGATGAGCTTCTCCGGCGGCTACGAGGCCGCCGGAAGGCTTCTCGATTCGCAGGGCGTCCCCGAGGCAATCTACGCCGTCAACCAGATGATGTCCCTCGGCGCGGTCAAGGCGATCACCGAGCGGGGCTTGCGCATCCCCGAGGACGTCGCTCTTGCTTCCTTCGCCGGTTTCGATGAACTCGAGTACGAAAGCTTGATCCGGCCCTCGATCACCGCCAACGTGTACCCTTCGGAGGAAATCGGCTCCGCCGCCATGAGCCTCCTGGACGAGATTGTCGGTTCCTGGAGCGCGAGGCGCGACGATTTTCCCGCGCGCGACATTGTCTTCAATTCCCGTTTCGCCATTCGCGAATCGACCCGGATGGTATAGGCCGAAGCTAAGGCCGGCGGCCGCGATTCGGTCGTCAGCAAGGTTCATATCGCTGGTCAAAGTTTCTATTGACAGAAACATCCCCCATCCTGTATTGTTCATTCCGGTTGTTGTATCTATGAATAGAAACATCGCAAGGAGCCGCTGATGAACGGACGGAGAGGGGACGAGATAACGCTGTCGATGCCGGGGGAGCGCTTCACGCCGTTCACCCTGGCCAAGAAGCTGGGCGCCAAGGCCATACTTGAGTCGGCCTCGTTCAAGCAGGGGAGGGAGCGCTATTCCCTCATCCTGGCCGATGAGGCGTTCCGGGTGCGCCAGGAGAAGGACGGCGTGTCCTTCGTGGTCGGCGGCGTCTCCCGTCCGTGGACGCCCGCGCCGGAAGTTTCCGCGCGGCGGGGCGGCAAGTACGATATCCTGGACGCGCTCGACTATGTGGCGGGCCAGAACGCGGGGGTGGCCGCTCACCTGCCGGTGCCCGCGAGCGGCATCGGCTTCCTCGGCTACGATTTCGCCGCCCGCTGCGACAAGGTGCGCATCGCCGAGAAGAGCGACGGCATCGGGGTGCCCGAAGCCGAGTTCATCGTCGGCCACCTCTATCTTGTTTTCGACCACTTCACCGACACCATCCACGTCATCGCGCTCAACTACGCCGAGCACGAGATCGACCTCGAGGCGCGCATCCGCGACCTGAAGAAGCGGCTTTCCGACCTCGATTTCAGCCACCTCGCGCCCCCAGAGGAATCGGTGCCCTTCAAGATCGTCTCGGACGAAGAGGCCGACCGCAAATCCTATATGGCGGGCGTGGAGAGAATCCGCGAGCGCATCATCGCCGGCGATATCGTCCAGGCGGTCCTTTCCCGGCGCCTGGTGGCCGAGTCTCCCCTGGACGCCCTGGAAGGCTACCGGCGCATCCGCTCGGCCAGCCCCTCGCCCTACCTGTTCTACATCGATTTCGGCACTTATGCCCTGGTCGGCGCCTCGCCCGAGAGCCTCGCCCGGCTGCGCGAGGGCGTCGCCTCCATTCGTCCCATCGCGGGCACCCGCCGCCGCGGCGCGAATCCGGAGGAGGATATCGAGCTCGAGAAGGAGCTCCTGGCCGATCCGAAAGAGCGCGCCGAGCACCTGATGCTCGTGGACCTCGCGCGCAACGACCTCGGCCGCGCCTGCGCGCCGGGCACCGTCCACATGACGCGCAACTTCGAACCCGAGCGCTTCTCCCACGTCATCCACATCGTCTCCGAGGTCGAGGGCATCCCCGCCAAGGACCATACCAAGCTCGACGTCCTGCGCGCGGCCTTCCCCGCGGGCACGGTGAGCGGGGCCCCGAAAATAAAGGCGATGGAGATCGTCTCCGAACTCGAGCCGGTGGACCGCAGCTTCTACGCGGGCGCGGTCGGCTATCTCGACGCGAACGGCGGCTTCGACACCTGCATCGCCATCCGCTCCGCCCTGGTCAAGGACGGCCGCTGGTACCTCCAGTCCGGCGCGGGCATCGTCTACGGCTCGAAGCCCGAGCGCGAGTGGGAGGAGACGAACGAGAAGCTGGCTGCCCTGCGCGCGGCGCTCGGCGGCGGGAAAAAAGGAGGCGACAAATGACGCTCTTGATCGACAACTACGATTCGTTCACCTACAACGTGTACCAGCTCCTGGCCCGCCTCTCTTCCGAGCCGGTGACCGTCGTGCGCAACGACGAGATCGACATCGCCGGGATCGAGGCGCTGAAGCCCAAGCGGCTGGTCATCTCCCCCGGTCCGGGGCGGCCCGAGGACGCGGGCGTCAGCGTCGCGGCGATCAAGCATTTCGCGGGAAAGATCCCGATACTCGGCGTGTGCCTGGGGCATCAGGCGATCGGCTACGCCTTCGGCGGCGACGTCGTCTCCGCCAAGCACATCCGCCACGGCATCGCCGAGGAGATTACGCTGGACGGGCGAGGACTCTTCCGCACGATCGGCGGCAAAGCCGTGTTCACCCGCTACCACAGCCTCGCGGTCGCCGAGGCGACGCTTCCCTTATGCCTGGAGATCACCGCCCGCGCCGCCGACGGCGAGATCATGGGCGTGCGCCACAAGGAGTTCGACATCGAGGGCGTGCAGTTCCACCCCGAATCGATCGCCTCCGAGTCCGGCGAGCTGCTCCTGAAAGCCTTCCTCACCTACCGGCGCGAGCCCTTCGCGTTCAAGTCGACCCTGGAGAAGCTGCTCGCCCGGCAGGACCTGGATCAGGAGACCGCCGAATCCTTCATGGAGGAGCTGACCGACGGCGCCCTCGACGTGCCCCGCACGACGGCTCTCCTGACGGCCTTCGCGGCCAAAGGACCGGCGGCCGCCGAGATCGCCGGCTGCGCCTCGGTGCTGCGCCGCAAGAAGACGCCCTTCGCCGCCAAGGTGCCGGTCACCGACACCTGCGGCACCGGCGGCGACGAGCTGGGGACCTTCAACATCAGCTCGATGGCGGCCCTCGCCGCCGCGGCTTGCGGCCTCCCGGTCGCCAAGCACGGCAACCGCGCCGTCTCGAGCAAATCCGGCAGCGCCGACTTCTACGAAGCCCTCGGCGTCCCGGTGAACATCCCTGTCGCCGCGGCGCAGGACCTGCTCGAAAAGACGAACTTCGCCTTTCTCTTCGCGCCGCTCTACCACGGGGCGATGCGCCACGCCGCTCCGGCGCGCAAGGCCCTGGGCATCAAGACGATTATGAACCTGGTCGGGCCCCTCTCCAATCCCGCCGGAGCGCCCTACCAGATCATCGGCGTGTACGATAAGGCGCTCCTGAAGCCGGTGGCCGAGGCCGCGCGCCTCCTCGGCGTCAAGCGCGTGCTGACCCTGCGCAGCCGCGACGGCATGGACGAGATTTCCCCCTGCGCGCCGACGGACATCGTCGAGATCGGCGAGGACGGCTCGGTCCGCGAATACGCCTTCGACCCGAAGGCCGAGGGCTTCGGCGTCTACGACCACCGCGAGCTCTTGGGCGGCGACGCTGCCGACAACGCGCGCCTGGCCCGGGAGCTCGCCGGCGGCGCGGGGCGGCCGGCCCTCGAAGCCGCGACGGCCTTCAACGCCGGCGCCGCGCTCTACGTCTCCGGCCGCGCGCTGAGCATCGCCGACGGGGCCAAGACGGCCGCCGCCGCGCTCGCTTCGGGCGCCGTGGCCGCCAAGCTCGAACAGCTCAAGGCCGCAGCGGCCGCCCTCGCTGGGGCCGCGCGTGGCTGACATCCTCGACCGCATCGTCGCCGATCGCCGGCGTGACCTGGACGCGCTCGGCCCTTCCTTCGGCTGCTCCGTCCCCGCGCGGCGCTCCCGTCCGCTCGTGCCTTTTTTGGCCGAGCCGGGCGCCATCCTCGAGATCAAGCGTGCCTCGCCCTCCAAGGGCGACATCGCGCCGGACCTCGACCCCGCCGCGCTCGCTTCGGCCTACGCCGCGGCGGGCGCGCGGAACGTGTCCGTGCTCACCGAGAGGCGCTATTTCAAGGGTTCGCTCGACGACCTCGCCGCCGCTTCGGCGGCGCATCCCGAGCTGGCCTACCTCCGCAAGGATTTTCTCCTGCGCGAGGACGAGGTCGAACTCTCCTACCGCGCGGGCGCCGACGCGGTGCTCCTGATCGCGCGCATTCTGGACGAGGACCTGCTCCGCCGTATGGCGGCTGCGGCCCGTTCCTTCGGCATGACCGCTTTCGTGGAGGTCCGCGAGGAAGCCGACTACGCCAAGCTCGCCGCCGTCGCCGAGGACGGCCCGGTCCTGTCGGGCGTCAACGCGCGCGACCTGGCCACCTTCGCCATCGACCCGCTCATACCCGCCGCGGCACGTTCGCGGCTTCCGGGAAAGGCCGTCTACGAGTCGGGCATCGACTCGGCCGGGGCGGCCGCCTACGCGCGAAGCCTCGGCTTCGACGGCATTCTGGTCGGCGAAGCCGCCACGAAGGATCCGGGGCGCGCCTCTGAAGTGGTGAACGGCTTTCTCGGCGCCAAGGAAGCCGCCTCGGGCGCTTTCTGGCGGAAGATTGCCGAGCGCGCCGGGGGGCTTAGACTGAACAGCCTAAGCTCGCAAAAGCCTGCGGCGGGTCTTAGGCCG
>QKCO01000111.1 GCA_003245635.1 Treponema sp.
GCGCGAGCGATGAACTTCAGAAGTTGACGGACAATTATATCAAGGATATAAACCGCCTTCTCGAGGAAAAAGAAAAAGAGATCATGGAAGTCTAATGACGACCGAAAGCGACGATGCCGACCCTAACCTGCCCGTCCATATCGGAATTATCATGGACGGAAACGGGAGATGGGCGACCAGACGCAGCCAGCCGCGCTCCCAAGGCCACGTCGCTGGGCTGAACGCGGCCAAGCGCATTGTGAAGGCCGCCGCGGATCGCGGCATTCGGTATCTGACTCTGTACGTCTTTTCGACCGAGAACTGGAAGCGGGCCGCCGAGGAGGTGGGCTTCCTCATGGGCCTGATCAATCGCTACCTGCTGGCCGAATACGCTTTCTACCGAGAGAACGATGTTCGCCTGAGACATGCGGGCGACGTTTCCGGTCTTCCGGCAGAAATCGCTTCGGGCCTGTCGAAGGCGATAGCGGACACTGCCGACAACAAAGGCATCACCGTCACGCTCGCCATCAACTACGGCGGCAGGGACGAAATAGTCCGCGCAGCGAGAAAGCTGATCGCGGATGGTGTCGATGCCGACGCGTTGGATGAAATGTCGCTTTCAGCCCGCATGGACAATCCCGACATTCCCGATCCGGATCTCGTCATCCGGACAGCGTCCGAAATGCGGACCAGCAATTTCCTCCTCTGGGAGGCAGCGTACGCGGAATACTACTTCTCCGACACGCTTTGGCCCGATTGGGAGGCTTCTGATCTCGAACGGGCACTTTCTGATTTCTCAAAACGCGATAGGCGTTACGGCGGCGTAAAGGCATGAGCAAGTTGATTCAGCGGCTACTCGTTTTCGCTATCGGCCTCCCGGCTGTTCTTTCCATTGTTTACTTTTTACCCTTCAGGCACCACCTTGTGGCGAATATCGCGGTGATCTGCGCGAGCGGCATCGGCGCCGTCGAGTTCGCGGAAATGCTGTCCCGAAAAAGTCGTGCGGTTCCGCGGGTGGAAGCCGTTCTTCTGGGGGCGCTTCTGCCGATAGCGGCGACGCTCAAGGTGAGCTTCGGCTTCTCAGGAGAATGGGAACTCTTCGCCATTTCGGCGGCTGCCCTCTGGATACTCTCTTCGCGCGTGCTCTCGGTCAAGCATGAGCTCGACCTCGTAGCGGAACGCGTTTTCACCGCTTTCTCGATCTTAGTCTACCCCGGATCCTTCATGCTTTGGATCGTCCGGCTGAACGCCGATCCGAACGCGACTATCCTGCTTCTCCTCTTTCTTTTGATGGTTTTCGGCAACGATTCCATGGCCTGGGCGATGGGCATGGCATTCGGCAAGGGCAACCGCGGCATAATTCCTGCGAGCCCCAATAAGAGCCTGGCTGGCTTCATCGGCGGGCTCGCGACATCGGTTGGGCTCGGCATCGTCGCCGCGCTGCTGTTCCCTTCGGTTTTCCCTTCCGTGAATGTCGCCGCTCCGCTCGGCGGAGCGCTGCTCGGTTTCTTTTGCGGACTCGCGGCGATAGTCGGAGACCTCGCCGAATCCGCCATTAAGAGAAGCGTCGACATCAAGGATTCGGGCGGCATCATCCCCGGCCGCGGCGGGCTCCTCGATTCCATCGATTCAATTACGTTCGCGGCGCCGGTTTTCCTGGCGGCATTCGCTTTCCTTTTCCGCGCATAACCATGGCACGAAAGAAAATCTGCGTTCTCGGAGCCACCGGCTCCATCGGCAAGAATACTTTGGATGTCGTCGAATCGAACCCCGATTCGTTCGAGCTGGTCGGCCTTTCCGCCAACACTGATTTATCGGGGCTCAGGGCACTGGCGCTTCGCTATCCGGGCATCAAGCTGGCTCTTTCCGGCCTCCACGGACCCGTCGACGGTGTCGATTTCGTCGGCAAAGATGCCGTCGTCGACCTCATCCGGGAAGTCGGCGCCGATATCGTAGTCAACGGCATCGCCGGCGCCGCCGGCTTCATTCCATCCCTCGCAGCGATCGATTGCGGCAGCGACCTCGCCCTCGCGAACAAGGAAACGGTCGTTATGGCTTGGCCGCTTGTGCGCGAGCGAGCCGCAAAAAGCGGAGCGCGTATTCTGCCCGTCGATTCCGAGCATTCGGCCGTCTTCCATCTGACGGAAGCGCACGGCAAGGACAAACTCGACGAAATCGTGCTGACCGCATCCGGCGGACCGTTCCGCGGCTGGAGCGTCGAACGGCTCGGGGGAGTCTCCGTCGCCGAAGCGCTCGCTCATCCGACCTGGGATATGGGCGGCAAGATCACGATAGATTCGGCCTCGCTGGCCAACAAGGGCCTGGAAGTCATCGAAGCGGTGCGGCTTTTCGACGTGTCGGCCGATCAGGTGCGCGTCGTGATCCATCCCCAGAGCAAGGTGCATTCCCTGGTGCGTTTGGTAGACGGTTCCCTGTATGCTCAAATTTCGCAGCCGGACATGCGCGTCCCCATCCACAACGCCCTTTTTTGGCCCGAGTGCCGCCGGACTCCGTTCGGCAAACTCGACCTAGCCGGCCAGACGCTCACGTTCGAGAAACCCGACGAGCAGGCTTTCCCCATGCTGCCGCTCGCATTCGAGGCCGCGCGCCGGGGCGGCTTGTATCCCGCCGCGTACAACGCCGCGGATGAAGTCGCGGTAGACGCGTTCATCCACGGAAGGCTGCGCTTCGTCGAGATCCCCCGCGTCGCGGCCGCCGTTCTCGACCAAAATTGGGAAGGCGGCGACCAAAGCGTCGAAGCTATTCTGGAAGGCGATCTTCGGGCCCGGATGATCGCAGCCGACGCCGTAGAACGGCGCATGGAGGCCGTCCAATGATCGCCCGCATACTCATCGGCCTTTTCGGCCTCGGCATCGTCGTATTCGTCCACGAATTGGGCCACTTCATCGCAGCGAGGCTCGCCGGCATACAAGTAGAAGCCTTCTCGATCGGCTGGGGCAAACCGATTTGGGCCAAGCGGGTCGGAACGGTCGAGTACCGCATCGGCGCGCTTCCATTCGGCGGCTACTGCAAAATGAAGGGAGAAGCCGAATTCCAGGAAGCGCTCGCGCAGCGCAAGGACTCCATCGCCCGCGAAGAGGGGTCCTTCTACGGCAGCCATCCCCTCAAACGAATCGGGGTCGCGTTCGCTGGGCCGCTTTTCAATGCCGTGTTCGCGGTCTTGGTCCTTTCTGCCGTTTGGGGCTGCGGCATCGAAATGCGCACGCTCGGCAACCGGGTCATCCTCGCGTCCGAAGTCGAATCGACAGCCGCATATCCGGCGGATGCGGCGGGGATACGCACCGGCGACCGCATCGTCGAGATCGACGGGAAAAAGGTGTCCAATTTTCAGGAAATACAAGAAGGCATCGCTCCTTTCGCGGGAAAGGAACTGGAGATCGGCATCGAGCGCGACGGGCTCCGCATGACCGTGTCAGTCGTCCCGAAACTCGATCCGGCCAGCGGAGCCGGAAAGATCGGCGTCTATTTCTGGAACGACCCCATCGTCGAATCCGTATCGAAAGGAAGCCCCGCCGCAATCGCCGGGCTCAGAGCCGGCGACCGGATTATTGAAGCAAACGGCGCCGCCGTCGAAAATACCGTCGGCATCACGAAAGCGCTCAGTTCCAGGCCGAACATGCTCTCGCTGACTATAGAACGCAACGGCGTTCGGCAGGACAAGACACTCGTGCTTTCATGGGCCGAGAACGGATCGGTCGATACGGGCATCGAATTCGGCTCGCTCCGCATCAGGACGCCTAAGCTCTCGTTGCCGGCCGCTTTGGCTAAAGGCGGGGAAGAAACGGTCAAGACTTTCGTCCTGTCGATCCGCAGCATGGCGCTTCTCTTCAAGGGCGTCGATCTGACGAAAGCGGTATCCGGCCCGGTCCGCATAACCTATATGGTCGGAGAGATCGCGACGGAAGGGTTCGGAGATGGGGTCGGAGCAGGCATCAGCGCCGTGGCCAATTTTCTGGCCCTGCTGTCCGTTGCATTGTTCATTATGAACCTGCTGCCTATTCCCGCGCTCGACGGCGGCCTTATCGTGCTGTTCCTCGTCGAATTGCTGCGCGGAAAGCCTTTGAAGCCGAAAACCGTCTATCGGTTCCAGTTGATAGGTTCAGCCATCGTCTTCGGATTGTTACTCTTTTCCCTTTTCGGGGATATACTGTTCCTGATCGGAAAATAATCAGGATCGCACCCAATGGAGGACGGAATGCGTACGGTCACTTGTTCCTGCAACGCTTCTTTCAGCGCCGAACTGCCCGACTCTATCGACTTGGACGCGTCTCCTGAATATTTGGAGCACTTGAGCGCCGGCAGCTTCATGAGCGTGGCGTGCCCGACCTGCGGCCGGAAACTTAAGCCGGAATTCTTGCTGAATGTCGTCTGGCCGAGCAAATCGGCGGCCTTGATCGCCGTTCCCGAGCTGGATAGGCCGAATCTCGCCGAAACCGTCGGCGAAGAGAAGGATGCGTCCGTCGTCGTTGGATATCCCGAACTCGCCGAACGCATAGCCGTCCTGGATGCCGGCCTCGACCCGACCGCGATTGAGATTCTCAAATATTATCTTTTGTTGAAAGCGGCCGAAGCCGATCCCAACGCGGAAGCGAGCGCTTGGTTTTTTGCATACGAAAACGACGCCATCGTTTTCCATCTGCACGGCCTTCGCCCGGGGGAAGTCGCCATAAGCAAGATTCCGCGTTCGCTGTACGAGCGGACCCTCGGTGAATCGAAATCGCGCCCCGACGAAGAACCGTTCAGATCGATACGTTCCGGCAACTACATTTCCGTCCGCAACTTATTCAAGACGGAAGACTAATGGGCATACGTACCTTCCGCATTCTCATTTTCCTTTTCGGATTGGCGCTCAGCTTGTCGGCTGAACAAAAGGAGCTTCCCAGCGGAGGACATCGCGGAGAAATTCGATCCATCGTCGTCGATCAGTCCGGCAGCTCGGTCTACAGCGCAGGCAGGGATGGAACCGTCGTACGATGGGACGCGGCAGCGCAAGCCGCAGCCGAGCGTTTCCAGCTGAGCCCGTATGGATTGACGGCGCTCGCTCTGCGGCCGGGCACGAATGAGCTCGCGGTTGCGGAAAGCGACGGATTCGGCCTTTATCGCGTATCGGTCTGGGATTTCAAGGAAAAACGGAAACTCTTCACGTTGCGCTTTCGAGACGCCGTCTCGTATCTAGCCTATTCGGAACGAGGCTCGTACCTCATTGTGGCAAGGAATGCGCTCGACGGGCTCGTGCTCCTCGATCCGCAGACCGGCGATCGGGCCGTGAGCTTTTCCGCGACGAGCGGCCCGGTGGTATTCGCGGCAACCGGCAAATCTGAAAGAACGATGCTCAGCTGCTCGAGTTCGGGCGATCTGAGCTACTGGAACCTCGCCGACGGATCGCGAATCCAGCGTGCATCCGTACCGGCGGACCTGACGGTTCCGGCGCTTTTCGGGTCCGGCAGATTCCTCGCCGGTATCGTCGATTCGCAGCTGGTCGTGCTCGACGCGCTCAAAGGAACCGAGCTGGGCCGGAAGCCCCTGCCCGGACGATCGGTGCTCGTACCGGGCGAAACGAACGCGACCATTCGCTACCTGAGAAAAAACGAAGACGGCTATTACGCCGGTACCGTATCCGTCGAGGCGAACAATGCATTGGCGTTTTCGCCGGAAACCTATGTATTCCTCGGGTCAGCCGGGGATGCCTCACCGAAGGCATCGGCCCTCGGCGCCGTCATATTCGCCGCGACAACGAACGGCACGATAGCTTCGACCGAAGCGAGAGGAGAAGCCTCCGTCGCGTCCGAATGGACGGCCGGACGATTCCGCACCATCACCGACGCTTCGTACGCAAGCGGCCAAGGTCTGGCCCTCGGCCTCGGCGATGAAGTCATCCGCATTCCTCCGACGCCCGGAAAATTCGATATCGATTCTCCCCGTTCGCTTATCGCCGGAAAAGCCGACCGGCTGCTCGCGCTGGACGGAGGGGCTCTGCTCGTATGGAGCGTTTCGGGAGATGCTCCGCCATGGACGTACGACGACGCAGCCGCTTCCCTGCCGCCGAGGCTGGGCTTGTCTGCTCCGCCTACAGCAGCGGACCGTTTCGGACGATTCGCGCTGGTGCTCGATTCGAACGGGAATCTGTCCCTCTTCGATACGCATGCCGGCATCAAGACTTACGCCTTCTCTTCCACCGGCATGCTCGACGCGGCTATTATCGACGGGAAACGTATTGCGATCGCTAAAAGCGCTTCGGTACCGCCCTTCGCGCCCATCGTGGTCACCAATACCGCGACCGGAGAGACGGCGCCGCTCGGCTTTCCCGGAAAGGCAGCCGTTCGCCTTCATCGCGGCGCATCGGGCCTCATGTACGCCATCATCGCCGACTCCGACGACTCGGGGCCGATTACCAAGTTGATACGGTTCGATCCGGATAAGCCGTCCCCCGCCTCGACTCTTTTCGAATACCGTTCCGAGGATGTTCAAGCTTCTATCGCGGAAGTCGGCGCCGCCGTAGCGACCACGCTCGGAGGAGACGGCATTTCTCTGTTTACTCCCTCCGGATTCTGCAAGGCAGAGCGGACCGAGAGCCTTCCTAAAAAAATTCTTGCGGCGGAAGGATTGCTCGTCGCCGTCTGCGACGACGGCTCTCTCGCATGGCATGACCCAGAAAGCGGCAGAACCGTTGCCGAATTCAGAGTCTCCGGACGAGAATGGGAGCTTCGATACGCAGGAACGACGAAGACGGGAGTCTTTTAACGGGTAAGGATTGAGAAAATCGCAGGACGCGGTCGGCGCAGCCAGCCGCGTTTTTATTTAGTCGTGGGATGGGTTAGAGCTGACCTTGTCTATCCCGGCCTCGACCGCGGCGCGAACGCTTTCGGCGTACGACTCCTGATCCATCGCGTGCGCCGCGTACATGGTGCCGAGTAGAGAAACGCGGTACATCGGCTTGACCGCATTGAGCGCGAACGCCGCCATATCGAGCACGCAGTCCTCGCAAAGGCAAATCCCTTCAGCTCCGCGCTCATCGAGCTGCCGCTCCAGTTCGGAAAGAACCAGTCGCTCCGCCTCGTTCTTCAGGATGTCGAAATCGTAGCTTCGGGTGAATGGCATGTCCCCTCCAGGCAGGGATCGGCTATGAGCCGGTCCGCGTCAGTGACTCGAATTTAGTATAGCTCGGCAGGAACACGATGTCGACCGTTCCGACCGGGCCGTTTCGCTGTTTCGCCAAAATGAGTTCGGTCGGTATCGCCTTCCCTCGCTCCTCGCCGCTCTTGCGTTCCGTTTCGCGTTCGCGGTGCAGGAACATGACTACGTCGGCATCCTGCTCGATCGAACCGGATTCCCTCAGGTCGGAAAGCGAGGGACGCTTGCCTTCGGCGTCGCGGCGAACCTGCGAAAGCGCAACTACGGGCACGTCCAGCTCGCGCGCGAGGCTCTTAAGAGAACGGGATATTTCGGCGATCTGCTCGTGACGCGGCAGATCGTAGTTTTCGGAAGTGATGAGCGTGAGATAGTCGATGAAGATGATCTCCACCTTCTGCTGCGCGCGGAGGCGCCGGGCCTGGGCGCGCAGGTCGAGCAGCTTCATGTTCGGCATATCGACGATGTACAGGGGCGCGTCGTAGATGCGGCCGGCTGCTTCCATAAGGCTGTGGAAGTCGCTCGGCTTGAGGAGGCCCGTCCGGATATTTTCCGAATTGATGCGGGCTTCGCTCGCGATGAGGCGCTGCATGAGCGCCATATCGGACATTTCGAGCGTGAAGAAGGCGGTTGAGATCCGCTCCTTGATGGCGACGTTGGCCGCCATCGTCAGGGCGAGCGCCGTCTTTCCGACCGAGGGGCGGGCGCCGATGATGATCAGCTCGGAGCGCTGGAATCCGCTGGTCATATTGTCCAGATCGCCCAATCCGGAAGGGATTCCGGTGAAGGCGTCCTTCGTATTGTACAGCTTTTCGATGGCCTCGATCGTCTTCGGGATGATTTCCTTGGCGCTCTTGAAGCTGAGAGTCTGCCGATTGTCGGTCAGCTCGAAGATCTGGCGCTGCGCCTCTTCGACGACCATCCGGCTCTCGTTGGAATCGTCGAAGGATTTCGCCGTTATTTCAGCGGAAATCTTCAGAAGGGAGCGGCGGATCGAGCGATCCTGGACTATCCGCGCATAATAATCGACATTCGCGCTGGTGGGCACGACGTTCGTCAGCGAAGCGACATAGGACGGACCGCCGGCGCCGTCGAGTTCGCCCTGCTGGCGCAGCTCGTCGACGACCGTGATGATATCGGCCTTCCTTCCCTTGTTGAACAAGCTCAGGATAGCCTGGTAAATGCGTTTATTCTGGTTGGAGTAGAAATCGGCCGCCCGCAGATAGCGGACGGCCACAGTGATCGCGTCGTCGTCGAGGAGCAGGGCCCCCAACGTCGCCTGTTCGGCTTCGTCGTTATGGGGCGGAATCCGATCCTTCAATGACGACGTCGACATGTACTGAAGTCTTATTCGGCGCTGGCTTCGGTTTCGGCGGCGGGCGCCTCGGCTTCGGCGGGAGCGGCCACCGGCGCGGGGGCGGGCTTCTCGACCTTAGCGGCCTTGGCTGCCGATTCGTGGCCCTGTCCCTGAACGATCACCGCCACGTCGGCTCCCTGGGTCTCGTACAGCTTCACGTGCACGCGGTAGCGGCCGACGCTCTTGAACGAGTTGCCCGGCAGCTCGATCTTCTTGCGCTCGATCTTGAATTCGTGCTTGGCCAGTTCGTCGGCGACGGTCTGGTTGGTCACGGCGCCGTACAGCTTGCCGTTCGCGCCGGCGGGCATCACGATGAGCAGCTCGAGGGCCTCGAGCTGCGCCTTGAGAGCGCTAGCATCGTTGCGCTTCTCGGCCTTGCGCGCCTCGATCTCGGCGCGGCGGGACTCGAAAAGCTTCACGGTCTTGTCGGTATAAGCCAACGCCAAACCGCGGGGGAACAGGTAGTTGCGGGCGTAGCCGGCGGCGACGTCCTTGACGTCTCCCTCTTCGCCGAGCGGATGGACATCCTTGTTCAGAATCACTTTCATGGTAACGAGCTCCTTTGCCTTTGCGAACGTAGAAAGGACCGGCGATCCTTTCACGCCTCCGGAGTAGAAGGCGGTTCGTTTTTTATAGGCGCCCTCAAGGGCAGCCAATTCTCAGCGACGCCGACGACGGCCAATGCGACGGCGGCGGCCGCGTTGATTCCGGGCCTGAAAACTAACAGCACAGCAGCGAACACTATCAGCGACCGTAGCAGAGGCGGTACGCCTGGACGCGAGAGGTTGAACAGCACTACCGCGGAGCCCTGCGCTGCATAGAGGCTCACGCACAGCAGCATAGCGTTCCACGACACGGCGGTGAACGCTTCGTACTTGAAGCGCTCGGCGGCCACGACGGCCAGCAGCGACGCGATGAGGCCCCATACGAGCCGCGCGTCGTTTCGGTAAAAAAGGAATCCGCCCCTCGAACGCAAAGCGGGATTCCTGAACGCGGCGAACATGCGCGCGATCCGCCAGCTGATCCCGAAGAACAGCAGGTGGCCGATCAAAGCGCCGCGCGTCACGATATCGGAAAAAGTCTTCACGACCGATTCCGCCGTGAGTTCCTTGTCGAGCAGCGACTTCTGCACGACATCCGCACCGGCGGCGGCCTTGAACGCGTCGACGATCGCGGCGGCCTGTACGTTGAAGAAATCGACTACCGTCCGATCCTTTCTCGCCGCGACGAGGATTGCGAACAGGACGACTGTCGAGAGAGCCGAAGCGATCACGAGCCTAACGCTCAGGCTTTTGAGGCGACCGCCGTCACGAACGCGGACCGCCGCCCAAGCGAAAGAAAACACGAGCGTCGTAAAGTAAGCGGTATCCGACAGCAGCGCGAAGGGGTCGGCAAATACCGAAGGGCCGACGCTGATGCAGACGGCCGCGAGATTGGCCAAAACGGCTACAGCCGCAGAAACCAAAGCCGGCGCCATCGAGCCGGACAAGGCGACCATCCCCAAGGGAACGAGAAAAAACGGAGAAACGGGCAGCGTCCGAGCCATGAGCACGGACGCCACCGCGCCGACGAAGGCCGGCACGTACGTTCTTGCGAGCGCGGCGCGGGGCCCCGTCATGACGTCTCTACTGCGCTACGAAGGGAAGGATGGCGATAACGCGCGCGCGCTTGACGGCGAGCGCAAGAGAACGCTGGTGCTTCGCGCAGGTGCCGGTGATGCGGCGCGGCAGGATCTTGCCGCGCTCGGTCGTGAAGCGGCGCAGACCATCGGCGTCCTTGTAGTCGATCTTCAGCTTCTGGGTGCAGAACTTGCAGACCTTCTTCTTGAAGTAGACTTTTCCTTTGCCGCGGCCGCCGCGGTCTTCGCCGTCGCGGCCGCCGAAACCGTCGCCATCGCCGCCGCGGTCGGGCCGCGGTCGGTCGGCGTAGTTCATTCGTTCGTCGGACATAATGAGCTCCTTACAGATCTGTATCGATTAGAACGGGATGTCGTCCGTGAAGCCGTCGTCGCCCGACTCTGCGGGGTACGGGGCTGCGGACTTGGGCGCGGGGCCCGCCGCTCGGTCCCTCGGAGCGTAGCCGCCCGACTGCGCGTTTCCGCCGCCGGCGCCGCTGCCTCCACCGAGCAACTGTACGTTGTTCGCCTGGATCTCCACTTTCGAACGGTTCTGGCCGTCCTGTTCCCATCGATCCTGACGAAGCTCGCCCTCTACGGCGACCTGTTTTCCCTTCAGAAGGTACTGGTTGATCGCTTCGCCCGCGCGGCCCCAGAGCACGACATCGAAGAAGTTGCCCTCTTCGGTCCACTGGTCGTTCCGCTTGACGCGCCGATTGACGGCGAGGGAAAACTTGCAGACGGCCATTCCGCCGGCGGTATATTTCAATTCCGCGTCTCGGGTGAGGCGTCCTATCAAGATGACATGGTTGACGTCGGCCATTACCGTCCTCCTATTCCTCTATGCGGACGAACAGGAATTTCAGGAGATTCGGATTGAGGCGGAACGTGCGGTCGAGTCCGGCGAGCTTGGAGGGCTCGAGGTTCAACGTAAAGAGCACGTACTTGCCCCTCGTTCGCTTCTTGATCGGATACGTGAGATCTCTGTCGCCCGTCTCGTCCGTTTTGACGATTTCGGCGCCCTGAGCCGCGAGGTCGGCAAGGAGCTGTTCCCTGCCCGCTTTGTGCTGATCATCTTCCAGCGGGAAAATGACCGTCAGTTCGTACTGACGCATGAGTCCTCCCTATGGACACATTTGGTGATCCGTCAAGCTGACGTGACGGATAAAGAGGTTGTCGGCTACTTTACCGCGAAGCGCAAATCCTAGTCAAGTAAGACGAAAGGACGCCGATACTCGAAACCGGAGGAGACCCATGGCAAAAAGGATTCACTTCGAGGACGACATCTTCTACATCAATCTGCTGATCAGGACATTCAGGGACGGACTGGAATTGGACCTCGACGCCGAACTCTTCCTGCCGCGGGCCGTCGACGACCTCGCGTTCATCGACGCCACGCTCGAACGGCTGCTCTCAGAGCTGACGGAAAATGAACGGCTGCTCGAACGGAGCGAACAGCTTCTCAACCTGCGGGAAGCCGAAGAGCGCTTCGTTGAGACCTTGGGGCGTGTCGTTTCCGGCCGGGGGACCCTCGCTCAGGCGCTCGTTCCCTTTTCCGAGCGATTCGCTGAATTGAAAACGAATTCGCTGCGGCGGCGTTCGCTCATCGATGGGGCGACCGCCTTAAAAAACGATACGGACGATGATCCGTACGTCGTGTCCCGATTGGAGCTGAACGAACTGCTCAAGGACGAAGAGAGCGGCGCTTAGCTAGCCCGGGGATGGCAAGGGATACGCGTTCGTGCTAGCATTCGCTACATGGAACAGTACGACTACGCGATCGTGGGATCGGGTCCCGCAGGGCTCGCGGCAGCCTTCGAGTTGAGTTCGAAACGTCCCGGGGCCCGGATGGTCGTCATGGACAAGGCGATCGTCTCGTCCGGCGGCCTGCGCAACGACTGCAAGATGAACTTCACCTTCCCCATCGGCTTCCCGGTCGATTTCTGGTCCCGGGAAAACGCCGAACGCTATCTCGAACGCGTAACCGAGTTTCTGGCGCCTTCGATCATGGAGCGCAAGAATGTCGGATCCTACCGCGGCAGAGCCGCGAAAATCGGCGTGGAACTCCTGGACATAAAGCAATCGCACCTGGGAACCGACGGAGGCCTCAAGCTGATAGGCCGTCTAGTCGAAGAGCTCAAATCCCGCGGAGTGGAGATATCGCTCGGAGAGGCGGCAGTCGACGTCGACTCGGCGAAATCGACGCTGGTCACCGACAAGCGGGAAATTTCGTACAAGGCGCTCGTGATCGCGCCCGGCAGGGGCGGATTCGATTTCCTGCGAAAGCTCATGGCCCGCCTGGGAATCATTTTCGCGGACAATTCGATAGACGTCGGACTGCGCATCGAAACCAGGGAGGCGCACTATCCGATCGTTCAAGATTATTACGACCCCAAATTTCTCTTCCCTGAACGGGTACGGACCTTCTGCACCAATTCGCGCAGCGCCCATGTCGTCAAAGAGCGCTACGATACGGCGGACGGAAGGACGTACTACAGCGTCAACGGCCACGCCTGGTCCTCGGACCGCCCCGCAAACGGGCTGGTGAACTTCGCCGTGCTCAGAAGCGTCGAGTTCACCGAACCGCTGGCTTCCGGCCAGGATTTCGCCGAGATGCTCGGGCTGCAGGCGATGCTCGCCGGCGGCGGCAAGCCGCTCATGCAGCGCGTCGGCGATTTCAGGCTCGGCAAGCGCTCGAAGCTCGACTCCTTCACCGGAGACCTCAACGACTTCGAGCCCACGCTCAAAGACTGCACGCCCGGAGACGTGAGCCTGGTCATGCCCGCAAAATTTCTCAGATCCATCTGGAAAGCGCTCAAGCGGCTCGACACCATCGTGCCGGGCGTCCTGCACCCGAGCACGATCATGTACTATCCTGAAATCAAACTGTACGCGAACAAGCCCCGCTTCATCGACGACCACTTCCAGGCGCTCCCGGGCATCTACCTCATCGGGGACGGCGCGGGAACCAGCCGGGGCATCACGGGAGCCTGGGCGAGCGGACTTCGCGCCGCGGACGGCATACTGGAGAACGACTGATGCGCATCACAGGCGGAAGCCTCTGCGGCCGGAAGGTGGAGGTTCCCGACGGAGTGATCCGGCCCGCGATGGACCGGATGCGGGAATCCGTTTTCGCCATTCTGGGAGACCTGACAGGCAAATCGTTTCTCGACCTGTTCTCCGGTTCGGGAATCATAGCGCTCGAGGCGTCTTCACGCGGAGCCGACCCCGTCGAGGCGGTCGAAATGGACCCGCTGAAGCGGCCGACCATCATCGGCAACGTATCCATGGCAGCCCACCGGATCGATTGCCGTTTCATGGCCGTTGAGCTATATGTAAAACGAGGGAAAAAACCCTTCGATCTGGTTTTCTGCGACCCTCCCTTCCCCTACCGTTTCAAACAGCAGCTGGTCGACTCGATCTCGAAGTCACGGCTCGTCAAGGAAGGAAGCCTCGTAATGATTCATAGGCCGCGAGAGGACGGCATGCCGGACGGCTTCAGTCCTTTGGAGCTCGTTGACCGCCGCGAGTACGGACGATCGATCGTAGACTTCTACCGTTGCGGAGGAGCCTCTCTCTAACGATCGAGTTCCCGCAGGTAGCGGTAGAGCCGATTAGGGATATCTTCCCGGCTCTTTCGCCGTTTCCTTGCCGAATTCACGGGGCGGACCCGTTTGAATGCGCTCTGAAGCATCAGAACTTCGTCTGGGGATCGGAATTCCTCTTTTTTCATATTGTCTGCCTCCCGGCCGATATCGGATTCCATTGATGTATATAATATCACGTTTTGTTGAAGAAACTGAATCACAAACTATACTTCTTAAACCTTTTAGAGTTTTTTCATAAAATTTGAGTTGCATTTTTTGTCGGTGCGTTTATATTATTAGTAAGGAATACGTATTGGACCGCGAAGACGTTTTCGACCGTTTTAAGGGCCAAGGTTTTATAAAAACGGGAGACCGTCCGGCGACAAGCCTGAATTCCGCTCAGAAAGCGGCGCTCAACCGGAAGGGCAACGAGCTGATCAACAAAGGCGAAGTCGAAGCCGCGCGCAGGATATTCCAGACCACAGGGTATTCCGACGGACTCGTACGCGTCGGGGACAAGTATTGGGCCGCCGGGCGCGGCCTCGACGCATTGAAAATGTATTGGATCGCTCCGGACAGGAAGAAGGCGGAAGATATCATCGCGAAATTGTCCGCGGTCATACAAAAATTGGTTCGGGAAGAAGGTTAACTAAACATGTCAAACGAACAGGAAGCCAAAGATCAGCTTGCGCATGAGTCCGACGTCCCTGAAGCGACGGAGAGAAACGAGCAGTTCACCGAAATTTCCGAGCTTTCGAAAAAAGGGTACCAATACCTGAAAGAGAACCGCATTTCCGACGCGGTCGACGCCTTCTCCCAAATTTTAGCCAAAGAGCCGGAAAACAATTACGCGCTCGTCGGCCTCGGCGACGCTGCGCGCAAACGAGGCGCATTCCGCGACGCCGTCGAGCATTATCGAAAATGCCTCGCCCATCATCCGGGCAATAATTACGCGCTTTTCGGACTGGCGGACTGCTACAAAGCTCTCAACCAGTATCAGAAGGCAATCGAAATTTGGGAGCAGTATCTCCTTCACGACGACAAGAACATCACCGTCCTTACCCGCGTAGCCGACGCGTACCGAAAAGTGCGCGATTTTCGCCGTTCGAAAACCATCTACCTCCGCGTCCTCGAAATGGAGGAGAACAACCCATACGCCCTTATCGGGCTCGGACATTTGCACTACGACTTCAAGGAATACCGGGACGCGCTTTTCTACTGGGAAAAGATGCTCGATCTGCACAAGGAAGACGTCGATATCCGCGTTCTGACCTCCATCGGAAACTGCCACCGCAAGCTGAAGACATTCGATCAGGGGGTCCCCTACTTCGAGCGCGCCCTCCACATGGACCGAGGCAATTTCTATGCGCTCTTCGGGCTCGCCGACTGCTACCGCGGCATGAACCAGCAGTACAAGTCGCTCGAGTACTGGAACCGCATTCTCGACGACGACCCCCGCAACAAGGTGATTCTCACCCGCGCCGGCGACGCGTATCGGAACATGGGCGAATTCGACAAAGCCGGCGAATATTATCGCCGAGCCCTCAATATCGAGTTCGACATCTACGCGGTGCTGGGACTCGCCGTCGTGTCCAAAATGTCTGGCAAGTACGACGATTCGATCGAATCCCTGCGGAGGCTCATTCAGCAGGATCCGAAGAATTATCGCCTTTACCTTGAAATGGCGGACTGCTGGATCAAGAAGGGAGACCGCGACCGCGCCGTCGAGACTTTAGCTGAATTCCAGAAACTGGGAATCCGCAATATGCACGTCTCCGAGATGATGGACAAGATCCGTCCCTGATCCGATGGACGCTACGCCTTTCCTTCCGGCTCTGAGCGGCCTCGAGCCGGATGAACTGCAGCGAGTCTTGGCGCCGCTTGAAAAATTCCGCGCGAAGCAGATCTTCAAGTGGATCGCCCGAGGCGTCGCCGATTTCGATCGCATGACCGATCTTTCCGCCGCTCTGCGCGCGGATCTTGCGGCCCGGTTCCGCGTCCGCTCCGGCGAAGTGAGCGAAACCCTCGAGTCCGAAGACGGCACTCAGAAAATACAGATACGGCTGCGCGACGGTGCGAAGATCGAAGCGGTCCTCCTGATAGACGGAGAAGGCCGCAAGACGGCGTGCCTTTCGACGCAGGTCGGCTGTCCCATGCGCTGCGCCTTCTGCAAGACGGGCACGCTCGGCTTCCTACGCAATCTCGATTCGAGCGAAATCGTCGACCAATTCCTGTTCCTCCAGGATGCGGCCGGCCCCATCTCCAACATCGTGGTGATGGGCATGGGCGAACCGCTGCTCAACTTGGACGAGCTGTCGAAGGCGATAGCCGTCCTGTCGCACCCGGACGGCCTGGGACTCTCGAAGCGGCGTTTCACCGTCTCTACCAGCGGCATCGTTTCGGGCATCAGGAAACTGACCGCCTCCGGGCCCGACGTCCGCCTGGCCGTATCGCTCACGACCGCCGACAGAGCGCTGCGCGAAAAGCTGATGCCCGTGACCAAGAGCGATCCGCTGCCGGAACTCAAGGCTGCGCTGGCCGAGCACCAGAAAGTCCGCGAGAAACGGATAACCCTCGAGGCGGTGCTGCTCGGCGGAGTCAATACGCGGCCGGAGGATGCCGCGGCGCTGGCCGATTTCGCCCGCGGGCTCGACATCGTGATCAACCTCATTCCCTGGAATCCCGTGGACGAGCTCGGCATCGAGGGAAAGGCATTCGTCGAACCTTCCGAATCCGAGGTCCAGCGCTTCGAACGCATGCTCGAAGCGCGCAAGCTCGCCGTGACCCGCCGCTACAAGAAAGGCAGAGGGGTCGCCGGCGCCTGCGGACAGCTCGGATCGACGCTCACCGACGACTGATAACCGCATCGCCCATCCGCTTGACCGCGCCGCCTCGTTTGGGTATCTTCCTCCTATCGCATTAACGCATTGCCGTTATCGGGGTGGTCGCCTTCCGCTTGAGCGGAGCGCGGCCTGAGATCATACCCGTCGAACCTGATCCGGATAATACCGGCGAAGGGAAAGCGTCCTTGATCCCGTACAAATCCATCCGGTAACGCGCCGACAGGAGAACCGCCATGAAACGGAACGGTATCCGGGGCGCTGTATCATCGCGCCGCATCGCATTCTTCGCCGCAGCACTTTTCGCGGCCCTGCCCGCCTCGGCGGCAGGCAAGCAGGAAGCCAAGACGAACGATTCGTCCGAAGTGGTCGTCTGGACCTACGACTCGTTCGTCTCCGAATGGGGACCAGGCGCGCAGGTCGCCGAAGCCTTCAAGACGAAGACCGGCATTTCCGTGCGCTTCGTAAGCCACGGAGACGGCGGATCGCTGCTCGCGAAGGCCATCGCCGAAGGCGCTTCCGCCGACGCGGACATCGTACTGGGCATCGATCAGAATTTGAAGGACAAGGCGCTCGGAGCGGGCATTTTCCGTCCGTACAAGCCCATCGGAGCGGATTCGATACCGGCGGAGCTCCTCATCGATCCGAAATTCTCGCTGACCCCCTACGACTACGGTCATTTCGCCATCATCTACGACTCCGAAAAGATTTCCGCTCCGCCGACGAGCCTCGAGGATCTGACCGACGCGAAATACGCGAAGAAGCTGATCCTCATGGATCCGCGCACTTCTACGCCCGGCCTCGGTTTCCTGACGTGGACCAAAGCCGTCTACGGAGACGGCTGGCTGGACTACTGGAAGCGGCTTGCCCCATCGATCCTGACGGTAGCCGAAGGCTGGGATACGGGCTACGGTCTGTTCACCTCCGGCGAAGCCCCCCTCGTCCTTTCCTACACGACGAGCCCCGCATACCATCTGGAATACGATAAGACTGAACGCTACCGCGCCGCCGTGTTCGCTCAAGGGCATGCAGCGCAGATCGAGGCGGCCGGCATCCTCAAGAGCGCGAAACGGACGAAGAACGCCGAACTGTTCATGGATTTCATGCTGAGTCCCGAATTCCAGTCCATCATCCCGCTGACGAACTGGATGTATCCGGTCACCGGCGTTCCCCTGCCCGACTCCTATCGCATCGCGCCGAAACCCGCCAAGCTGCTCAAGACCGCGGCTCCGACCGACGCCGATCTGGACGCCTGGGCGCGCACCGCGTCCGCCAAGTAAACCGCCATGACTCGAGGCGCCGGGCTCGGGAAATCGAATTCCGCTTTCGCCGTCCTCGCGGCGCTTCCCGTCCTGGCGCTCTCGGCCTCTTTCATCCTGCCGTACGCCGCCGCGGCAGCCAAGGGCATCGGGTCCTTCGCCGCCGCGGTTTCCGATCCGGGCATAATCCGCGTGCTCGGCTTCACGGCCGGTCAAGCGGCGGCGAGCACGCTCGCGGCGCTCGCCGTCGGGCTGCCCGGCTCCTGGCTGATCGGCTCCGGAAAGTTCCGGGGCGCGCGGCTGGTCCGCGCCATCGCGTCCGTACCTTTCGCCATGCCGCCCATACTGGTCGTTCTGGGCTTCGTGCTTTTTTTCGGCAACAACGGTTGGGCGAACCGCGCCGCGATGGCCGCGTTCGGCCTAAGAGAACCGCCGCTGCGCATACTCTATAGGCCTTCGGCGATCATCCTGGCGCATGCCTTCTACAACTTTCCCATCGTGCTCAGGCTGGTCGGCGACGCGATCGCGCGCGCGCGTTCGGCGTACGCTCCCGCCGCGGCGAGCCTCGGCGCCTCGGGAGCGAAGACCTTCAGGACCGTCCTGCTGCCGATCGCCGCGCCCTCCATCGCATCGGCTTCCCTCCTGGTGTTCCTCTACTGCTTCACGAGCTTCGCCGTCGTGCTCGTGCTCGGAGGAGGCCCCGGCGCTACGACCCTGCCGGTGGAGATTTACCGGGCCGCGCGAATATCGCTCGACCACGAAAAAGCGGGGGCGCTCGCCCTGATCGAAACCGGCATCGCGGCGCTAGCGTATCTAGCGTACTCGAAGACGGAAAGGATATCCCGCCGCTCTTCCGGGGAGGCCTCGCAGGACGGCGGAACTCGGAACGATGCCGCGCGCGTTGACGGCGCCGAAACGCCGAGGACCGCGCTGATCTCCCTCCTTTATTTCGCTTTCGCGACGGTGCTCGTCGCCGGCCCCTTGGCGGCCGTAGCGGCCGAATCGTTCCTCTCCCGCGCGACCCGCGGGGCCGCCGCGGCGCTTTCCCTGCGCTGGTGGCTCAGCCTCTCGGAATCCGCCCTGCCCGCCCTTATGCGGTCCCTGGTTCTCGCCGCCGCGGCAGCGACGATTTCGGTCGCGTTGGCGTCTATGGCATCGCTGGCCGCCTGGGGCCTCCGGCGCGATGATCGGAGCAGCCGAGGCGAAGTGGGGGCGCCGCTCGTCGAGCGCTTCCTCGCGGCCCTCTGCATGGCGCCCATCGCGTCTTCGGGCATCGTGCTCGGACTAGGATGGATCGCCTTCTACGGCGCAGGCCGCGCCCGTTCGTTCTGGGCGGTAGCCCTAGCCCACGCCGTCTCGGCCCTGCCGTTCGCCTACCGATCCGTATCCGAAGGCATCAGAAGCCTGCCGAGCCGGACCGCCGCCGCCTCGGCGGTCCTCGGGGCGTCGCCGATCTCGACGGCTTTCCGCGTCGCGCTTCCCGCAGCGGGCCGCCGGATCGGTTCGGCCTGGGCTTTCGCCGCGGCGGTGTCCCTTGGGGAACTGAACGCAGTGCTCATGCTCGGCCTCGAAAATTTCGAAACGCTTCCCATGCTCATGTACCGGGCCGCCGGCGCCTACCGCTTCGGAGCGGCTTGCGCCGCGGGCGTGCTCCTGGCGGCATCCTGCGCGGCCGCGTTCGCGCTGTCTGAAAGGGGAAATTAGCCGATGTCCATCGAAATACGGTCCCTCGTCAAAACCTA
Organism: Treponema sp.; assembly: GCA_003245635.1. Taxonomy (GTDB): domain Bacteria; phylum Spirochaetota; class Spirochaetia; order Treponematales; family Breznakiellaceae; genus SZUA-426. The sequence goes on from QKCO01000111.1 coordinate 19,529, forward strand.
CGACGATTTCCGCGTCGAGATGGACCTCCGCGTCGAATCGGATGAAACGCTCGTTCTGGCAGGGCCCTCGGGCTGCGGAAAAACCACCGCGCTGCAGATGATTGCAGGACTCATAGCTCCCGACTCGGGCGACATCCTCGTGGACGGAGCCTCGATCGGTGCGCTCCCGGCTTGGAAGCGATCGATCGGCATCGTTTTTCAGGACCTCGCGCTGTTTCCCCATTTGACCGTCGGCGGCAACGTAGCCTACGGACCGTCGATCGCGGGCAAGGGCAAGGAGGAACGGCGGCAAATCGCCGAAGAATGCCTGCGCACGGTGCGGCTTTCCGGCTACGCGGCGCGCGGCGTGCATACGCTTTCGGGCGGCGAGAAGCAGCGGGTAGCCATCGCCCGCGCTTTGGCGGCGCGGCCGAAAGCGCTGCTCATGGACGAACCGTTCTCCAGCCTGGACGCTCCGCTGCGGCGTTCTCTGCGCGCTGAATTCCGGTCGATACGAACGGCGGGCGGATTTCCCTGCATCTTCGTAACCCACGACCGGGAAGAAGCCGCGGCCGTGGGCGACCGCATCGCCGTCATGGACTCGGGGCGCATCGTGGAATGCGGCTCCCCGTTCTCGCTCTTCAATGAACCCCGAACGGCCTTCGTCGCGCGCTTCCTCGGAGCGGGATCGCTGTTGTCCGGCGCCGCGCTTCGCGTCCTGCCGCGCGCGCAGGGTCCGCTGTTTCCGGACGCCGGTGAATCGCTGCTCGTCCCGCACGACGCCGTTTCGCTCGTCCCCAGCGGAGACGAGCGGGCCGACGCCGAGGCGCGCATCGTCGAAGTTGGCTTCGAAGGCGACGGCACCGGAATCGAGGCGGAGCTGGAGGGGACCGGCGTTCGTCTGCGGGCGCGGCTAGACCGGCGGATAGCGCCTCCGCGGATCGGAGAAAGAGTCGCCCTCCGCATCGACTGGCACGCGGTCCGAAAGGTCCGCGGCTCCTAGCGCGACATGAAAAAAGAGAAACCGGCCTGGAACAGGCCCATAAGCGCGCCGAGGATGGCCCCGAATACATCGATCCACTTCAACTGATCGGCGAGGACATCCAGCACGATGCGCTCGACATCCTCCATCTCGAGGGCGTCGATGCGCTCTGAAACCATCCTCTGGACGTCCAGACTCTCGATGATGCCCGAAACGCGCTCGTCGACCATGGAGACCGCTTTCTCCGCGATCAGTGCATCCCATTTTTCCTTTTCGTCCACGTCGATCTTGAGGAAGGACGCAAGGGTATCGTTCCCGCGTTCCTGCAGGAATCCCGCGACGAGACGGGGAACCGCGAGGGAGCCTTCGGACCTGATATGTCCGATCAGGGAAAAGGCCGCCATATCCGCTACGGCCGGCAAGTCGAGGCCGAGCCGTTCGCGGAGAATGCGCTCGATAGGTTCGTCGGATAGCTTTGCGAAGAAGCCGCCGACCAGCGCACGCAGCGCCGAACCGAATGAATCGGACGCGAGAAGCGAACGGAGCCGGGCGGCCAGCTTCCGGGCGAGAACATCGGGCTCGGCGCCGAAAACCGCCAAGGCTTCGCCGGCCGGCTTCGAGATCAGATTGTCGGCGGTATGGAGCACGGTCTCGATGAAGCGCTGCCGATTCTCCTCGGCTCGAACCATTTCCGCGATCCGCTCGACGAAGCCCTGGATGATGGCGGGCATGCGCTCGGTGAGCGTCTTGTCGTACTGCGCCGCGGAGACGAAGAAACGCTGAAATGCGTTCAGCTCGAGTATCGCGTCGCGAAGTATCACCTTCCCCTTGGCTTCGAGCTCCCGCCGGGTGCCCGGCTGGTCAAGGAAGCGAAGGCCAGCCTCCACCGCCATCGGATACAGGAAATCGACGAAGCGGGAAACGCTTTCGGCGGCCGTTTCCGGCAGGTAGGACGAAAGCTGACGGCCGCTTTCGACGCCGTCGCGCAGGAATCGCTCGATCGCAGAAGAGATGCGCCGTTCGGCGTCGTCTGTCGCCAGGGATGCGAGAAAGCGATCGATCAGGTCCGCGGCGGAAGGCAGTCCCGCGCCGCTTCCGAAAAAGGCCGACGGGGATTTTGCGCCGATGCTCGCCGCGGTTTGTCGGATCACGCTCCTGACGAGCCCCGAAAAGGCTTCGGACGCGACGAAGCGATCAACGACGGTGGAAATCGAACGGCCGATATCGGAACCGGAAACCGCGTCGGCGCCGCCGTTTCTGACTATAGGAAGATTGGACGCGAAAGACGCCGCCTCGCTGATCGTGGAGGAAAGCAGTTTTTCGGTGTACGAAGCGACGGACCGGCGTATGAGCGTCTCGAACTGCGGAGAACGCAGGCGTTCGCGTACGATGGATTCGGTAAGGAGCTCGCGGGAAACCATTTTCCCGATATTCGCCGCAAGCTTATTCCGCTGCCGCGGCAGGATGCCGGGCGTGAATGGAATACGGAGACCGAACAGCCGCTTTTCGGCGAGCGGGCGGAATAGCATCTTGATGGCGATGGCGTTCGTCACGAAGCCGATGACCGCTCCGACCGCGGGCGGTACGATCCACAGCAGCGCGCCGTTCATTTAGCGTTCAGGGAGCGGGAAGCGGTGGCCGCTTTTTCGGGCGAATCGAAAAGGAGCGCGTCGGAGGCTTTGATCCACCCGGGTTCCTCCCCTTCGTTCTTGAGCCACGCGGGCGCGTTCGCGGCATCCTGCTCGAAACGGCGCTCGGTGACGGGAACGGCCGTGCCCTTCCGGTAATACCCGAGCACGACCCCCTTGGAACTCGGGATGTCGAAAACCTGCACGTAGGCCGAATCGATGACGGCCCAGCCGAGCGGCCGCGACAACAGCGGCGTCGCCGGAGGATCGGCGGCTTTTCGCAAAGCACTGTCGGTGCAGGAAGCGAAAAGCAGCGAAGCCGAGACGGCGGATATCAGCGCCAAACGTGAACAAAACATGAAGCAGTGCACCTCTTGCCGAAAACGCATCCATCGATCACTGTATATGCGTGGTCGGATGTAATATACAGCGTTTCAGGTCGATAGTCATCACCAGGGAAACGCACCATTTTCTTTCATTCACTCATCATAAGGTCGATAACGATGCGTAGATTCAAAGCGTGTCTTCTTTCCGTTCTTTCCGTTTTCTTCTTGTACGCCGCTCCGTTGAAAACACCATTCACCTTCGAAACCGGCTATACCGCGGGAACCATTATCGGCGTATCGAAGGAACTCGTGTATGCGGCAGCCGGATCGGAACTGCTCTTGAGCGAACTGGATTGGGAAATGAATCCTCTGCCGTACTGGGGGATCGATCTTTCCTTCGCCTACGAATTCGATGCAGGCCGTTCGTTCTTCGCCGACGCGTCGGTAAAATCCGGAATAGCGGGGTATACGGGAACGATCACCGATACGGATTGGGCGAACTACGATGGAGTGAAGACACATTACTCGGCCCACGACTGTTACACCGAGCAGACTCTGCTGACAAATATGCGGGCCGGATTGCAGTTCGCCGTGTTCGATAATTTCGCTCTCC
>QKCO01000018.1 GCA_003245635.1 Treponema sp.
GATCCCCAGGCTCCCAATCTTGGAACCGTCCGATCCCGTATCCTGCGCTGGACTCATAGAGGAGGCCGCCGCGTATCCGGGACCGGTCTACATCAGGCTCCATCGGAAGCCGCTCCCCATCCGGTATCCCGCCGGAGAACGCTTCGAGATCGGCAAGGGCAAAGTGCTCAAGGACGGCGGGCCGGGAGCGGTGCTGCTGATCGCCCTTGGCGGAATCATGGTCGCTGAAGCGCTCGGCGCGGCGGAAATACTTGAAAGCGAAGGCTTGCAGACGACCGTCATCGATGCGCTCTGCCTCAAGCCGCTCGACCAGAAGCTGATACTGGAGCGCGCCGCCGACGCGCGCGCCGTCGTCACCTGCGAGAACCACCAGAAATCCTCAGGACTCGGCAGCGCGGTCGCCGAACTGCTCGCGGAACAACGCCTTGCCCGGCCCTTCGCCCGCATCGGCGTGGATGATGTCTTCGGACAAGTCGGCACCGAGGATTGGCTCAAGAACCATTTCGGCCTCAGCGCCGAACACATCGCGAAAGCGGTACCCAGGAGTTAGCATGAACACGAAAATCGCCATCGCGTCCGATCTATCGGGTTTTCCCCTCAAGCAGGCCATCGTCGCGCACCTCAAGGAGCGCGGAGACATCGAGGTCATCGATTTCGGCATCGAAAGCGAAGCCGCCCCGCAGCCCTACTTCATCCAAGCGCCGAAGGTCGCCGAGTGCGTGCAGCGGGGTGAAGCGGAGAAAGGGATCCTCGTCTGCGGCACCGGCCAGGGGATGGCCATCGTCGCGAACAAGCACAAGGGGATCTACGCCTGCGTCGTATGCGACATCTTTTCGGCCGAGCGCTCGAAAATCGTCAACAACGCCAACGTCATCACGATGGGCGGCTGGATAACCGCACCCTTCGTCGGCTGCCAGATCGTCGACGCCTGGCTGTCCATGTCCTTCACCCAGAAGATGGAATTCAAGAAGGACTTCCTTACGAACGCGTTCAACAAGGTCGTCGACCTTGAAGAACGGACGATGAAGTAGGAGCGGCACGTGATCGAAACATTCGCATCACCGACGCGCGTCGGAGAAATAAGCCGCTTTGACGCGGAAACCCTGTCCGGCGCCGCGGCGTATCTCGGCGCCGGACAGGGAACCATCCTCTTCGTTGTCGACCCGCGCCCGTTTCCCGTGCGGGACGCCGCGATCGCCGAATTGGCGAAGACCAAGAACATCGCCGTGCTCGATCGCGTCGTGCCCGATCCGAAGAGCGCCGATATCGACGCGATGGCCGAAGCGGCAAGGGAACTGAAACCCGAAATCGTGATCGGGATCGGTGGAGGCTCGACGCTCGATTCGGCAAAGGCTGCTGCGATGCTTCTGGCGAACGGTGGAAGCCTGGATGATTATCTGGGACCGAACGCGAGCCGCGTCGCTGAAAAGAAGGGACCGCTTCTCGTGCTCATTCCGACGACCGCGGGAACCGGGTCCGAAGTAACGCGGTTCGGCGTATATACCGCACGGACCGGCCGCAAATACACGCTGGCATCGCCCCTCCTGCGGGCCGATGCGGCGCTGCTCTGCGAAGAACTCGTCGCCTCGCTGCCCGCTCCGCTGGTGGCGATGGCCGGCTACGACGCGCTGACCCACGCGCTTGAAACGCTCTGGAACAAGAACGCGACGCCGCTCTCCGACCTCTTAGCCGAAAAAGCGCTCGCCGCCGTCTACGAAAATCTACGAGCAGCCTGGGAGGAGTCGAACGGACGAACTGTAAAGAAGAACAGCTCGTCAGCCTGTTTCGGGCTCCTGCGGGCGGCGAACGCGGCGGGAGTGGCCTTCGACAAGACGGGCACCGCGGCCATCCACGCGCTTTCGTTCATCCTTTCGGAAGAATGGCATCTGCCGCATGGAGCGGCCTGCGCGTTCTTCACCGGCGCTATCTACAGCAGGAACTCTAAAGAGGCTGCCGTTGCGGCGAAGCTCGCGCGCGTCGCGCGGAGAACGGGCACGGCGGCCGAGACCGATTCAGACTCGACCGCCGCGGCGAAGCTGGGAGACGCTTTCGAAACCCTCCGCGCCGACTTGAAGCTCGCCGCCCGTTTCGCGGAACTCGAAGGGTTCGGGCAGACGACGGATGCGCGGAAAACTGCGGAGATCGTGGCGCGCTTCGGCACCTCTCTGGATGACCCCAAGATGAAGAACAACATCGTCCCGATGGACGCAGAAAGCGTACGCGCGGTGCTGGAGGAAAAACTCCCGTGACGCCCATCCATATCGCCTTGGTCGGCGCCGTCGTCTTCGCGACCCATGCCATCGAAGCGGTCACGGGGTTCGGGTGCACCGTGCTGGCGCTTCCTTTCGTGACCGCCGTCCTCGGAGTGAGGACGGGAGTCCCCCTGCTCGCAATACTGGGCTGGATATTGGCGCTCTACATCGCGATCACGAAACGGCGAAGCATCGATTTCAAGCAGTATCTGCTCATCACCGCTTTCGTCGGCCTCGGACTTCCCTTCGGCATGTACGCGTTCCGGGCGCTCGATCCGTTCTGGCTCAAGAAGGCGCTCGCCGTCTTCATCATCGCTACGTCGATTTGGCGGTTGCTGCGGGGATTCAAGCTGCGGAGAACGGCGAATTGCCCGGCGGCGCCCGAGCGGAAGATGCCTAAAGCGATCGCCTTTCCCTTATTGGTCTTGGGAGGCGTGATCCATGGAGCCTTCGCGTCGGGAGGGCCGCTCATCGTGCTTTACGCGGCGGCGGCTTTACCGGATAAGGGTCGGTTCCGAGCGACGCTCTGCCTGATGTGGACGACCCTCAATACGGTGCTCATCGTCAGCTACGCGGTTTCAGGAATTTTCGTAGCCGATTTCAACAAGGGACTGGCAGCGATGGCGCCCTTTCTCCTGGCGGGCATCGTCGTCGGAGAGAAGATCCACGACAAGATGGATCCGGTTCTGTTCTCGCAGGTCGTCTTCGGCGTGCTCGCCGTGACCGGCGTCATCATGCTCGTTCTCTAGCAGCTAGAGCGCGTAGGGATCTTCGGCATAGGCGACCAGCTTCGGCAGATCGGCGACACTTATGCTGCTCTTGGTCACCTTGTCGATGACTCCCTCCGCGCGGAGCTCGGATATGATCTTATTGAAGGTGGCTCGATGCAGGCCGAGAGCCCGCGCCATCTCCTCCTGGGTGATCTTCGGGGTGATGGAACCGTGGTTTCCGCCGTATTGGGCTATATCGCACAATAGCCGGCAGACCTTGCCCTTCACGTCGGGATTCATGATCTCGCACTGGTGGTGCAGCAGGACCCCGACCTTGTAGGATAAATAGGAAAAAAGATTCGCCACCAAATCCGGGTAATGGGGGAAGATACGCTCCATCACCATTTTCCGGCTGAAGAAATAGACGACCGAATCCTCCACCGCGGTATATACCGCGTAGACCGGCATTTGGTTGAAGAAGGCGGCATCGCCGAAGAGGTTGCGCTCGGTGACGTACAAGAGGATGGCCTTATCGCCGTTCGGACCGTAGGACTCGAGACGCAGCAGTCCCTTCTTGACGTAGTAGATCCCATCCACGCATTCCCCTTCGCCGAACAGCTCCTGATCTTTTTCCAAGTAGGCGACGGTTCCCAGATGGAGCACTTTTTCCCAGGACGAACACATGGGCTGCATCCATAATGAAAAGTGGCGGCGGCAGGCGAGAATATCTTTCGGACCGGCAGATGGATCAGCTAGAGGAGGCACCGGGAGATGGTACTATCTGCCCATCCCCCTGTCAAATTTATCCGGCGGGCACTGCTCGGCCCGATAGATTCCTTATTGCTATAAAATCGTTCCCGCAGGTATAATCGCCCGACGTAAACGATTACATTGCCCGAAAGGCGCAGCGAGGAAGGGTGTTATGGCACAAGCAGCGGTTTCCGCGAAAGAGACGGCGGCGCTTATAGCGCGCGGGGAAGCGATCCTCGGCATCGAGCTCGGCTCGACCCGAATCAAGGGCGTTCTCATCGACCGGGCCGGCGCTCCGCTGGCCTCGGGCGGCAAGGGCTGGGAGAACAAGCTCAAGGACGGCGTGTGGACCTACGATCTGGACGAGGTCTGGTCCGGCGTCGCCGCCTGCTACGCAAGCCTGGCGGCGGACGTCGAAAAGAAGTACGGCGTCAAGCTCGAACGCGTCGCGGCCGCGGGCTTCTCGGGCATGATGCACGGCTACATCGCCCTCGATAAGGACGGGAAGCTCCTGACGCCCTTCCGCACCTGGCGCAACAACATCACCGGTGAAGCGGCCGAAAAGCTCACCGCCCTGTTCGACTTCGCCATCCCCCAGCGCTGGACCGTCGCGCACCTGTACCAGTCCATCCTCGACGGAGCCGAGCACGTCAAGGATATCGCCTACCTCACGACCCTCTCCGGCTACCTCCACCGCAAGCTCACCGGAGAAGCGGTCATGGGCGTCGGCGAAGCCTCCGGCATGTTCCCGATCGACCCCGACACCCTCGACTACGACGCGGAAATGCTGAAGCGCTTCGACGCGGCGGTCGCCGGCAAGGGCTACCCCTGGAAGCTGAAAGGTATATTCCCGAAAGTCCTCCCCGCCGGAGCGGCCGCGGGAACCTTGAGCGCGGAAGGGGCCAAGCTCATCGACCCGACCGGAACCCTCAAGGCCGGCATCCCGATGTGCCCGCCCGAAGGCGACGCCGGCACCGGCATGGTCGCGACCAACAGCGTGCGCGTGCGAACCGGCAACGTCTCCGCGGGCACATCCGTCTTCGCGATGCTCGTCCTCGAGAAGAAGCTCTCCAAGGCGCGGCCGGAGATCGACGTGGTCACCACCCCCGACGGCAAGGTCGTCGGCATGGCGCACTCGAACAACTGCTCCTCGGACCTCGACGCCTGGATCGCGCTCTTCGGCAGCGCCGCCAAGCTCCTGGGCGCTGAGTTCACCACTCCCGAGCTCTACGACAAGCTCCTCGAGACCGCGCTCTCAGGCGACGCCGACGCGGGAGGACTCCTCCACGTCAGCTACCTCTCCGGCGAGCACATGACCGGCTTCACCGAAGGCCGCCCGCTTTTCGTCCGCAAGCCCGAGGCCGCCTTCGACCTCGGCAACGTCGTGCGCTCGCTCCTCTTCACCTCGCTCTGCGCGCTGCGCACGGGCCTCAACGTCCTCTACGACCAGGAAGGCGTAAAGGTCGACGAAATCCGCGGCCACGGCGGCTTCTTCAAGACCGCCTCGGTCGGCCAGCGCGTCATGGCGGCGGCCACCGGCACCCCGATCAGCCTCCCCTCCTCCGCGGGCGAAGGCGGCGCCTGGGGAATGGCTCTCCTCGCGGCCTTCCTGATCCGCGCGGACAAGTCGCTGAACCTCCCCGACTACCTGGACGGCCTCATCTCAGGCAGCATCGGCGCGCCGGTCGCTCCGGACCCGAAAGACGTCGCCGGCTTCGCCGAATACTTCAAGCGCTACCACGCCTGCCTGCCCATCGAGCGGGCCGCGGTGGATGCGCTGAAATAAGGAGGAGGGGGGCGCCACTTCCAGCGGCGCGACGCCTGCGCCAGACGCGCCCCCCGCCGCGCGCACGGCCGCGCGGCCCCCCCGGAACTGTTTTTATTACGGAACCCGTTCCGCCGCGCCGTCGAAGTTGTAGCAGTCGCGCAGGATCAGCCAGCGGCCGTCCGCCTGGCGCTCGAGCACGTCCAGGAACTTGCCCGTGTACTTCAGCATCGAGCCGGCCGGCAAGACCTTAGAAAATTGTACATACGAACCCCGAGTGTACGCGAGCGAGCCGAACACCGACGTCTCCTCGTTCACGATCGATATGCTTCCCACCGTGGAAGCTAAAGCGGCATTCGCCTTCTGCAGGATGCGCTCCTTTCCGACAAGCGCGGGCGAAAGGGGCCCCATCTTGATCGCATCCTCCGCCCAAAGCGAAGCATAGAGATTGATGTCGCGTGTTTTATTCGCCTTCTCGTACGTCCGCCACAGCGCGTCGATCGCGGCGAGATCGGCGGCGCTGCCGGCAGGCGGGGCGCCCGCGCAGGCGGCAAGGAATGCGGCCGCACAGAGAGCCGCTCCGATCAGCGGAATCCGTTCGCTTTTTCGCATACGAAACCTCCTATCCGGAACTCGCGGAGGCCGCAGCCCCTCACGACGATGCTCCGCGAAGGCCTCCGAAAATTCGGATAGATCAAGTTTCGATCCGCCCGAGAACGTCGTCAAGACGCTTATGACGCGCTTGCGGCGTTGACGAAAAGTCATCGCTGTTTTGACAAATGACCGGCCCT
>QKCO01000005.1 GCA_003245635.1 Treponema sp.
CCGCGAGTTCTTTCGCCAGTACGCGCATTTTATTTCTCCCCGCTCAGTTTCTCGGCCACGAGCTTGCCCGCCAGGACGGGATCGGCCCTGCCGCCGGTGGCCGCGATGGTCTTTCCGACCAGGTAGGCCGTGATCTTCTGGTCTCCCGCGGCGGCGGCGGCGACCGCCTTCGGGTCGGCCGCGAAGGCGGCTTCGACCGCTTTGCCGATTACGGCCGGGTCTACGATCTGCTCCCAGCCGCGCTCCTTCACGATCGCCTCAGGATCGGCGTCGTCCGAGAATACCGCTTCCAGGGTCTGCTTGGCTATCTTGCCGGAAATCTTTCCGGAAGCGACCAGGGACACCAGGGACGCCAGCCGCTTGGGGGAGAGCCGCATCGAAGCCATACCCTCGGCTGCGATCTTGTCGCGATTCATGACGCGTTTAACATCCGAAGAGAGCCAGGCGTAGACCCGCTCGGCGGCGACGTGGGGAGACAGGTCGAGCAGCAGCGCCTCGTGGACGGCGGCCTCGAAGTAGTCGGCCAGCGGCTTCTCCTCGCAGACCAGAGACGCGGCGCCCGGCGCGAGGCCGAACTCGGCGCACAGGCGCTTCTCGCGAGCGACGGGGAGCTCCACCATGGAGGCGTCGACCTTGGCGAGGAAGGCCGCGTCGGGTATGAAGGGAGGAAGGTCGGGCTCGGGGAAGTAGCGGTAGTCGTGCGCGCTCTCCTTGGAGCGCATGGACTCGGTCTGGTCGCGGTTCTCGTTCCACAGACGCGTCTCCTGCCTGATCGCGCCGCCCTTGTCGAGAACTTCCGCCTGCCGCTTGATCTCGTAGTTGAGGCCGAGCTTCACGAAGCGGGAGGAGTTGAGGTTCTTGATCTCGACCTTCCGGCCGAGCCCCGCGCCGGGGAGGTTGATCGACACGTTCGCGTCGGCTCGGAGGGAGCCCTCCTCCATGTTGCCGTCGCAGACGCCCAGGTAGCGGACCATTCGGCGCAGCTGCTGGATGTAGAGCTCGGCTTCCTCGCCGGTCTCCATATCGGGCTCGGTGACGATCTCCAGGAGCGAAGTGCCGGCGCGGTTGTAGTCCAGGAGCGTGACGTTGCCGGCGTGGACCATCTTGCCCGCGTCCTCTTCGAGGTGGCATTCCTTGATCCGGATGCGCTTGGTCTTCCCTCCGACCTCTAGGTCCACGTAGCCGTTTACGCCGACGGGCGAGGCGAACTGCGAAATCTGGTAGTTCTTGGTCATGTCGGGGTAGAAGTACTGCTTCCGCTCGAACCAGGTCTTGGGCGAGATCGTGCAGTTGAGCGCCTTGGCGACCATGGCGGACATGCGCATGGCCTCCTCGTTCAGCGCCGGCAGGACTCCCGGGTAGCCCATGCAGACGGGGCACACGTTGGTGTTCGGCTCGTCGCCGAAGGCGGCTCGGCAGCCGCAGAAGACCTTCGATTTGGTGAGGAGGTGGATGTGGACTTCGAGTCCGATGAACGATTGATACACGATTACCCCCAGAAAGCCTTGTAGCCCGCGGGGCGGGCGATGGGATGGGCCGCCTCGTACGCGCAGGCGATGTCGAACAGGACGTCCTCCTCCAGGGCGCGCCCGACCACCTGGACGCCTACCGGCAGGCCGTTCTCCACGGACGAGGGGAAGGCGAGCGCCGGGAGGCCGGCGAGGTTGGCGCAGCAGGTGAAGACGTCGGCGGCCTTCTGGGCGAAGGGCGAAAGGCCCGCCTCTCCGCGGCCGAAGGCGCGCGTCGGAAAGACGGGCATCAGGATCGCGTCGACACCCGAGAGCACCCGGTCGAAGTCGCGCCGGATGCCGGTGCGGATCTTCTGCGCCCGGTTGTAGTACTGGTCCTGGAAGCCCGAGCGGAGCACGAAGGTGCCCAGCAGGATACGGAGCTTCACCTCGGCTCCGAAGCCCTCTCCGCGGGACTTGTCGATGAGCTCCTCGGGGTTCTCGGCGTAGCCGGGCCGGACGCCGTAGCGGATGCCGTCGAAACGGGCCAGGTTGGCGCTGGCCTCGGCGGTGGCGATCGTGTAGTAGGTCGGCACGGCGTACTTGAGGCTCGGAAGCTTCACGTCGACCAGGGTATGCCCGAGCGCGGCCAGGCGCTCCTTGGTCAGAAGGAAGCTCTTCTCGACTTCGCTTTCGAGGAGCGCGAGCTTCTCGCCGGCGGCGGCCTCCCCTCCCTTGCCGGCGCTCAGGGCCTCGGCCAGGGATTCGGGAGTCAGAACGCCGATCACGGCCTTCTTGCCGGAGCTCTTCGCTTCCGGGTAGGCGACGGAGGTCTGGTCGAACTGATCCTTGCCGCGCATGACCGCGAAGACCGATCGGGCCCGCTCCGCGGTGTCGGCCAGAACGCCGACGGTCTCGAGGCTCGAGGCGTAGGCGGTCAGGCCGAAGCGGGAGACGGCGCCGTAGGTCGGCTTGAGGCCGACGACGCCGCAGAAGGAGGCGGGCTGGCGGACCGAGCCGCCGGTGTCGGAGCCTAGCGCGAAGGGCACGATGCCAGCGGAGACCGCGGCGGCCGAGCCGCCCGAGGAGCCGCCCGAGACGCGGGAAACGTCCCAGGGATTGTTGGTGGTCTTGAGCGCCGAATCGTCGGTGGACGATCCCATGCCGAACTCGTCCATGTTCGTCTTGCCGACGACGACAGCGCCGGCGCAGGTCAGGCGCTTGACCGCGGTGGCCGAATAGGGAGAACGGAACTTTTCGAGAAGCTTGGAGCCGCAGGTCAGGCCGAAATCGGCGACGGCGATATTGTCCTTGACGGCGAACGGCAATCCGCGCACCGCGGCGGCGGCATCCTCGGGAACCGCGACCGAAGGATCGAGCGGGCATACAGGAGGCTCGGGGCTGAATTCGAGGAAGGCTCCGATCTTGGCCTCCCAAGCGCGGAAATAGTGATCGAAGCCGTCGGGAAAGACGGGGCGCGACATAGGGATCCTCCGAAGGAATTACAGTACGTTGGGGACGACGAGGTAGCGGGACTCGAGTTCGCTGGCCTGGTCGAGCATGGCGTTCGCGAGATTCGAGGGATTATTATTGTCGGAGCGGGTATTATTGCCCGCGAAGAAGACGTGGGAGGTGGGTTCGAGTGAAGAAACGGGACCGCCGAAAGCAGCCTCGTCCGCGTCGGCCTCGCGCATGGCCGAGAAATAAGCGAGCATCCGCTCGAAAGCGGGCAACGCGGCCTCGAGCTCTTCCTCTTTCAAATCGAGGTGCGCGAGCGCGGCCGTCGCCGTAAGATCGTCCTTAATCATGGTATGAGATTCGCATGGACGGGAAATACGAGTCAAGTATATTTATGCGCGGCTCCGCGCGGCTTCTGCATAAAAACAGCTCGGAAAAGCATATTTATGCCAAGAAGCGCGTGAGAATCATGTAGAAGGCGGTGCCTCCGAAGATGCTCAGGAGCGCGTTCCTTTTCCATAAATGCGCCAGCGCGACCAGAAGGCCGGCGGCCAACTCCGGCAGTCCGTGGGGCCGCGCCGTCCAGTCGAGGGACGTGTAGGAGGCGACCGCGAGGACCGTCATCGCGACCGGCGGCATGTACTTTTCTATGAAGCCGAGCGCGGCCGGCGCCTTCCGCTTGGCGAACAGCAGGAAGGGCAGCGCGCGGGAGCCGAAAATGATCGCCGTCATGGCGGCGACGGCGACGAAGGCGGCCTCAACGCTCAGCACGCCGGGCCTCCAGGAGGGCGGTCAGCGCGACGGCGGCGACCATCGCGGTCACGATGGAGCCGCGCGGGCCGACGAGGGCGGAAGCGGCGACGGTGCAGACGCCCGCGACCAGGAACGGGCGCGAATCGCGCACGCGGAGGGCCTGCTCGATCGCCAGGACGATGAACAGCGCCGTCAGCGCGAACTCGAGCCCGTCGAGCTTGAAGGGTATGAGCGATCCGGCGACCGCGCCCAGCAGCGTGCCGGCCACCCAATAGGACTGGTCGAGCGCCGACACGAAGAGCATGAAGCGGCCGTCGGCGCGGTCCTCCTCGGAGACCGAGGTGAGGAGCGCGTAGGTCTCGTCGGTGAGCGCGAACACCAGGTAGGGCCGCGCCCTCGGAGCGCGCGCGAAGTGACCGATCAGGGAGAGGCCGTAGGCGGCGTGGCGGATGTTGACGATCAGCGTCACCAGGGCGATCTCGCCCAGGGACGCCCCGGCGGCGAACAGCCCGACGGCGATGTACTGCGCCGCCCCCGCGTACACGAACAGGCTCATCGCGAGCGCAAGGTACCAGGGGTAGCCCGCGTTCACCGCGAGGAGCCCGAAGCCCGTGCCGATGGTGACGTAGCCGAGAAAAACGGGAACGGACGCCTTCAGGGCGCGGCGGAAAGAAACCGCCGCCGGACGCGTTTCGGACATGGGCGCCATGGTAGCGGGCCGGCGTCGCGCGGTCAATACGAATCCACGGCGACGATTTTACCACGGAAAGGGCTTTCCGTTTATACATTCAAATATTACTATATACAGATGAAAACATTCATAGCATTGATCTTGACCGCTCTAGTTGGAACGGCAGCTTTCGCGGCGCCGGGCGGCGCCGGACTTCCGGGCAAGCCGGGCGCGCTCGTGCTCGACGTGCGCACCGCTCAGGAATTCGCCGCCGGTCACATTCCCGGCGCTGTGCTCCTCCCCTACGACCAAATCCGCGCCCGCGCGGCCGAACTGGCGAAGCTCGCCGGTCCCGCCGGAAAGGAACGGCCCCTGGCGGTCTATTGCCGGTCGGGGCGCCGGTCGGCGATCGCGGTAGCCGAGCTCAGGAAGCTCGGCTACCGCGACATCGCCGATTTCGGCGCGATCGGCAACTGGAAGGGGCCGCTCGAACGCTGAAGTCCGCCTAGAAGCGCTCGGAGATCGACCGCAGCAGCCGCTGGCAGACGGGATCCCGCTCTTCGCTCGCCTTCTTGCCGATCGAGCTGCGGAAGCTGCCCTGGAGGAGCTTGGTCGGCATCGAGTCGGCGCTCTTGAACTCCACTTCGCTCAGAGCCTGGTAGAAGGCCCGGCGGGCGGCCGCGTCTCCGTTTTGGGACGCGGCGTTCACGGTTTCCATTATCGCAGTCCACTGATCGGCGACGGGAAGGGAGGCGTAATAGCTCTGGAACGCCTTGCCCGCGTTGTGCCGCGCGAAATCGGGAGCGGCGGTCCTTTGGAGGTACTGATCCCGCGCATCACGGTTCTCGAACTTTTCAGTCAAATCGACCGGACCGGCGCCGGACTTAGCCGGAGCGGGCTTCGCGCCCGCTTGAGCGGGAACAAAGGCCTTCTTGGTCGCCGCGTCGAAGAATACCCACTCGTTGAAGCGGGTATTCTGGTCTTCCTTCAGGACAACGCGAGTCCGATTTTCGACTTCTTTCTTGTCCAAAGCGAAGACGCGTTTGCCGTCGGAGCTATAAATCTTCCACTTGGCGTCGCCGACGTACTTGAGCACGACGTCGGAAACGAGGATCGTCGACTCTATTTTCCCGGTCGTGAAGGCGTATCGGAGCCCGTATTTGCTTTCCGAAGCGAAGCGGATTTTGTAGGCGCCTGCGGTCTTTTCCCGGCTGTCGGCGAACACGAAAGTATGATCGACATCCTTGATTTCGTTGTCGCGCATCTCGAACACCTGGAGCAGGCGGTCGTTCCCCTTGTCGTCCTTGCCGACCTCCCGGCCGGGAAGGTCGAAGAAGCCTTTGGACGTCTTGAGGGCCGCGGCGGACTGGATGTAGAACCGGCGCGAGCCGAACCCGAAAATATCCCCGCTCTGCTGCGCGCCCGCTGAAAGGGAGCACAGGACGACGAGTCCTAATAACAGCGCTGATCTGGCGATGGCCGATCGTTTCATGTCATATCCTCCAAATAAGAGCGACTAGGGATTCGATCCGGCCGATGCGACCGAAACCATAACGGGAATAACGTAGAACGCCTGGGAAGCGGCGGAATTGTTCGTCCAGAGGCGAAGCTCCTGGCCGGGAACGAAATTGCCGCCCCTGAGATCGAACGCCATGCCGGAGGAGGTGGTGAAGCGCAGGAAGCCGTCCTTGCCGACGGACGCCTTGAAGACGTCGACGGCGCCGGGCTGCGGCTTGAGGCCCGCCGCGACCAAGGGAGAGCCGCGCTCGTCCTTGCCGGACTTGATCGACAGATACTTTCCGCCCGAAACGGACCGGAAACGATAGGAGCCGGGAGCGCCCGCCGGAACGATGATCCACTGCTGGTTTTCCCTGCCGCTGAATTGGCCGAACTTGACCGCGGTGCCGTCGGGCAATTCCTTATCCTTGACCGCG
>QKCO01000027.1 GCA_003245635.1 Treponema sp.
CTTCGCGGTCGTGATCCTCGCGGGGGCGCTCGTGCTGATGATGCCCTTCAGCGCCTCGGGCGGCAGGGGCCTCGGCTTCGTGGACGCGGCTTTCACGGCCACCTCCGCGGTCTGCGTGACGGGTCTGGTCGTCGTCGATACGGCGGTCGACCTGACGCGGGCGGGGCAGGCCGTCGTGCTCGTCCTGATCCAGATCGGCGGACTGGGGATCATGGCTTTCTCCTTCCTCGCCCTGTTCGCGCTCCGCCGGTCGGTATCCATCAAGGACCGCATGACCGTTTCCTACATGATCGGGGAGGACGACATGTCCAAGCTCTTCGAGGGGCTCAGGACCATCGTGCTCACCACCTTCCTGGTCGAAGGCCTCGGCGCCGCGTTCCTTTTCGCGAGGTTCGTGCCGCTTTCGCGGAACATCGAAGACGCGGCGTTCCGGGCGGTATTCCATTCCGTCTCGGCGTTCTGCAACGCGGGCTTCGCCCTCTACTCGGACAGCCTCGAATCGTTCCGGGGCGATCCGGCGACCACGATCGCGGTCGCGCTGCTCATCGTGCTCGGAGGCCTCAGTTTCTCGGTGATCAAGGACGCGCGCGTCTGGGTCGTCGCGAGCCTGCGCCGTCTGGTCAGGCGCGGAGCGGCCCCCCAGCCGATCGCGGCCCTCAATTCGCGCGTCGTGCTCGGGATGACCGCGCTGCTCCTCTCTCTCTCCTTCTGCGGCATCTACCTGCTCGAACACGAGGGCGCGATGGCCTCCTACGGCCTGGGCGAGCAGTACCTGGCGGCGCTGTTCCAGGCGGTTACCCTGCGGACGGCCGGCTTCAATACCATACCCTTCGCCCATTTGCGCGACGCGACGCTCCTCTTGATGATCCTGTTCATGTTCATCGGCGGCGCCTCCGGCAGCACCGCGGGCGGCATCAAGGTAAACAGCGTCGCGGCGATGGCCTCCTATTTCGGCTCCTTCGTCCGTCAGGAGCCGGTCGCGCGGATCGGCGCCTCGTCCATCTCCGCCGACAAGGTGTCCAAGGCCTTCCTCATCACGCTCTTCGGCCTGTGCGCCGTCGTCTCGGGCGTTTTCGTCCTCAGTCTCACCGAGGACGCGCCCTTCCTCGATCTGCTGTTCGAGGCGGTCTCCGCCTTCGCGACGGTGGGCCTCTCCACCGGCGTGACGCCGACCCTCTCGGTCCCCGGCAAGATAGCGGTCATGTCCCTCATGTTCGTCGGGCGCCTCGGGCCCCTGACCATCCTCGCGGCGCTCGGCCGGAAAAAGCCGGACGGCCATCTCGAATACCCCTACGGGGATTTGTCCATAGGTTAGGAAGGAGAAGCATCGTGGCGAAGTCGCATTCATTCGTGGTGATCGGCCTGGGTTCCTTCGGCGTGCGCGTGTGCGAGGTCCTGAGCGAGAAGGGGGCGAGCGTCGTCGCCATCGACCGCGACGCGGAAGCCGTCGCCCGCGTGAAGGAGACGGTCTCGGCCGCCTTCCTGGTGGACACGACCGACGAGGAAGCCCTGCTCAAGGCGCCGCTCGACGGCGTCGACATCGCCATCGTCGCGATCGGCGACAACCTCGAGGCGAGCATACTCACGACGACGCTGCTCAAGCAGCGCGGCATTCCCTACGTGGCCGCCCGCGCGGTTTCCTCCCTGCACGAGCGGGTGCTCCGGCGCGTCGGCGCGAACGAGGTGCTCAACGTGGAGATCGAGGCGGGGGCGCGCCTCGCCCGGCGGTTGGCGGCGCCCGACGTGCTCGATTCGGTGCCGCTCAGCGCGGACGTCTCCCTGACGGAAACGCTCCTTCCCGCGTTTTTCGCGGGCAAGAAGCTCGGCGACCTGGAACTGGAGAAGAAGCTGCGCCTGCGCCTTGTGGCGCTGCTGCGGCCGCAGATCGACATCGACGATTCGGGCAATTCGGTCCGCCGCGACGCGCTCATCTTTCCCGATCCGGCAACCGAGTTCATCGCCGGCGACAAGCTGTTTCTTCTGGGCGTGAACGCGGACCTCAACGCGTTCTCGGATTTGTAGGAGGCTTCCGTGCTGCTCATCCGTCCCCGGACCGTGATCGCGGTGCTCCTGTTCTCCCTTTCCTCCACGATGGCTTCAGCCCTCTGGTCCTACTCGTACAACGCCGCCGAGGGGCGCAAGGGGCCGGCGGAGACGATGCTCTTCATCGGTCTGGCGGCCTGCGCCTTCGAGATCCTGCTCGCCGGCGCGATGCTCGCCGAGTCCCGCCGCCGCCGCGCCGACCTCGATTCCATCGCCGAATTGGTCCGTTCGGGCGGGAACCTGCCCTACGACCGCCTGGCGCGCTTCGGTTCGTTCGGCGAGCGGATCAGGCAGATATTCCAGGACATCTCCGACGTCTCGGAGCGCAAGAGCGCGCGCATCGCCTCTCTCACCGGCCTCCTGCGCGCGGTGCTCGAGTCGGTGGAGATCCCGATGCTCGTCGTGGGCCTCGACGGCCGCGTGGTCGAGGCCTCCCACGGAGCGCGAACGGACGAGCGCTTCGAGGGGCTCCGCGTCGGCCATTCGCGGCTGGTGGAGTTCTTCCCGGACGCCGATCCGGGATCGGTGCTCCAGGAGGCCGACCGGTCGCACGCCGCCGTCGAGCTCAAGGACGGAGCGCTCCTGTACCCGGTATTCTCTGTGCGCGGCGAGATCAGCCATTTCCTGGCCGACCTTTCGGAATCCCGCGGCGGCGCGCTGTCCCAGCGCATAAAGGAAAGCCTCGCGCCGGCTGCGGAGAAGACCGCGTCGCTTAGGACTTCCGGAAAAAACGCGGTGCGGGGCCTGATCGGATCGCTGTATAAGCGGCTTTCCGGGAGGGACTAGAGCGAAAATGATCGAGGGACTGTGCCTGCTGCCTTGTCGAAAAATGCAAGTGGTTGACGGTAAAAGAGTTATTTTATATACTTGAAATAGCTCCCCAATAGGGACTACCTCGGGCCGTCGTTTCGCGGTTCGGGTGAAATCAATCCAGGAGGATTCATGCCGGGAAAAAGAGCAAGCAAATTCGATCCTGTAGCCTTTTCCGCCGATCTCAAAGAACTGCGCGACCTGCTCATCACGAACATCGTTCTAATCAGCCAAGTTCCTTCCATTTCGATCCCCCCGAGGGAAAACGACGACGAAGTCCCCGAATTTCCCCTCCGCGCGAAAGCCTTCTCCGAGCGCCTGCTCGAAATGGGCGTCGATGAATGCAGCACGGATTCCGAAGGCAATCCCATCGGCATCATCAAGGGCGCGGACCACTCCCTGCCTCCCATAGTGCTGGCCGCGCATCTGGATACCGTGTTTCCCGTGCCCGAGGACAGCTACTGCACGCTTTCGTCGGACGCGATCACCGGACCGGGGCTCCTGGACAATTCGCTCAGCGCCGGCGTCCTCCTCTCCCTGCCCGAGATCCTCAGCCGCAAGGGCCTGCGCTTCCAGTCCGACATCGTCATCGCGGCGCTCAACGAATCGCTCGGCCGCTCGGACCTGAAGAGCCTGCGCTCCTTCCTGCGCGAGTGGAAGCGGCCCATACGGGCGGCCCTCTGCCTCGAGGGCGGCGAACTCGGCCGGCTCAACTATTTCTCCGACTCGATGACGCGGCTCGAGATCAGCTGCAGCGTCAGGGACGAGGACACCTGGGAAATCAAGAATGGGGTCAACACGATCCTCGTGCTCAATGAGATCATCAACCGGATCCTGGAGATCCGCGTGCCGCGTCGGCCGGCCACCAACATCGTGTTCGGGACCGTGCGCGGCGGCGTCAAGTTCGGCAGCCGCGCCATGACCAGCCGGCTCGGCCTCGAGATCCACAGCACGGCGGACGCGGAGGTCGAGCGCATCTACGCGCTCATCGACGACATCGCCACCTCCGTCGCCTACGAGCAGCGCGCCGCGGTGACGCTCGAGCGGGTGAGCACGATCAACGCGGCCAACCTCGGCTACGGGCACCCCTTGGTCAAGAACGCGCTCTCGATCCTGAGGGCACTGTCGGTCGAGCCGCTCATCGAAAGCTCCGAATCCGAGCTTTCCCTCTTCCTATCGGCGGGCATTCCGGCCCTGACGCTCGGCTTGACTTCCGGCTCCAACTACCACCTGGAATCGTCCACCATGAACATCGAACCGCTCTTCTCCGGGGTGGCGCAGCTGGTCGCCCTTATGAAGCGCATCGACGAGGGGGCCTGCGATGGCGAATGAGACCTGGCTCGAGCGCAACACCTACCACTACAGCCGCTTTTCCGATCTGGCCGAGCTGGTGAAGCTCAAAGAAAAGAAGGGCGTGCGCATCTCCCTCTGCTTCCCGACCCTGAACGAGGAGCAGACGATCGCAAAGGAGATCGTCATCATGCGATCGGAGCTCATGCTCCGCTACCCGCTCCTGGACGAGATCGCCGTCATCGACTCGGGCTCCACCGACCGGACCCGCGAGATCGCGGTGGAGTACGGCGCCCAGGTGTTCCTCGCCGACGAGATCCTGCCGAGCCTCGAGCCCTACAAGGGCAAGGGCGAAAATCTCTGGAAGGCCCTCCATGCGCTCTCGGGCGACATCATCGTCTATATCGACGCGGACATAAAGAACATCCACCATCGTTTCGCCTACGGCCTGGTCGGCCCCCTGCTCGAACGCGACGACGTGAAGTACGTGAAAGGCTTCTACGACCGGCCCATCGCCATCGACGCGAAGAAGGTGAAGCCCTCGAGCGGCGGGCGCGTCACCGAGCTGGTCGTTCGGCCTCTGTTCTCGCTCTTCTACCCGGAGCTCAGCCAGTTCATCCAGCCGCTTTCGGGCGAGTACGCCGGCTACCGGGAGATCCTCGAACAGGTCGCATTCCCTATCGGCTACGGCATCGAGACCTCCATGCTCCTGGACATCTACGACAAGTGGGGGATGGACGTCATGGCCCAGGTCGATCTCGAGAAGCGCTTCCACCGCAACCAGAACACGCAGTCGCTCGGCCGGATGTCCTTCGGCATCATGCAGACCTTTTTCCGGCGCATGCAGGCCGAGAAGCGGCTCAAGATCGACACCGAGGTGTTCGAGGAGATGATCCAGTACCGCCTGGAAGGTTCCGCGTACGCGCGCTCCTCGTCGAAGCTCGAGCATCGGGAGCGCCCTCCGATCATCACCGTTCCCGAGTACCGCGAGCGCTTCGGGAGGGTGCCGCCGGCATGAGGATAGCGCTGCTCCACTACCATTTCAGGCCGGGCGGGGTGACTACGGTCGTCAAGCAGCAGGTAGCCGCGCTCTCGGGCGCGGCCGACGTCCTGCTGGTCTGCGGGGAATACCCGCAGTCCGCCCTGGGCGCGCCGGTCGCGGTCGTGCCCGGACTGGCCTACGACGGGCTCCGTCCCGACGAGGACCCGCTGCTGACCGCGGAAGCCGTCATGGCCAAGATCCGCGATTATTTCGGGGGCCCCTGCGACCTCATCCACGTCCATAATCCGACCCTCAAGAAGAATGCGGCTTTCCTGCGCATACTCGCCGCCCTGCGCGGCCTGGGGGCGCGGTTGCTGCTCCAGGTCCACGACCTGGCCGAAGACGGCCGGCCCCTTTCCTACTACGCCGACGAAGAGTATCCGGCCGACTGCCACTACGCCGCGATCAACGCGCGCGACTTCGGTGCGCTCCGCGCGGCAGGGCTCACGGAGGAAGGGACGCATCTCCTGTTCAACGTCGTCACCCCGATCGACGGCCTGGACGAAACGGCGGCTAAGACGCGGATCGTCTATCCGGTCCGCGCGATCAGACGCAAGAACGTCGGAGAAGCTCTGTTCCTGTCGCTGTACATGCCGGATAACGTCGAGCTGGCCTTCACCCTGCCGCCCACCAGCGCGCGCGACGTGCCCTCCTACGAGGCGTGGAAGGAAATCGCCGCTCGTCTGCGCCTGCGGGCCTGCTTCGAAGTCGGCCTCCGCGAGGATTTCGCCGCGGTCATGTCGAGCGCCCGGGCCGTCCTCACGACGAGCCTGAAGGAAGGCTTCGGCTTCTCGTTCCTCGAGCCCTGGACCGCGGGCATCCCGGTCGCCGGCCGCCGGCTCGAAGCCGTCTGTCCCGATTTCGAGCGCGAGGGCGTATCGCTGCCCGCGCTTTACGGCAGCCTGCGGGTTCCGATTGAATTCATCGACGGGGAAAGCTTCCGGGAGGCCTGGTTCGCCGCCGTCGCTTCCCGCGCGGCCGCCTACGGGCGGTCGGTATCCTCGGGCGACCTCGAGGCCGCGTACGCGCGGCTATCGGCGGACGGCACGGTGGACTTCGGCGTACTC
>QKCO01000171.1 GCA_003245635.1 Treponema sp.
TGGTCTCGATCCTTCCGATGCGCGGCGTGCTGGTGAAGGGCGTTTCGATCGAGGAGCTCAATATGGTCTACCAGGCGAGGGAGCTCATCGAGATGTTCATCATCAGGGAGCACGGCCAAGAGCTCGATCGCGGAAAGCTTCTGGAGATGAGGGCCCGGATCGAGATAGGGATCGATCAGCGGACCGAAAGCGAATTATCCAAGACGGACGACGATTTCCACGCGCTGATAACGTCGGTCAGCGGGAACTCATATCTCCTGAACACGCTCGAGCATATGCATCTGCAGGTGCTCCGCTTCCGCAAGCTCGCCGTGAGGCGCGACAGCAAGCGGCTTTCCCGCTCGCGCGCGGAACATCTGGAGATCATCGATAATCTGCTTCGCGGAGACTACGAGGGAGCCGCGCAGGCCGTGCGCGCTCACCTCGCCAATGCCCGGGACGTCATTCTGCAGAACAGGATTTCAATCTAGCCGATCAGGCGCATGGATCCCCATCCCAACTTTTATTTGACAAGAATCGGAAATGCGTGCGTTAATTTTTGTGACCTGGTATACAGAGCGTATACCAGGTGATCGACAAAGGAGGCTCGACAATGAAAAGAATCGCTGCGCTTGGTATCATCGCCTTATTGTGTTCGACCGCGTTCGTGTTCGCCGGCGGCGGCGCGGAAGCGTCCAAAGCGGTGAGCTTCAAGCTCGCCCACGTATATCAGCCGGATCATCCGTTCTCCGCCGGAATGAAGCAGCTCGCCTCGATGGTGAGCGAGAAGACCGGCGGCAAGTTCGTCATCACCGAGTATCCCGCCGGCCAGCTCGGCAGCGAGAAGGACCTCGCCGACGGCCTGGTCAACGGCATCGTCGATATGGCCATCATCGGCCCCGGCGAAATCGGCAAGCGCTACAAGCCCGTCCTTATTTTCGACGGCCCCTTCATTTTCCGCGACTTCGCTCACGCGGAGAAGGTCCTGTCCGGCGACGTCGGCAAGGATCTGTGGAGCGGCCTGGAGAAGTCGACCGGCCTGATGAACCTGACCACGCTCTACTACGGCACCCGCTACGTGACCAGCAAGAAGCCGATCAAGACGCCCGAAGACATGAAGGGCATGAAGCTCCGCGCCCCCGATCAGCCCTTGTCCGTCGCGAACGCTAAGGCGATGGGCGCCAATCCCACGCCGATGGCTCTCGCCGAGGTTTACCTCGCGCTGCAGCAGAACGTCGTCGACGGGCAGGAAAACCCGATCCCGACGATCTATACGCAGAAATTCTACGAGGTCCAGAGCTGCATCAACCTCACCGGCCACGTTACGCAGCTGACGCCCCTGTTCATCTCCAAGAAGAAGTTCGACGCGCTTCCGGCCGACTACCAGAAGGCGCTGCTCGACAGCGTCGCCGCGGTCGCCCCGACGATCAACAAGGCCGTCGGCGACGCTGAAAAGAAGTGGCTCGGCGAAATGCAGGCCAAGGGCATGCAGGTGGTGCAGCCCGACGTCGACGCGTTCCGCGCCGCCACCCAGACGGTCATCAAGCAGTTCGAAAGCCAGTGGGGCGTCGGACTGTACGAGCGCATCCAGGCGGTGAAGTAGTCAACCGGACGGCATTCCCGTCCGGCTGGATGGCGAGTGGGGGCCGATCCGGCGCTGAGCGCTCCGGGTCGGCCCTTTTTCGAGGCGTAAGGATCTTTTATGCGTTTTTTGGATAAGCTCGAAGAAGTGCTTCTCATGGCGGGGCTTTCGCTCATGGGGCTCGCGGTCGCGCTGCAGATAGCGATGCGGTACGTGTTCAATATGCCGCTGATTTGGAGCGAGGAATTCGCCCGCTATATTTTCGTCTGGATCACTTTCATCGGCGCCGGCTACGGAGCGAGGAAAGGGAGCCATATCTCGATGGAGTATTTCTACAACAAGTTCGCTCCCAAAACACGGAAAATAATCGCCGTTTCGACCAACGTGCTGTCGATCGGCGCCTTCGCATACGTATTTCCGACGGCGGTGTCCTTCATGCTCGAACAGAACTCGATCGCCAGTTCGGCGATGCAGATGCCGATGAGCTGGCTTTTCGCGGCGGTGCCGATCGGTTGCGCGCTGATGGTCTTCCGGCTGGCGGTGAATACCGTGCGGATCGTGAAAGGTGCGGAAGGAGGCTCGAAATGATGGTGGCTTTGCTTCTGGGCTCGTTTTTCCTGTTGATCTGCCTGAAGACGCCGATCTCCTTTTCCCTACTGATCAGCTCCCTCCTTTATCTGATCGCCGCGGACATCAGCCCGATCGTGGCGGTGCAGCGCATGGCGATGGGCGTCGGTGACAGTTTCCCTCTGATGGCGGTTCCGTTCTTCATCCTCGCCGGCAACATCATGAACTCCGGTGGAATCACCCGCCGGATCTTTGACTTCGCGAACAAGGTGGTCGGACACATCACCGGCGGCCTCGGGCACGCCAACATCCTGGCCAGCATCATCTTTTCGGGGATGTCCGGAACGGCGATCGCCGACGCGGGCGGCCTGGGCGCGATAGAGCTCAAGGCGATGAAGGACGCCGGCTACGACGAGGACTTCAGCCTGGCGGTGACCGGCGCGTCGTCCATCATCGGACCGATCATTCCCCCGAGCGTTCCGGCGGTCGTCTTCGGCGTCATCGGCGGCGTTTCGATCGGGCGCTTGTTCATCGGCGGCGTCGTGCCCGGCTTCATCATGGGCCTGGCGATGGCGATCTTCGTGTACCTCGAAAGCAAGAGGAAGAAGTACCCCAAGACCAAGCGGGCGACGATCAAGGAGATCGTCTTCTCGGTGAAGGAGTCCTTCTTCACGCTGATGACCCCGGTCATCATCCTGGGCGGCATCGTCGGCGGCGTCTTCACGCCGACCGAGGCGGCGATGATCGCGGTGGTCTACTCGCTGATACTGAGCTTCGTGTACAAGGAAATCGGGATCAAGGACCTTCCGCGCCTCTTGATGGAGACGATCGACGGAACGGTCAGCGTCATGCTCATCGTCGGCACAGCCTCCCTGTTCGGCTGGATTCTGGCGAGCGCGCAGGTGCCCCAGATGCTCTCGTCATTCTTCCTCAACGTGATGCCCAACAAATACGTGGCGCTGCTGGTGATCAACGTGCTGCTCTTCGTGGTGGGCACGTTCATGGAAACCATCTCGGCCATCACGATACTGACGCCGGTCCTTATGCCCGTCGCGGCCAATTTCGGGATCGATCCGGTGCATTTCGGCATCGTCATGATCCTGAACCTGATGATCGGCCTGCTGACGCCGCCGGTCGGCATGGTGCTGTACGTGCTCGCGGGCGTTTCGAAAGTGCCGTTCGAGCGGATCGCGAAGGTCGTGATGCCGTACGTGCTGACGCTCGGCATCGTGCTGCTGTTCATCACGTTCATACCCGATATCGTGCTCTTCCTGCCCAATCTGCTTTTCAAGAACTAGGCTCATAAAGCCGAATATCGATCTCCTCCGCCGCGCGCCGTGCGCGGACGGAGGATTTTTTTTGCCTCGGCGTGAAACCCGCCGCCGTCAGCGATACCCCTTCGCCTTCCAAATTTCACGCAGCCGCTTCAGCTTTTCTCCCGCGGCGGCGAGCGTCTCCTCTTTCTTGGCGAAGTGGAAGCGTATGAGGTTTGTCACCTTCTCTCGGAAAAAGCTCGAGCCGGGAACCGCGGCGACGCCGACTTCCCTGGCCATCCATTCGCAGAAGCGGACGTCGTCGTCCGGATCGAATTCGCCCACGTCCACCAGGACGTAGTAGGCGCCCTGCGGCCTAGTATAGGAGAGTCCCGCCTCGTCGAGCGCGGAAAGGAACACGTCCCGCTTGCGCGTGTAGGACGCGAGGAGCTCGCCGTAGTAGGACTCGGGCAGCTTGAGCCCCGCGACGGCCGCCTCCTGCAGCGGCGCGGCGGCGCCGACGGTGAGGAAATCGTGCACCTTGCGGATGGCGTCGGTCGCCCGTTCGGGCGCGATCGTGTAGCCCAGGCGCCAGCCGGTGATCGAGTAGGTCTTGGAAAGCGAGCTGCAGCTGATCGTCCGCTCGGCCATGCCCGGAAGCGAGGCGAAATATACGTGCTCGGCGGGAGCGAACACGATGTGCTCGTACACCTCGTCGGTGATGACCCAGGTGTCGAACTCTTCGGCGAGGTCGGCGATGTACGAGAGTTCCTCCCGCGTGAAGACCTTTCCGGTTGGGTTGGAGGGATTGCAGAGGATCAGCGCCTTCGGCCTGCGCTCGAAGGCCGCGCGCAGGACGGCGCGGTCGAAGCCGAAATCCGGCGGCGCGAGCGGCACGTAGATCGGCGCCGCGCCGCAGAGGACGGCGTCGGCGCCGTAGTTCTCGTAGAAGGGCGAAAAGACCGCCACCTCGTCGCCGGGATTCACGACCGCCATCATAGCGGCCATCATCGCCTCGGTCGAACCGCAGGTCACGGCCACGTGCTTGTCCGGATCGATGGGGATGCCCATCGACGCCGACTGCTTTTCCGCGAGCGCCCGGCGGAAATTCGCAGCTCCCCAGGTCACCGCGTACTGGTGCGGTCCCGCTGCGGCTGCTTTCGCCAGGGCCGCGGTGAGCGCTTTCGGCGGATCGAAATCCGGAAAGCCCTGGGAAAGGTTGATGGCTCCGTGCTCCAAGGCGACCCGCGTCATCCTACGGATGACCGATTCGCCGAAGAGGGCCGCTCGTTCGCTTGTTGTAGGCACGTTTCGCTCCTCGGGAACGCCGCGCGCGTTTCCCGCGAGCGATCCTACACGCGGACGGCCCTTTTAGGCGAGCGGTTCACAGCCATACTTCCTGGAGAATATTTCCTTCTGGGTCGACGGTGATCGATTTGATCGGTATGTTGCGGCTCGCCTTGGCCCGCGCATCCTGGGCGATCTTTACCAGGCCGCCGCAGCAGGGGACGTGCATGCGCAGTACGGTGAGCGTATCGATCATCGCCTCGTCGATCATGACGGCCAGCTTGTCCGTGTAGCGGTCAAGGCCGTCGTCGAGCTTGGGGCAGGCGATGGCGAGCGTCTTGTTCTTGAGAAACCGGGAATGGAAATCCCCGACGGAGAACGCGGCGCAGTCGGCCGCCAGCAGGAGATTCGAGCCGCGGAACTGCGGGTTGCGCGGGTTGATCAGGTGGAGCTGGATCGGCCACTGCTTCAGCTCGGAGGGCTGGGGGCCGGCGGACGCGGGCGCGGCGTGGGCGGCCGCCGGGGCAGGGACGGCTCCCGCCGCCTTGAAGCTGAAAGCCTTCATGCCCGGGCATCCGGCGGGAACCTCGTGTCCGCGGGGCGCCTGCGCCCCCGCCGCCGGCACGGAGCCGTAGCCCGCCGGCGGCTCGATCTTCCGCTCCTCGAGCACCGTCAGCGCGGTCTTAAGGTAACCGTCCTCCCCGTGGTCGCGCAAGTGGTCCAGGTGCGCCTTGATCGTCGCCGCTCCCTTGGGGACGATGTTGTCCTCCATCACCTTGCGCTCGTCGTAGGGTTCCGCTTCGCGATGCTCGACGGTGATGGCCCCGCGCGGGCAGGTGCCGATGCAGGCCCCCAGGCCGTCGCACAGGAGGTCGCCGACCAGACGAGCTTTCCCGTCCACCAGCTTCAGGGCGCCCTCCGGGCAGCCTCCCGCGCATAAGCCGCAGCCGTCGCAGAGTTCCTCGTCTATCGTTATGATGTTCCGCTTCATCGGTTCTTCTCCTTCGGATCGTTGTCTACGACGATAAGATATACAAAACGCGGCCGCCCTGCCGTAACCGATGTTACGGCCAGAAGAAATACTGCGCCGCGGCCGCCTCCGAAGCCCCGTTTCGTCGACGATTCCCGGCGGATTCATTATCATTGAAGTGATGACGAATTCCACCGATCGCGTTTCAGCAGAGGATCTCTTCCGCGCCAACGAGCTGATTGCCCGGAATCAGTACGGGGAGGCCATCGATCTGCTCGAAAAGCTGGTCGCCGACGACCCGACCGAAAGCTCCGCGCTCGCCGCGCTCGGCATCGCCTTCACCGAAAGCGGGGAGCACCGGAAGGCGGTGAAGGCGCTCGAACGCGCCATCGAGCTTCGGGAGGAGGACGCCGACGCGCACGAGGCGCTCGGCTGCGCGTATTTCCGGCTGAAGGAAGTCGATCTCGCGCGGCGCCATCTGCTGCGCGCGAAGGAGCTGTCGCCCGAGGACGGCGGCATCCTGCGCAACCTCGGCGTCGTCCTCAACGAGACGGGGAGCCGGGAAGAGGGCGCCCTCCTGATCGAGCGCGCCTGCGAGCTGAACGAATGGGACTACCAGGCTCTGTACGCGCTGGCTTCCGTCCGCCTGCGCGAGGGAAATATCGAAGAGGCGGTGCGCCTGCTCGACCGGGTTGCCGATGAGGATTCCCCGATGGATCTGCGCGTCCTTGCTATGGACCACGTGAAGAACCTGCGCCGCTACCTGCGGCATTGATCCCGTCTGCGCCGCTACGCGAAATCCTTCGAATGCTTGACGCGGCGCCCCTCGAAGAGGGGTCCGTCCCTGAACAGGTCCGCGAACGCGGGCGGAATGAGCGGGAACGCGTTGTCGGAAACGCCCAAGGCGCCGTCGGCGACTGCCTTCATGCCCAGGTGGTAGATGAAGTTGACGTGTTCCGAAACGACCGTCCCGGTGCTGCCGGGTTTCCGCCATGGGGCTTCGCCCGAGTGCACCGCGAAGCGGAAGCTGACCGCGTGCTCCATCCGCAGCTGCTCGTACCCGACCAGCAGCCGGTTGAGCTGGAATTTCAGGAGTCCGGGAACGGTCTTGAAGCGTTCCTCGGCCGCCGGAAAGAGCAGCAGATTCGAAGCCGCATCCTTTATCCAGAGCAGGCCGCCCGATTCCTCCGCCCAATTCTCCATGAGGCTCGAAAAGTCGGCGCGGAGCTTGTCCAGCCGCCGCTCCCCGAGCCGCGCGCCGATCCCCTTCTGATCGCCGAGAGCCGCGAACACGAAGACGAAGGGGTAGCAGGTTTCGGCCTTGAGCTTGCTCCAGCCGGGGAACGGCGGAGCTTCCCGCCCGGCGGCGCCGGATTCGGCATCCGCGCAGGCCCCGGCGCCTTCGCGCCGCTGCGGAAGCGCCCCGATTGACCGCGCCCGCTCTTCGGTGAGGATGCTTCCGGCGGCGCAGAGCGGAGGGCCCAGGTAGTCGGCAGCGCCCGCGTGGAAGAGCGCCGCGGGATCCTCGACGATTCCGGTCCGGTCGATGGCTCCCCAGGGCCGGCCGCTCTTCTCGCCGAGCTCGCGCATCTTCGCCGGAGCGAGCGCGTCCGCGTCGAAGTAGACGATGCGCTCGGCGGTTTTCGTCTTGACCGTCCGTCCGGCGCTCGACGCTGAAAGGAATAGCCAGTCGGCGTCTTCCGCAGCGAGCGCGGAGACGGACGAGCGGTAGGCGGCGTTTTCAGGATCGATGCAGTATACGGCGAATTTCATCGTCAGGCCACCTCGACCCGGTACAGATGGACCGGAGCGCCGTCGACGCGGGTATTCTTGAAACTGTCGAGGACGACGCGGTCGAGCGTCTGCGACAGGGCCGTGCTCAGGCAGAGCGATCCCGGCGGCGTCTTTTGGGACTCGAGGTCGACCAGCTCGCGGGTCGTTTCCTGCTTCGCGATTTCCGCCGGCGAGGAGCTGTAGAAAAGGGGCCCGGAATGGGCGGCGAGCCGGACCGATAGGGGCTCTCCCAGTTCGTTCGCGGTGCGGTTGAAGATGAACAGGTCGTTGACGAAGGCCATCCCGGCGAGCGCGGCGCTCGTCGCTCCGTGCCCGTAGTGGAAGGCCGCCATGCCGCCGTCGCCTTCCCACTTCCAGACCCGCCCGTGCCGCTGCTCGACGGCCCGTTTGAATAGGTCGCGGAGTTCTCCGTAGGCCTGCCGGGCGGCGTCTTCTCCGTGCTTCTTGACGATGCGGGAGTTCTTGACGATATCCAGCCGGAGGAGCGAAAAGCGGTATTCCTCGTTCTCGATCAGGCGTCCCCAGTTGGGCGTGCGGCGGATGGCGGGGTTTTCCATGAAGTGGCGGGTGCCTCCGTCCCAGACGTAGCCTTCGGCCTGTATCGCCTTGAACAGATCCTTCAGGATGGGTATCCGGTACGGACGGCCCATGAACCCGTCGCGGTCGATTTCGGCCATGCGCTCGACCAACAGCAGGAAGCGGCCCATCGCAACGGCGTCGTCCACCACCGCCGAGGCGGCGACTTGGCTCGAGATCGGAATGCTGTCGCGGAATCCGGTGCGCGCATGGAGATCGTAGCCGCGCATCACTTCCTTGGCGATCCGCCCGGTAAGGTCGGCGGGAATGGAGTCCCCCAGGGCCGTCTTCGTCATCCTGAGCAGGGATGCCTTCACTTTTTCCATACGCGTCAGTATAGCATGGGCGTTGAATCCCGGTCTCGGTTCAGAAATACGCGAATGAGCCGTATCTGACCTTTTTGCTGGGATCGTGGTCCGGCCGCTCGGCCGAATCGGAACTCGAGAGGGCGACGGCGCGCCGGTCATGGAACAGGGCGGTCGCCATCAGAGCCGCGCAGCCGGCCGCGCCGCACGCGGAAATTTCGCCCGACCGCACGCTTTCGAGCATCGCCGCGTGGTCGGCCCTGTCGAGGTATTCCCTGAACCGGGCCGCGTGGGCGTCCGCGATTTCCGCGGCGAGGCTGCCGCAGAGGTTGGTCGATACCACGATGAGCGTGCTGTCGGCGATCGGGGCGAATACGAGGTCGATGGCGCTCGCGAGCGTGCGGACGATCGAGGTCCTGCTGCCGCCCACCAGCACCGGGACGATGGATGCCTTCGGGAAATAGCGCTTGATGAAGGGCAGGAGAATCTCGATCGAATGCTCTTCCAGGTGCGGAATGTCGTTGGTGACGAAGAAGGTGCCGCAGCTCTCCAGCTCTGCGCAGAGTTCCCGGTCCACCGGGAGGTCGCCGATCGGCGTTTCGAAATATTCTGATTCGCTCAGGAAGAGGCCTTCGCTCCGGTCCTGGTGGAGGGGGCCGATCATCAGCACCGTCGATATCTCCCTTCCGGAAGCGGCCCTGAACGCGTCGGCGGCGACCTTGCCGGAAAGATCCCAACCCGCGTGGGGCGCGATGATCGCGGATGCGGTCCCGCTCTTTTCCCCGCCCGACGCTTCGCCCTCGAAGCGTTCGAGCGCCGCTTCGACTTCTTTCGCTTCTTCGGGGTAGAAGATTCCCGCTACGGTCGGATATCGGCGTTTCGTATAGCCGGCGCTGCTATTGCTCATGAATTAAGCATAAGTTCGCGCCCGCGCTTCCGCAAGATTTCGCCGCGCTATTCCTCGCGGCAGTCCTCGAGCGCCTTGAGCCGCGCCGGATCGGCCTTCACCCGGAAGTTCTTTTCCTGCGTCGGCAGGACCAGCCCCTTCGGGCCGTTCTTCGCGCGCCTGAGGAATTTGACCGGCGTGTAATAAAGGTCTGCCTCTCCCGCGTTGCGGCCCTTCGAGTAGAACAGCGCCAGATTCGCGGCGTCCAGCAGGATGTCCAGCGGCACGCTCTTTCCCGCGCGCGCCTTCACGAATACGTAGGCGCCGGGGAAGTCGCGCGCGTGGAGCCAGAGGTCCGCGCCCTTCACGTAGTGGCGCAGGAGATCGTCGTTCTCGTCCGCGCCCCTGCCGACGATCAGGAGCCAGCCGTTCTTCCTGAAGGAAAGGCCGGGCCGCTTCTTCTTTTCCGGGGCGACGGGGACTGCGCGCAGCTTTCTGATCGCCTTGTGGAGGAGCAGGGGATTCTCCTCGGCCAAAAGCCGCGCGCGTTCGGCTTCGAGCCGCTCGCGAGCGGCGAGGCCCTCGGCCAGCTCGGATTCGACCTCCGAGAGCCCGCTCTTCGCCTTACGGTACTGCTCGTAGCAGCTTTCGGCGTTCTGGGGCAGCGTCTTCTTCGGGTCCAGCCTGATGCGGACCGGCTCGTCCGTATAGAAGTTGACCGTCTCGAGCCATTCGCTCCCGGCCGGGACGGCGCCGACCGCAGCCATGATCAGGTCTCCGTGCTGCTTGAGCGCGTCGGCGTTCTCGTACTCGGCCTTCTTTCGTTCGAGGGACTCGATGGAGGCAGACAGCCGCGCGATGCGGCCGTCGAAGGTCTTGCGGACCTGTTCCCGCAGCGCCTCGAGCGAGAGCGTCCCCGCGTGCTCGGCGTACCAGGCGTCCAGCCGCTCGTTGAACGATCCTTCGCCGGGGAGTTCGCGGACCGCGTATTCCTTGGGGACGGCCCCCGGCTTCGCCTGCTTCGGCTCGGCTTCTTCGGGCGCGTAGCGGCCGCCGGTGGTTTCCCCCCGCTTGGGGTTCCGCCGCATCGCGTCCAGCACCGTCCCGTCCTCGGCGGCTGCCACCACGTTGGCCGCGTTCGACCAGAGGCGCAGGTACAGCCTGATCCGCTCCTCGCCGCGCCGGACGGTGATCCGCACGATGCGGTCGGTTCCGAGCTGTACGGCTTCCTCGATCCGCCCGTCCTTCACGCGCGATTTGAGGAATTCCGCGAAGCGCAGCGGCTTATCGCTCTTGGGGACTGCGCGGAAAGTTTCGTGGATGCGGCAGGCGCCCGGCGTCAGCGCGACCAGGACGGCCCTCGCGCGCCCTTCGTTGTAGACGTGGAGGGCGAGCACGTCGTAGGCGGGCTGCGTTATCTTCTGGATCTGGGCTCCCTCGAGGCGCAGCTCCGAGAGGACCAGGTCGATTTCCTTCCAATTGAGCGACATGGCGACAGGGTAGCCGAAACGGCCCCGGCGAGGGAATAGCGCGCGCCGCCGCGGGAAGATCTTCCCTTGACTCCTCCAGGTCGTCCTCCTACACTGGTCATGTCGAAATAGCGGAGGGCCGATGATGAACACCATGCGTCTCTTTGTTTTGCCGGTTTTAGCCGTCTTGGGCTCCGCGTCCCTATCCGCCGCGGATGACTCCCTGTACCTCTACGTGACGTACGGCCAAACCCTAACGGCGATCAAGAGCTTCATCACCGCCGAGGACATGCGCGGGGCCTCCATCGCCGCCGAACAGATCAACGAGGCCGGAGGCCTGCTGGGTAAAAAGATCGTCCTTATCGACGGCGTCGCGACCAGTCTCGACTCGGCTAAGGCTCAGGCGCTCGAGCAGATCGCCGGGAACCGGATCACCGCGGTCGTCGGGGCGAACACCAGCAATTTTTCAATGCTGGTCGGGCCCCTGTTTCAGGAAGCGGGCATTCCGATGGTTTCTCCCATCGCCACCCTGCCGGCCGTGACCGCGATCGGAAACTACGTGTTCCGCATGTGCTTCACCGATCCCCTGCAGGGCACCCTGATGGCCCGCTTCGCCCGGGAAGACCTCGGCGCGAAGACCGCGGTGATCCTGAAGAAGGCGGACGACATCTTCAGCAATAGCGTATCCGAGTATTTCGAGCGCGAATTCTCCCGAACCGGAACCCTGCTGTGGACCGGGACCTACCTCGGCGACGACAGCGATTTCACCGCTCAGCTTACCCGAATAAAGGAACTGAATCCCGATGCCGTCTTCGTTCCCGGCCATGGACAGGACAGCGGCCGCATCCTCAAGCAATCCCACGCTATGGGGATCAAAACCGTGTTCCTCGGGGCCGACGGCTGGGGCAAGGGCGCTCTGGGCATAGCGGGGCCGGAGGCCGCGGAGGGGAATTATTTCGCCAATCATTGGCACCTGGGGGCGGCTTCCGCCGGCAGCGAAGAGTTCATACGGCGCTACCGGGCGAAATACGGCGAAGACCAGATCGCCGCAAGCGCGGCACTCGCGTACGACGCGGTGTTCCTCATCGCCGACGCTATCCGGCGCGCGGGATCCCTGGACCGTTCGCGGATTCGGGACGCGATAGCCGACACCCGCGCCTTCACGGGCATCACCGGCTCCATCAGTTTCGATGAGCAGGGAGATCCCGTCGGCAAGCAGGGTGTCATCCTGAAGTACCGCGACGGCGGCATCGCCTTCGAGAAAACCCTTCGACTCCGATGAGGATGAAGAATCCGTCGAAATTTCCGCGAAGACTGGAAGCCCAGGTTTTTCGGGGCTTCCTTTTAGTTATCCTTCTGGTTTCCGGGGTTTTCGGATTCCTGTCTTTCAATCTGGAGCGAAACCGCTTAGACAGGACTCTCGAGTCCATCGAGCTTCTTCTCGATGCCGGGGTGGGACAGAAAACCGGCAGCATCGCGAACCTCATGTTCTTCCGGAACAGGGAGGGAATCGCCCTCACCCTGGAACGCTTTTCGGCCATCAAGGGAATTCTGGCGGCCGAGGTGTACGAACCGGACGGATCGCTGTCCTACTCGCCGCTCGAGAATCCTCTTACGCCCCGGCTCGATAAGTCCGCGAGGGCCGAATCGGGGGCCGTCGTCGGGAGAATGACCGTTTCGAGAAGGCCCGCTCTCAGCTATACCGCACCGCTGATCGCCCTGGGAACGAATTACGGCTATCTGCGGGTGTATTACGACCTATCCGAGCCCATCGCCCAGATGGAAAGTTCGGCGATGCTCTTCGCCGGCTTCTTCGTCGCCCTGATCCTGACTTCCTTGGCTATCCTGAGGGCGCTCACCGGCAGGTACGTGATCCGGCCGATCTCGAAGCTTTCTTCGGTCATGCGGCGTGTCGCCGAAGGAGATCTCGGAGCTCAGGCCGACATCCGTTCGAACAACGAGATAGGCATCATGACCGAGGCCTTCAACGCCATGTCCCGGGAAAACGCCGTCATGTACCACCAACTGGAGGAGATCAACCTCTCTTTGGAAGATCAGGTGCTGAAGCGCACCAAGGAACTCAAAGAATCCCAAGGACTCCTTGAAAGCGTGCTCAACGCATCCCAGGACGGCATCATGGTGCTGAAATCCGTCAAGAAGGACGACGAGATCGTCGACTTCCAATGGCTGATGATGAATCCCGAGGCTATGGCCGTCTTCGTGGACCGGGTGAGCTCCATCGTCGGAACGAATATACTTTCCCGGGTTCCCGCCATAGCCCAGGAAGAAATTTTCGAGGATTTCCGGACCGTCGCCCGCACCAAGGCTCCGGTTGAGAAGGAGATCTATTTCGACCTCGAATCCATCCGGGGCTGGTACCGATTTTCCATCGTCGCGATAGACGAAGGAATTTCGGTCACCTTCAGAAACATAAGCGAACGGAAGCTCTTGGAGCTGGATCTGGAAAAGCGGGCGAAGCTCGACGGACTCACCGGTATAGCGAACCGCAGCTTCTTCGAGGAGCGCCTGGCGGGTGAATGGGAAAAGGCCGGGGCGGAGCGGCACAGCCTGGCCGTCATTATGATCGACGTGGATTATTTCAAGCGCTTCAACGATACCTACGGGCATCTGGCGGGCGATCAATGCCTGAGGCGCTGCGCGGAAGCTTTCGAGAAAAACGCGAAGCGGCCCCTCGATTTGGCTGCCCGGTACGGCGGAGAAGAATTCGTGATCCTGCTGCCCCGCACTGATCGGGACGGCGCCGCTCTGGTCGCCGATGCGATCCAGAGGGATATCCGCGATCTGGCGATCCCCCATTCCGCCTCGGACGTCGGCGAAACGCTTACGGTGAGCATGGGCATAGCAGTGGCCAGCCCCCGAGAGGCGGAAGCGATGGCTTCGTTCATCGAATCCGCTGACCGGGCGCTCTACCAGGCCAAAAAGCAGGGCCGGGATCGGTATTGCCTGAGCGAGTGACGAACTATCGGCCCTTGCGGCCTGTTCCGGGCCGCGCTAAACTGACCGGAATGAAGCGCATCATCGTCCGTTTTTTCCGTTCCCCCGTAGGCGTCGCCGTGTTGGGCTCGGGCGCCGCCGCCGCGGCGGTCCTGGTCCTGGTCGGCGGAGTGCCCGCGCCGGTCGCGGTTCCGCTCTGCCTCTTGGCCGTCGCCGCCGCCGCCTTCGTGCTGCTGTCGAGCCCCGTTGGCGCCCGGGCGGTCGCCGGGGAGGGCGACCGCGACCGTCGGGAACGCGACGCGCGCGCGCTCGGCGGCGTCGCCGCGGCGCGCAAGCGCCTGTCGCTGCTCCGCGTCGGGGACCCGGAAGTCAAGGCGGCGATCGACCGGCTGACGCTCGCCGCGGGGCTCTACCTGGAGCGCGCGGTCAAGACGGACGGGCGCGATCCCGTTTCCGAAGACGCGGTGCTCGGCGCCGTGGAGGTCCTCAACGATTACCTCCAGCTCGCCGACGCGGCTTCCTCGCGCGTCCGTTCGGGGGGAGCCGCCGATCTCGATATCGCCGTCCGCACGGTCGGCGCGCTCTCCGCCTCCGCTGCTGAAATAGAGCGCCGCCTCGATCCGCAAGCCGCCGCCGACCGCATCGCCGCCCGGGAGGAACTGCGTTGAAAAAAGCCGCGTTCGCTTCGCTGCTTCTCTGCCTGCTCGGTTCCGTTCCGGTCTTCGCCCTGAAGGCCGAGGTGGAATCCGCCGAGATCCTGCTCGTGCTCCGGAGCGACGGCAAGGCCGACGTCCGGCATTCGATCGTCTGGAACGTGAGCGAGGGGACGATGGGCGCCTTCTATTTCCAGGGCGAGGAAGCCCCCCTGGCCTGGGATCCGTCGCGCTGCTGGGCGGATCTCCCCGGCGGGAAGCGGGTGCCGCTCGACATCTCGCGGGCGGGCGACAAATGGGACGTCGTGCTTTCGGGCGGCGTTCGGGCGAGCGGCAGGGCTCTCTGGTCGCTCTTCTACGGTGCGGACCTCGCGGCGGCCGGCATGGCCGGCGTCACCGAATCGCCCGAGCGGGGCAAGCTCGTGTACTTCCACTGGGCGCCGCCGCGCTGGGATCAGGCGCTCGATCATCGGACCGTCGTCGTGGTTCTGCCCGTGACGGTCGCCCGGGACGTTTCCGGGGATTCGCGTTCGGAATACCTGGCCGGCCTCGGCTTCGCGACCGAACGCTTCGTGAACGAGCGGAACAAGATTGATTTCTACACGGTTCAGGGAACCGGCGGCGCGCGCTACCTGGCGCTTCGTTTCCATCAGGAGGCTCCGAAGAACCGGGAAGGGCAGGAGCTTCAGTTCTATCTTTCCGCGGACGCGGTCGCCGCTGCCTTCGCGCCGCTCATCGCCGCGTCCTCCGTCCAGGCCTCCTCAGGCGCGGAAGCCTCCGGAACCCCGGCGGACGGCTCCTCCGCTCCGAGCCGGGACCGCTTCCCTCTGCTTTACCTCTTCATCTTCGGCGGTTTCGCCGTCCTATCGGTCTTCCTCTACCGGAAGAAGATCGCCGGCTTCTCCGCCGCGGTTGCCAAGGCGGAAGGCATCGCCTGGGCCGGCGATTCGTGGACCCCGCCGCGGCTCGTCCAGGGCAGCTACGCGAAGCCGGGGAAAGTGGCCGAGGATCTCCACCCCGTGGAGGCCGCGCTCCTGTTCGAGCTGCCGCTCGCGCGCGTCGCCGCGGTGATGCTCGACGGACTCGAGGCGCGCGGCGCCGTCCGCGTGCTGCAGGAGGCGCCGCTCCGCATCGAGATCCTGGCGGCCGCGTCTTCCGACGGCGAGGAAAAGGACGAGTACGGGGAGCTGTTCCTGCGCGCCTTCGACGCCGACGGCTGGGTGCTGTCTTCCCTCCTGGCCGATTTCTTCGAGTCCGCCCTGAAGCGGCTGCAGGAAAAGGTCTGGGACTGCGACCTCGAAGCGACCAAGGCCCACTACCGCGCCAAGCTGACCGAGGAGGCGTCCGCGCCCGCCGCGACGCCCGCCGCGACGCGCGATCGCTATTATTGGCATTCCTGGCGCTACCTCTACCTCCACGCCGATAGGCGCGCCGGCATCGGCCTTCCGAGCGAATTCTCGGGCACCTACGCGGCGTTCATGTCCTCGTCCTCCTGCTTCTCAGGCTGCTTTTCGCCCGAAGGCCAGGCGGGCAGCGCGAGCGCGTGCTATTCGGCCTGCCACAACGCCTGCCACAGCGCGTGCCATTCGGCCTGCCATTCCGCTTGCCACAGCGCCTGCCACTCGGCCTGCCACTCGGCCTGCGTCTCGGGCGGCGCGCGCTGATGGACGGCCTCGCCTGGATCGACGATTTCTGGAAGCGCGCCGGGACCCGCGTCTTCTCGCGCGAAGAGGACGGAGTCATCATCCTGCCGCCCAACCGCGTCTACCGGGCCAACCCGACCGCCGCGTCCCTGATCGCCTACCTGCGCCGCGGCGGCAAGGCCTCCCGGCTGCGCCTCCCCTCGGCTGAAGCCGAAAGAGACGTCGCCGATTTCTTCGGCGACCTCGCGGCGCTGTACCGGGGCGAGGCCGCCGTCAACGGGACGGTTTCCGAGGCGCCCTACGATTTCTCGTTCACGAAGCTGCCGGTGCTCGCGGAGATCGCGGTCACCTACCGCTGCAACAACGCCTGCCGCTTCTGCTACGCCGGCTGCGGCCCGGCAGGCGTCCGCTTTCCCGTCTCTCCGGGGTCCCAAGCTGCCGCCGAGCGCTGCCCGGAGCTGCCGACCGCCTCGCTCGAACGGATCGTCGACCTCCTGGCTTCGGACGCCCGCGTCCCCTTCTTCTCCTTCACCGGCGGCGAGCCCCTCCTGCGGAGCGACATCGAGAAGCTCGCATCCCGCGCGCGCCGGCGCGGTATGTCCACGAACCTGGTGACCAACGGGACGCTCGCCGACCGCGGCCGCGCGCGTTCGCTCGCCCAATCGGGGCTTTCGAGCGCGCAGGTCTCCGTGGAGGCCGATTCGGCAGCCCTGCACGATTCGCTGGTGGGCAATCCCGGCGCCTTCGAGCGGACCGTCGCCGGCATAGAGGCTTTGCGCGCCGCCGGCATCGCGACGCAGACGAACACGACAATCACCCGGGAGAACATGGCGGCAGCGCCGAGGATGCCCGCCTTCCTTAAAAAACTCGGTGTCGACCGCTTCGCGATGAACCTCTTCATCCCGACCGTCCGCGGTCCGGAGTCGGATGCCCTCTTCGTCGGCTACTCGGAGATCGGGAAGGTCGTCGACGAGGTCGCCTCCGCGGCGCGGCGCGAAGGGCTCGTCTTCTATTGGTACAGCCCGACGCCCTTCGGCTGCTACAACCCCATCGCGCGGGGCTTGGGCAACAAGAGCTGCGCCGCGGCGGACGGACTCCTATCGGTCGCGCCCGACGGTTCGGTGCGTCCCTGCTCCTCCTGGGACGAAGACCTCGGGAATCTGCTCTCCGACGGCTTCGCGGCCGTCTGGTTCTCACCGCGCGCCGCCGCACTCAAGCGGAAGGAATTCGCCCCCGACGCCTGCCGGGCCTGCTCGTCCTTCGTCGCCTGCCAAGGCGCCTGTCCCCTCTACCGCGGCTACCTCGGCCTCGGCCCTTCCGATCCGTCCCCCTGCGCGGCCGAAACCGCCCGCGCGCAAAGGAGTCCCGCATGATCCCCGTCCGCGTTTCCTTCCGCTACGGCAAGCTCGGCGCCGAGGCGCGGCTGGTCGCCTTCGCGCTCTTCGCGGCGCTCGGCGTCTTCCTGCAGCTGGCGGTTCCCTACGGCCTCGTTCCCGGCACCCTCCTGATCGCCGCGCCGCTGGCGCTCCTGGCCGCGAAGCCCTGGACGAACAAGCCGGACGACCAGGGAGAGGAAGACTGGCAGCCGGCGGGCTTGGCGGAGGTCGACCGGATCGCCGACTCCTTCCGGGCAGCTCGGAGCATCAAGCTGCCGTTCTGGTACCGGCCCGCTTCCGGCATCCCCGTCACCTTGGTGCTGGCCGGGCTCGCCTTCATCACCCTGGGAACCCGCGCATCTCTGTTTTTCGTCGACGCGCTTCTCCTCTTGTGGCCGACCCTCCATTTCCTGCGCATCCGCGTGTGGATTCCGCGGAATCTCGAAATGTCGATGGGCTGCGCGCAGGCGGCGCTGTCGGTCGGTCTTCCCGAGGGCATCGTCGTCACGCCCTATCTTCGGCTCGACCGCGACGCCGAGGGACTGCGCATCCCGGAGGACGTCCGCCTCATGGTGGAGCCCCGGCGCGGCAAGTCCGACCTGGTCGGAATACAGCTGCAGACTGCCGTCAATTCGGGGCCGAACGGCGCTGTTCCCTATTTCTACGCGGTGGTCCTGACACGGGGCCAGGGCGCCTCCTGGCGCGCAGCGGCCGCCTTCCGCCGATCCGGCTACGAGGTCGAAAGCGGCGGTGACGACGAATACGGCACCGTCGTGATCCGGCAGCGCACGAGCGGGGGCGGCTACCATACCGACGCGGACGACTGCCGGCGCCTCATGCAGCTCTCCGTCGAGCTATTGCGCGCGCTCTGAGCTTTTTTGCGTTGCCCGCGGCGCCCTCATCGGCTAGTATTGGTTGATGGAGCGTTTCCCTTGCGTATCGCCATAATAAATTACCACCTGATCCGCGGCGGCGTCTCTTCGGTCATCCGCAACCAGGCCCGCGCCTTGGCCGACTCAGGCGACGCGGTGCTGGTGCTCGCCGGCGAGGTGGAGCGCTCGATTCCCGATTTCGGCAGAGCGACGCTGGAAATAGTGCCCACGCTGCGCTCCGACTCGCGTCGTCCGAGCGGCGGCGGGGAAACGTGCGAAAGCCTGGCCGGCGATCTGATCGCCGCGATGGAGAAACACTGGGGCGCTCTCCCCGATCTGGTCCATTTCCACAATCCGCTGCTGCGGAAGAACAGCCTGCTCAATGGGGCGATGCGGGTTCTCAAGGACCGCGGAATTCCGCTCCTGCTGCAGGTTCACGATTTCGCCGAAGAATTCCGCCCCGACCTCTACGTCACCGAGCCCTATCTCGAGGATGTCCACTACGCGGTCGTGAACGGCCGCGATTTCTCGTTCCTCCGCCGCGCAGGCCTCGTTCCCGAGGGCCTGCACCTGCTTCCTCCTTCGGTTACTCCCGTCGAGGCGGTCGAGGGACGGGCGAGGACGCGCTACCTGTACCCGGTCCGCGCGAGTTCGCGCAAGAATATCGGCGAGGCCCTGCTCCTTTCCTTATTCATCCCTTCCGGATGCACCATCGGACTTACCCTGCCGCCTGCTTCTCCTCGCGACCATTCCGCCTACGCGCACTGGAAGGACCTCGCGTCGAGGTACTCGCTTCCAGTCGAATTCGATTTGGGCGAACGGGAAACGCTCCCCGAACTG
This sequence comes from Treponema sp., assembly GCA_003245635.1. GTDB lineage: Bacteria > Spirochaetota > Spirochaetia > Treponematales > Breznakiellaceae > SZUA-426. Next base: position 19,008 of record QKCO01000171.1, read on the forward strand.
TTCGGTTCGTCGGTCTGCTCCATCACCACCTCGGCGAAGGAAGGCTTCGGCTTCAGCTTCCTGGAGCCCTGGACGGCAGGCCGGGCCGTCATCGGACGCCGCATAGACCATCTGTGCCGCGATTTCGAGCGCGCGGGCGTGAGCTTCAGCGGCCTGTACAGTTCCATCGACATCCCGGTGGTCTATCTGCCGGTGCCGCTCATGCGGCACAAGATGGAGGCTGCGCTCGAACGCATCTATCGGGCGTACGATTTCGCGCCGCCGCCCTTCGCTGTCAAGATGCTCGACGACGACCTGGTTTCCCGCAGCGGTTTCGACTTCGGCCGCCTCGGCGAGGACCTTCAGACGGAAATGATCGAGACGCTCGCCGCGAACGCGGCCGCGCGGGAGGATCTCTCCGCAGCGAATCCCTTCCTGACGCGCATCGCGGAATTGCACGAGGGCGAAGAGTCGATCGCCCTCAACAAGGAACGCATTCTGGCCGCCTATTCGCTTCCGCCGGCTCTCATGCGCCTCAAGTCCGCGTATCGTTCGGTCGTCGAGCGGCCCCTGCGGCACCGCATCTCGAAGTCCGTCCTCCTCGAGCTGTTCCTCGATCCGCTGAAGATGCCGATCGCCGGCGTCGCGGGCGACTAGGAAGGGTTCCCGATGGAACGACGGGACCTGCTCGCCCTTTCGGTTACGACGCTCTGCCGCGGCGTGGACGTCGTCGAGCTCGATCGGCTCCTTTCGACCGTATCATGCCGCGTCGGCGTCTACGAGAAGGGCTCCGTCGTGCTTCTCGCCGGCAGCCGCTACGACGCGCTGCGCGTCATCCTCGAGGGGACGGTGAGCGCGGAGATGCATCACCCGAACGGAAAGTCCGTCACCATCGAGACTATCGACGCGCCCGACCCGGTGGCTCCCGCCATCCTGTTCGCGCCCGGCCGCGCGCTGCCGGTCACCGTCGTCGCCGCGACCGGCGTGCGCCTGCTCGAGCTCCCGCTCGAAGCGGTTCTCGACCTCTGCCAGAAAAACCGCTTCTTCCTCGTCAATTTCCTGACCGAGATCGGGGGGAAGATTTCCCTTTTCGCCGAGAAGTTCCGGCTGCTCGAATTCTCGAGCCTCCGCAGGCGGATCGCCGCCTATCTCGAGCCGCGCCTGACCGACGGTTCGTTCACCTTGCCCTTCTCGAAGGAGAAGCTCGCCGAATTTCTTTCGGTCGCCCGGCCGAGCCTTTCGCGCGAGCTCTCTTCCATGGCGTCCGACGGCCTGATCGCCGTCGAGGGCCGGACGATCCGCGTCGCGGACAAAGACGCGCTGCGCGCTGCGCTTTCCGGGGACGAATAGGAATCCCCTGCGGCCCGGCGTTGATTTTCCGCCGTTATCGGCCGATAGGAATTGGGTGATGAACAGCGAGTTATTCAAAATAATCGTCTCGGTGATGAAATCGTGGGAGGTCATCGCGGTGACGATCGCGATCGTCCTGTACCTGTTCCTCGTTTTCTACGTGGCGCGGCTGAACCGTCCCGCGCGCCGCTCCCGTCCCGCGCGCCGCGCGCCGCCGAAGACGAAAGCGTCGAATGCCGCTCCCTCGGAAGTCGAAGTAGGCGACGAATAGGGGGCCGGGTCCACCGTTCCCGTCCAAAGCGCGTTTTTCAAGGCCGGCTTCCTGACCGGCCCCTTTCTCTCGGCCAAGGCTCCGGCCGCGATCAACCGCTCGATCGCTTCCGCCGCTTCTTCCGGGCTCCAGCCGTTCGCGTTCCGCTCCGCGATGACGCCCGCCGCCTCGTCGACGCCGTAGCGGCGGCGGTTGCGGCCGAAGAACGAGAGGAGGGCTTCGTACTCCCGCTCCCGGGGCGATGCGTCGCCCCCGCATACGTCGCAGCCGGAGCAGTAAGCGCATTCGGCGCCCATCAATGCGAGCAGCGCTTCCCTCCGGCACCGGGACGCATCCCGCGCGTAGGAGGCGAGCGCGGAGAAGCGCGCCCGGTCGGGGCCGGTCACCATCCGCGCGAGCATCGCCTCGTCTTCCGTTCCCCAGAGCAGTATCGCTTTGGAGGCTTCTCCGTCCCTGCCGGCGCGCCCCGATTCCTGGAGGTATGCTTCGACGGTCGGCGGGCAGTCGCGGTGCAGGACCGTTCGCACGTCGGGCTTGTCGACGCCCATGCCGTAAGCGGTTGTCGCCGTCAGCACTCCGTCCTTGCTGCCGAAGAACCATCGCTCGACGTCCCCTTTTTCCTCCCGGGAAAGGCCGGCGTGGTAGAATTTCGTTTCGATCGAGGGCCGTTCGGCCGCGAGCTGCCGCGCGAGCCGTTCCGTCCGCGCCCGCGTTGCGCAGAACACGATGCAGGGCCGCTGTTCGCGTGCGACGAGGTCCACGACCGTCCGGTCCCTCAGCAGCGTGCCGATCGCCGAGTAGCGGATATTCGGCCGGTCGGGGTTGCCGACGATGCGGTTCGCCCCGCTGCCCCCGAACAGGTAGCGTTCGATTTTCTCGAGCACCGGCGGCGAGGCCGTCGCGGTGAACGCGGTCGCCAGGGGCGCTTTCGACGCTTCGAGGATTTCGCCGATCCGCAGATAGCTCGGCCTGAAGCTTTCCCCCCATTCGCTGACGCAGTGGGCCTCGTCGACCACCAGGTGCGCGATGCGCGCTTCTGGCAGGAGCCGCAGCGAGGCTTCGGTCAGGAGCACTTCCGGATTCGCGATGACGATGCGCGCGCCGCCTTCCCGGATGCGGTTCCACGTCCGCCGGCGCTCTTCGGCGTCCTGCCCGCCGCGCAGCGTCGCCGGGGCGAAGCCCCGTTCCGCGAGCCGCCGTTCCTGGTCGGCCATGAGGGCCAGAATCGGGTAGACTACCAGGGTAGGGCGCTCGAGGAGCAGCGCCGGGAGCTGGAAGCACAGCGATTTGCCCGCGCCGGTCGGCAGTATGACGATCTGCCGGGCGACGGCCGCCCCGTCTTCGCGGCGGTCGCCGGGGGCTTGTGCGGAATAGGGGCCGTCCGCGCCGTCCCCGGCGCCGCTTCCGGGCCAGCGGACGCGGATCCCCGCCTCCCGCGCGCCGTCGACCGCGTTGGCTACCACGAGCCGCTGGTAGGGGTACAGGTAGTCGGCGCCGAGCAGGGGCTTCGCGGCGTCGCCGATCGGGT
>QKCO01000108.1 GCA_003245635.1 Treponema sp.
ACCGCTACTACGCGCTGCGCAAGAAGGCGCTGGGGCTCGACGAGCTGCGCCACTACGACGTGTACGCGCCCATCGTCCCCGCCCCGAAGAAGAAGACCGGCTGGAACGAGGCGGTGGACCTGGTTTCCGCCGCGCTCGCGCCGCTGGGAAGCGAATACGTCGATACGCTCCGGGGAGGACTCCTGGGGCGCTGGGCCGACCGCTACGAGAACAAGGGCAAACGGTCGGGAGCCTTCTCCGCCGGCAGCTTCGTCGGGGATCCGTACATCCTCATGAACTACAAGGACGACGTCATCCGCGACGTGTTCACGCTCGCGCACGAGGGCGGACATTCCATGCACTCCTGGTATTCGGCCAAGTCGAATCCCTTCATGCACTACGGCTATACGATCTTCGAGGCCGAGGTGGCCTCGACCTTCAACGAGGCGCTGCTGTTCCGCCACCTGGAGCGCACGGCGGATTCGAAGGAGCTCAAGACCTACCTGGTCAACAAGCGCGCCGACGACCTCCTGGCGACGCTGTACCGCCAGACGATGTTCGCCGAGTACGAAGCGACGACGCACCGGCTCCAGGAGTCGGGGACGCCGCTCACCGTCGACGTGCTGCGGGGCGAATACCGCAAGCTTTTGACCAAGTACTTCGGCCCCGAAATGGTCTTCGAGAGCGAGAGCGACATGGAGGGCCTGCGCATCCCGCACTTCTACGGCGCCTTCTACGTCTACAAGTACGCGACCGGCATATCGGCCTCCCTCGCGCTCGCCGAGCGCGTGCTCTCCGGCGGCGCGAAGGAAAGGGAAGATTATTTCGCCTTCCTCAACTCGGGCGGCTCGCGCTACCCGATCGAATCGCTGCGCGTGGCCGGCGTCGATATGGCAGGCCCCGAACCGGTCGAGGCCGCGTGCCGGGCTTTCCAGGGAATCGTCGCGGAATTGGAGACGCTCATAGGCTGATCCGTTCGGCGGCCCGTCGGCCGCCGAGCGTATGGACATCTGAAGGAGGCCGCCATGCCGTTCGTCGTCTTCGGAGCTCTGCTCCTGCTCGTCGCCGTCGTCCTCGTGTTCTCCTCCGCCCGGAGGAAGCAGAAGCTCGGCGAAATGGCCGCCACGGAAACGGCGTCGGCCGAGGAGGTCGCGTCCCTGGCGAAAGCCGTCGCCGCCGAAATCGGCGCGGGCTCGTTCGCGCGGAAGGTCGAAGCCAAGGGCGTCATCGAATGCGAGCGCCCGCTCGTTTCGGAGCTCGCGGGTATTCCCTGCGTGCGCTACGCCATGCGGGTGACGCGCGAATGGGAAGAAACGTACTGGGAAAAGGACGACAAGGGGCAGAATCAGCGCAAGACGCGACGGGGCTCGGAAACCGTCGCATCGAACACCAGAACCGTACGCTTCCACGTGCGCGACGCGACCGGCTTGATCGCCGTCGACCCGGAAGGGGCATCCTTCGTGGACGAGCAGGTGTTCTCGCGTTTCGAAAGCGGAGAGCGCCGCGGCGCGCGGATGCGCTTCGGGCAGTTCGACTTCGCCCCGGATACCTTCGCCGCCCTCGCCGGCGGAAGGACCACCCTCGGCTACCGCTTCGAGGAGCGCGCGGTGACCGTCGGGAAGCAGGTCTACGTCCTGGGCGAGGCCGTCGACCGAGACGGGGACCTGCGCATCGCCAAGCCGAGCGGCAAGGGAGAATCCTTCATCGTGAGCCTCAAGAGCGAGGAGCAGCTTTCCGCGGGCGCGGCCTCCGCCGTCAAAGGGATGCGGATGGGAGCGGCGATCGCCGCGGCCGCCGCGGCGGCGTCCGTAGTCTACGGCTTGCTGAAAGGCTGATTCAGATCGGGGCCAGCCGCTTGGCGGCCCGCTCGTCGAGCGTGGCGAGCGCGGCGCGAAGACGTTCGGAACCGAGCCGATCGAAGGCCCCCTTAAGCGAGCGGGACCTCTGGGCGTACGCGGCCGCGTACTTTCGGAAAGCTATCTTCCGCAGGTGAGCCAGCGCGTCCCGCGCGAGCCGTTCCGTTTCCCGCCTGTCGCGGCCGCTTTCCAGCGCGTCCCCGAGCAGCCCGAAAACCACATCGAAAGCTTCCGTCTTCGTTCCGCACGCGGCGGCGCGCAGAGAGGCCGCCAGACTCTCGAGCCGCGGCGTCGACGCCGCGGCGACGGCACCGTCGTCCAGCGCAAGCTTGCCGTCGGCTACGGAACCGATGGAGCGATCGCCGGCAGAGAGGCGCCGGCCGTCGAAGCGGCCGCGCTTGAGGGCTTCGAGCGCAGCGAGGGCCCTGATGCGCCTGAGCGTTTCGGCTCCGGTTTCCTTGTCCGGCCGATTGGATTTCCGTCCGGCGCTCCCCGAGGCCGCGTCGATGACGAACAGGAGTTCGCTCGTCCGCTCCATCCGCGTCGCGCTCTGCTTCCCGCCCCGATAGGCAACGTAGGGCACCGACTCCAGTGAAAGTTCCCCACGCTCCGCCAGGAGACCGCGCAGCTCCTCCAGAGGGATTATGCCGCCGTCGCTGTAGGAGACCAGGATGAAGCGCGCGTCGATGGAATCCAGCAAAGCCGAGAACGCGGGAGCCGCCCTGCCGCGGCGGCAGAAGTCCGAACGGGTCTCCGTCCAGTCCCGGCGGATGCCCGCGCGGTCGAGCAGAAATCCCGTTTCGTCCCGATCCTCGGGAACCGACGGCTTGTCCCAGCGGGCGATCGTCGTCAGGAGGTGGTAGTTGGAGCCGTACTGGTGCTGATTGTACGGCGGATCGAGGTAGGCGATGTCCGCGCCGCGCTCCGCGGCGCAGAAGGCGGCGGCGTCGGCCGCCGACGACCGCCCCGGAAGCCCGGGGCAGAGCTCCGGAGGCCGGAGGCGCATCGGAGAGACGATGCGGCCGAGGGCGTCCTTTCCGTGGCCGCCGAAGCCCCGGTGGCAGGCCTTGAAGACGCCCGAGGTGTTGACCCGCGTCGCCGCCTCATAGAGGAGGGCGTCCAGGAGCGCGGCCTTCGCGTTCGCGTCGGGTGCCGGCATCGCGGGGTCCAGCGGGTCCCCGGGGAACAGGAGTTCGACGGCCTCGCGGGCGCGGTCGAGGAATCGGGCGTTTTCGGCGGTGTAGAAAAGCCGCTCGGAGCGCCAGTCGGCCGATTCGGTGCTGCGGGGGGCGTAATGGAGCGCGATGTAGGGCTCGGCGGCTGCGGCCGCGGCGAAGGCTCCCTCCGCGCGGGCGCGGATCGAAGGCTCGGCATCGGCGAGGAGCGTGCCCGCCGCATCGGGTAAGGTTCCCTTCGCGAACGCGTCGAACGCGCGGAAAGCCGCGGCGCAGCCGCCCCATGCGGCGAAGACGCCCTCCAGACGATCGGGGGTCAGCGCGACGCGGCAGCGGCCGATGAGGGCGGCGTAGTACTCGCGGTCATTCGAACGCACGTCGAAGCCCATCGCCCGCGCCAGGCGGGAGACGCCGCCCGAACCGGCGAAGGGGTCCAGGAAGCGGATCGGTCCGCGGCCGTCGAGACGATCGGCGCAGCGCGCGAAGGCGCTTCCCAGGAACGGCAGGAGGGAACGCTTGTTCCCGATGTAGGCGATCAGGCCGCGCGTGAGGCACGCCGAGGAGTAGTCGACGGGAACGGCCATCCGCTCAGCGCTCGTAGCGCGCCATGCTGGTAGGGGTCTCGAACACCTCGACCGCCCATAGGAGAGCGGCTTCCGCAGGGGGCAGCGCGCGCTCGATTTCCTCGAACAGGAAGCGGGCGATGCGCTCCGCGCTCGGGTCTTCCCGGAAGTAAGGCTCGTCGTTGAGGTTCGTGTGGTCGAGCTTCCCCGCGGCCGCGCGGAGCGCGCCCTTGAGGACGCCGAAATCGAGGAGCATGCCGCCCTCCCCCAGCTCCGTCCCCCGCCCGTACGCGAGCACGCGGTAGTTGTGGCCGTGCAGGCGCTCGCACTTGCCGTGGTAGTGTGTCAGGGAGTGGGCGGCCGCGAAATCGGCCTCGACGCGGACTGAGTACATGGGGCGAGGATAGCCCGAAGTCGGACGCCCCGTCAACGCGCTGCTTTCTTCGCGCAGCATGCGGCGCGAAGCCTGCGGCGGCGTCCTTCATCGCCCATCTTCCGACGCTGGAACAGAAGGCGCCCGATCGGGTAGGATCGTTCCATGCGCGCGAAATTCTTCGAGCTTTTGGGCGATGCGCTCCGCGGCCGATTGCCCGGAAACGGGGCCCAAGCGGCGATGGTTCCCTTCGACCGCGCCGAATCGCTCGCTCCCGTTCCCGGGTTCCGGGCGGCGGCGGTGCTCATCGCACTCTACGAGGAAGACGGCCAGCTGCGTTTCCCGCTCATCGAGAGGACCGCGGGCGGCCACCACAGCGGACAGATCGCGCTGCCCGGCGGCTCGCTCGAGCAGGGAGAAACGGCGATCGAGGCGGCCGTCAGGGAAGCCCGCGAGGAAATAGGACTCGACTGCTCGATCGTGGAGCCCATCGGCTCGCTGACGCCCTTCTCCGTGACGGTGAGCCGCTTCAACGTGACGCCCGTAGTCGCCCGCGTCGACGGAGCGGTCGACCTGTGCCCATCCCCCGCGGAGGTCGCCGCCTGGTTCCCGGTGTCCCTTGCCGAACTCCTTTCCGAATCGTCCAGAGGAACCGCGACCGTCCGCAGCCGCGGACGCGACCGTGAAGTCCCCTGTTTCAGGCTGTGCGGCAGGATCGTCTGGGGAGCGACCGCCATCGCGCTCGCCGAGTTCGCGGCGGCCGTCGAAAGCGCCCTGTAGCGGCGTCAGCTTCGCCGATGCTTCAGCTTCGCCGATGCTTCAGCTTCGCCGATGCTTCAGCTTCGCCGCCAGCGCAGACGGCCCGCGGCGAACTCGGCCTCCACCGCACCCGCTTCGCGCAGGTAACCTAGATACGACCTGACGGTGGAGCCTATCAGCGCGTACTGCGCCCAATTCAGCTCGATGCCGAAGTCCGCGCAGACGGCGGCCAGCACGTCCTCGAAGGAGGCGCCTCCGGCGCAGGCGGCGGCGACCGAGTCCGCCACGCGGAGGACGACGGCCCGGTTCATCGCGCAAAGGCCCGCGCCGTCTTCGGTCGGCACGCCGTGGCTCGGAAGGACGAGGTCCGCGCCGAGCGCGGCGATGCGGTCGAGCGAATCCAGGAAAGCGGCGACGTCGTACATGAAGAAGACCGGGTGCTTGACCAGGGAAGCTTCCCCGAAGAGGGCGTCCCCCGCGAACAGGACCCCGTCGGCCAAAAGTCCCGTCTGTCCGTAGAAGTGCCCGGGAAGGGGCACCGCGCAGGCGCCGGCGAGGGCGGCGGACAGAGCGCCGCCCTCGGCTATCGCTTCGACCGCGCAGGATGGCGCGACGAAGAATTTGTTGCGCAGTTCCTTCGGCGGGTAGCCGCCCCAGACTGAAATGGGTTCGAGTATCGGATCGGCGCAGAGCGCGGACTCGATGCGGGACGCGTAGACGCTCGCGCCCGAGCGCGAGGCGATGAACGCGGCCCCGCCCATGTGGTCGGCGTTGGAATGGGTGAGGAACACCGCGGCGAGCGAGCGGCCGGAAGCCTCCACGGCGCGCAGCAGCTTCCGCCCGCCGTCGGCGTCGTTCCCCGAATCGATCAGCACCGCGCCGCGGGGCCCGTCCCAGAGGCCGACGTTCGTAGGCGAGGGGAAATAGGAAACCGTTTTCGATAAGGATTCGAGCATGAGAGCTGACATGAGCCGATGCTGACCGAACGGAGCCGCTCGGTCAAGCGCGTTTTCCTTGGGAATGGCGTATACTGGTGCCATGAAAGGCGCCCCTACTCCCGGCCGGGCGGGCTTGTCCGCGCTCGTGGTCGACGACGATCCCGCCGTGCCGGCCATCGTCGAAATCTACGCCGCCGCTTCCGGCTTCGCCTCCGTGGAATCCGCCGCAACAGCGGCGGCGGCGCTCGAGGCCCTGCGCGTTCGCCCCTTCGACCTCGTGCTGCTCGACCTCGGGCTGCCGGATCGGCCGGAGAAGGGACTTCTGCGGGAGTTCTTGTCCTCCGCGGATCCCGCGCCGGTCGCCGTGGTCACCGCGGACGACCGGATCGAGACCGCCGTCGGCTGCATGCGCGAAGGCGCTTTCGACTTCGTGGAGAAACCTCTTTCCCCGGCGAGGCTGATCTCGCTCTTCTCCCACGCCGCCGAGAAGGCGCGCTTCGGGAGGATAATCGGCGAGGGCGCAGGAGTCCGCTCCGCCGCTTTCGCCGGCATCGTAGCCGAAAGCGCCCTGATGCTCGACCTGTTCCGCGCCGCCGAGCGGATCGCGCCGAGCGGCCTGCCGGTACTCATATCGGGGGAAAGCGGCACCGGCAAGGAGCTGGTCGCGAAAGCGCTGCACGACCTCTCGGGCCGCGACGGCGAATTCGTGACGGTGAACACCGCGGGGCTCGACGGAACGCTGTTTTCCGACGTCCTGTTCGGCCACGTGAAGGGAGCCTATACGGGAGCAGAGGGCACGAGGGAAGGACTAGTGCGGCGAGCCGAGCGGGGAACGCTTTTCCTCGATGAGATCGGAGACATCGGGTCCGAGGTCCAGGTCAAGCTGCTGCGATTCCTACAGGACGGAGAATTCTATCAGCTCGGATCGGACCGCAAGGAATACGCCGACTGCCGTCTCGTGCTCGCGACCAACGCGGATCTCTACGACGGCGTGCGGAAAAAGACGTTCCGGGCGGACCTCTATTACCGGCTCAGTTCCCACCCGCTGGTGATCCCTCCCCTGCGCGAGCGCCGGGAGGATATCGGTCCGCTCGCGGCCCACTTCGCCGCGAAGGCGGCGAATCGGCTCGGCCGCGACCGGATCGAAACGGACGAAGCTTTCGTCGCGGTCCTGGCGAACTACGGATTCCCCGGAAACGTCAGGGAGCTCGCCGCGATCGTCGAAGGCGCCGCGGCGGCCTCCGCGAACGGAAGGATTTCCGCCTCCTTCGCGCGCGCCTACATCGCCCGCCACGCGCGGGAGACGGCTCCCGCCGCGGCCGCCTGCGCCGATTATCCGGACCTGCCCGACGGACGGTTCCCTACGCTCGAAGAGATCGAGGAACGGCATATCGCGGAAGCCCTCCGCAGAACGGGCGGCAACCAGTCGGCGGCGGCGGCGCTGCTCGGCGTGGCGCAGTCGACAATCAGCCGAAAGCTGCGGCGTGGCTAGGCTATGCGTTTTGCATATCATGCATTCCGCATAGAGAAGCTTTTCCCAATAATATAAAGAAATAAATGCAGTTGGCGGCAAATCCATGCAGAATGCATACTCGGTGGAGACTTCGGAGAAGCGCCGATTTCAGCGAGGCAAACCCGAAGCGCTGGGGAATAGTTTGCTATTTATATATTATATATATAAATAAAATTGCTTCATTTCATACGAAGGCAATCGGGGCACGCTTGGTACGGTGTCTGCTTTATCTCCTTTGCGTGCGGAAAAGCGCGCAAGGAGAAACGTATGAAACGGATCAGTTTAATGGCGGGAGCGGCTGCGCTCGCGGCTGCGCTCATATCCTGCAACCAGGCGGTATCGGTACTTCCCGCAGGCGTTTCGGCGGCGGCCGACGCGCTCGGCATCGTCGATTCGAGCGGCGCGGTCGCCTCGAGCGTTTCGGTCGATCTGCTGGCCGGACAGACGATCCTTGCCGGGTCGGTGACGGTCGGCGTCGAGGAGCCGAATCTGACGGTGACCTACGCGACCGCCGACGGCTGGAAACTGCAGGAAGTCCAGCTTTCGGTCGGCGTCGGCTTCTCGTCCATACCGACAAACAGGGCGGGCAACCCCGTAGTCGGCCAGTTCGCCTACAAGGCGACAGCCCTCGGCGGCGCCGAGAGCTACGCCTTCGCGATCCCGCTCGCCGACCTGGGCGCGGCGACGGGCACGACGCTGACCGTCGCCGCGCACGCGGTCGTCTACAAGACGACCGGCGACGGCTCGGTCAGAACCGAGACGGCTTGGGGCGCCGGCAGCAGAATCAACGCCAAGGGCAACTGGGCGACGTTCTTCACCGTCACCATCGGCGAGACCCCCGAGGAGCAGAAGGAAACGAGCACCGAGACGGCTTTCGCCTACGGCGGCCAATACGCGATCGATTTCGGACAGTTCGATGTTTCCGCCCGCTGGGGATGGACCAACGGACCGCTCTCGGCCGGGCAGTACAGCTTCCCGATCTACGCGGGAGCCGGACAGAGCGACATCAGCAAAGGAACCGACGTCGGCACGCTCACCGTGTCCTACGAAGGCACCCGAGCGATCGTGACCTACGCGGTGAAGAGCGGCTTCGTCCTGACCGAAACGCACCTGTACGTCGGGTCCGAGCAGCTCCCGTCGTTCAAGGGCGAATACACGGTCGCGCCCGGACAGTACCCCAATAAACACGGGAGTCTGGCGGACGTCTCCGCGGATTCGTTCACCGTGCAGAACCTGAGCGGCCCCGTCTACGTGGTCGCCCACGCGGTGATTAAAGGATACTTCTGAGAGAACTGAAGATCGGATGCCGCACCGGGCCCCCACGAGCGTCCCGGCGCGGTTTTTCGTCCGGATGGAGGAGCGGATGGCGGGGAAGATCGGAAACGGCGCCGCTGCGGTGCGCGCCGCGTTTTTGTTGTCGGCGGCCGCGAGCGCGAGCGCCGCGTTCTCCGGGAGCGTTGCTTGGCTGGAAACGGGCGCGGCTTTCGGCGGCGGCGCCGAAAGCTACCGCATGTCGGCCTATGCGGCGGACGGCTACGGCATTATCAGCGAACTTGCCTTCCCCGTCGGGGATCCGTCTTTCGAAGTCCGGGCAGGATTCGCCCGAATGGAACAGGGCGCGGAGCGCGTTTCGGCGGAGGCTTCCTTCTCGTTCCGTTCGGTCAAACGCTCCGACGCGCTGACCGACTCGGACTGGGTCGACGGCGCGGCATCGGATCCGTTCCTCTGGAGCCGGACAGAATCCGCCGGTCGCGGGACCGACGCCGGCGCCGAATTTTCCGTGCGCCTATCTCTCGTCCGCTTCGGAGCCCTCGACCTGGGAGCCGCGGCCGCGTACCGCTTTTCCTATCTAGAGCGGACCGCGGAAGGCTATTCCGGATGGCAGTATGCCCTCGACGCCGATGGAATGCCCGTCGGCGAGGCGATTCCCGTCGAATCCTCCGCCGACGCGCTGATATTCCGCCGAACGGCGCATCGGATCGAGGCGGGAACTTCGCTCGCCCTGGGGTTGCCAGCCGGATTCCGTATCGAGGCGGGCGCCGGCGCCCTGTTCGGCTACCAGTCCGATTTCGACGATCACCTGTTGAGGGAAAAGCGATCGACCGCCGAAGGCTTCGGCTTCGGCGCGGCGGCGCGGGCGCGGCTGGCGTGGAGCCCCGAATCCGGCTCACGGATACGACCCCGTTTCTCGACGGAAGCCCGCGCCGAACGCTTCGCCGTCTCCACGGCGCAGAACCAGACCGGCTACGGCGCGAACGAAGGCTTCAGCCTGGAGGGACTCGGGCTCCGCATGGACTCCCTGCGCTGGTCGATCTCGCTGAGCGCCGGCTTGGAATATTTCAAAAAATAAACAGCAGCGCCGTGCCGCAGACGGCGAGCACCGCGCCGAAAGCTTCCCGCAGCCGCACCCGCTCCTTATTGACGAATACCGCCGGCACGAGGATGAGCACCGGAGGAAGGCCCATGAGCGTCGCGGCGATGCCCGCGTTCGCGCGCTGGGCGGCGAACAGCCCGAGAGAAACGCCGAGGAAGGGGCCGAACAGCGCGCCTACCGAAAGGAAGCCGAGCGCTTTCCGGTCCCGCGCGGCTGAAACGACGTCCCCGACGCGCCGGGAGAGCGCGGCGACCGCAACGAAGCCGGCGAGTCCGGCGAGCGCCCTTATCTGCGTGGCGGCGAAGGGATCGGAATCGGGGGCGCCGATCTTGGCGAGCACGAAGCCGCCCGCCTGACCGAGCGCGGCCAGCACGGCGAACAGGGCCCCGCGCATGCGCCGGGCGGCAGGCAAGGCGTCGCGCGAGGGCTCCGAGGCCGGCTCGCCCTTCTCCAGCACCACCAGTATGATGCCGAGAACGACCAGGGCCATCCCCAGCAGCCCGACCGCCGAGACCCGTTCGCCGAGCGCGAAGAAGCCGATGAGCGCGGTCATCAAGGGAGCAGAGGTGTAGACGACCTGCGTCAGGCGCGCGCCGATGTCGATGTAGGCCTGGAACAGGAAAAGGTCGCCGAATACGAAGCCGACCAGACCCGAGGCCGATAGCCACAGCCAGACCGAAGGCGGCGCGCCGCAGGGAAAGGCCTCCCCGCGCGTCGCCAGGCCGATGGCCGAAAAGAAGAGCAGCGCGGCGGCCAGCCTGAGGATATTGAGGGATAGCGAGCCGATCCGCTTGGCGGCGGTCTCGAAGCAGAGAGCCGTAACGGTGAAGAAAACGGAAGTCGCGAGCGCCGCGAACTCCCCGATGCGGGCGTCCATGCCGGTTCATACCACGTCCAAAGGGAGCTGGAAAAGCGGCCGCGGTCGATTTCGTCAAAGCGCATAATTTGCGCACTTCGAATCAAGCTGCGCACTACATACGCGCATTTATTGCGCACTTCCGTTATAGTTCAAGCATCGACTCTGTCATGTCCGTTGCCGGACGCTCGATTTCAGCCCCGGACGCCCGTTGACGCGCATAAATCGCCGCTTGCCGGCCGTATTTACATCGTTTTCGTCGCTCAACGCTATTGGCACGCTTTCTGCATCTAATTAGACGGAGGCATCATGCAATCCCGAATAATAAAGCTAGCAAGCATCCCGGTCGTCATCGCGGCCCTCGGCGGCGCCGCGTTCTTCGCCGTTTCTAAAAATGCGCGGGGGGAGAGCTCCCCGCAGTACAAGACGTCTCCGATCGCGAAAGGCAATATCGAGGAGACGGTTTCGAGCAACGGCAACCTCAAGGCCGTCGGCACCGTAGACGTGCTCACCCAAGTCACCGGAACGCTCGAGAAGGTGTTCGTCGACTTCAACGACCACGTGACCAAGAACCAGCCGCTCGCCGAGATCAATACCGACAAGCTCAAGATCACACTGAAGGAAGCCCAGGCGGCGCTGGACAAGGCCCGCGCGCAGTACGAATACGACGAGGGCGAATACCGCAAGAGCGCGACGCTCAAGGAACGTTCGCTCATCTCCGACTCCGAACTCGCTTCCGCGAAACTTTCGTACGCGACGAGCAAGGCGAGCCTCGTTCAGGCGGAGGCCGCCTACGAGGAAGCGCGCATGAACATCGAGCAGTACGCGGTCATCCTCTCCCCGATCGACGGCATCGTGCTCGACCGCGCCGTGGATCCGGGGCAGACGGTCGTCGGGAGCGGCAGCACGAATACGCAGCTGTTCACCCTCGCCGAAAACCTCAAGACGATGGACATCGAAGCCGCCGTCGACGAGCTGGACATCAGCAAGGTGAAGCTCGGCCAGAAAACGCGCTTCACCGTGGAGGCCTACAGCGAACGAAAGTTCGAAGGCGTAGTCCGCCAGATACGCGTGGTGCCCGAGACGTCGAGCAACGTCGTCTCGTATACGGTCATCGTGCGCGCGGACAACGCCGACGGCGCGCTGCTTCCCGGCATGACGGCGACGCTCGAATTCATCATCTCCGAGAAGAAGGACGTCGTGCTCGTTCCGAACGCGGCGCTCCGCTTCACCCCCTCCGCGGAGATCCAGGCCGCCGCCCGGCGGAAGCTCTTCGAGGATCGGATCAAGGATCGGCCTGAGGAAGAACGCAAGGCGATGCTGGCACAATACGACGAGCGCGCCAAGTCGTCGAGCGGGAACGGCTCCCTCCTCGGCGGGAGCATGGGCGGCATGCCCGGCGGCGGCTTCGGCGGCCCGCCTCCCGGCGTCGGCGCCAGGCCGGCGGGCGGGGCCCCCGGAGGAGCGCCCGGCGGCGTCCCCGGAGCCTCGAACGCGGCGGCGCGGACGTCCTCCGACGCGCGCAAGCAGGTCTGGCTTCTGGAAGACGACGGCTCCGTGTCCATGCGGATCGTGACCGTCGGGTCGAGCGACGGCGCGAACACCGAGATCCTCAACGCCGACGAGCTGGTCGGCAAGAGCATCATCACCAAGGCCCAGTAGGAGAGCGTATGCCGGTTATCGAAATGCGCGGCATCGAGCGCCACTACGACCTCGGCGAGGTCGTGGTCAAGGCCCTCAACGGCGTGGACGTGGATATCGGGGAAGGCGAATTCGTCGCCGTCATGGGAGCTTCGGGCTCGGGCAAGTCGACGCTCATGAACATCGTCGGGTGCCTGGACCGCCCGACCGCGGGGAGCTACATCCTCGACGGGATCGACACGGCTAAAATCGGGACCGACGACCTGGCGGATATCCGCAACGGGAAGATAGGCTTCGTGTTCCAGGGCTTCAACCTGCTCCCGCGGACGACTGCCCTGGAGAACGTCGAGCTGCCGATGCTCTACGCCCGCGGCGGCAAGATCTCTCCCAAGCTGATCGGCGAGCGCGCCCGGAAGGCGCTCGAACGCGTCGGGCTGGGCGGGCGCCTGCACCACGTCCCCACCCAGCTCTCGGGCGGCCAGCAGCAGCGGGTGGCCATCGCCCGCGCCCTGGTGAACGAGCCGGCCATACTCCTGGCCGACGAGCCGACGGGAAACCTCGATTCGGAAATGTCCCTCGAAATCATGACTCTCTTCCAGGAGCTCAACGAGCAGGGAATCACCGTGGTCATGGTCACCCACGAGCCGGACATCGCTTCCTTCGCCAAGCGGAAGGTCACCGTGCGCGACGGGCTCATCCTGGCCGACGAGCCGATCGCGGACCGGCAGGACGCGAAGGAGGCGCTCGCCGCCTGGCATGCGCGCCACGTCCGCTTCCTCGAGAAATCGGAGGCGACCGCATGAACGCGCTCACCCTCGTGCGGATGTCCTTCCGCTCCATCCTGCGCAACCGGATGCGCAGTCTTCTGACCACGCTCGGCGTCATCATCGGCGTGAGCTCGGTCATCATCATGGTCGCCGTGGGACAGGGCTCCCAGGCCGCGATCCGGGACAACATATCGTCGATGGGGACGAACCTGCTGCAGGTGCGCCCTCCGCGGGGTCGCTTCGCGGCCAACCGCATCAGCGTGTCCGACGTGCAGAAGATCCGCGAGGAATCGACGCTCATTTCCGCCGTCTCCGGCGTCGTCAGATCCTCGGTGACCGCCGCAGGCGGCTCGGGCTACTGGACGACGACCGCGTACGGCGCCGAAAGCGCGTACCCAGAGATCCGCAACTGGGAGATCGCCTCGGGCGAATTCTTCACCGACCGCGACAACGCGACCAAGCAGAAGGTGGCGGTCATCGGCTCTACGGTGGCCTCCGAGCTGTTCGACGGCGCCGACCCGGTCGGACAGCAGCTCAGGCTCGGGAACACGCCGTTCCAGATCATCGGCGTGCTCAAGAGCAAGGGCAAGACGCAGATGGGCGACGACCAGGACAACGTGGTCATGGTGCCGCTCAACACCGCGCTGGTCCGCATCGAGCGGAGCGAGTTCCTCAACTCGATCGAGATGAGCGCCGTCTCCGAGGACCGCATGGACGACGCCCAGACCGAGGTCGACGGCATCCTCCGCGCAGCACACCGGCTGACCGCCGACGCGGACGCGGACTATCAGCTGTTTAACCAGGAGGAGATCATCCAGGTCGCCTCCTCGACGGCAAAGACGCTCACGGTCCTGCTCGGCGCGATCGCCGGGGTATCGCTCCTGGTCGGCGGCATCGGCATCATGAACATCATGCTGGTTTCGGTCACCGAGCGCACCCGCGAGATCGGCATCCGCCTTTCGGTCGGCGCGCGCCGCTCCGACATCATGAAGCAGTTCCTGACCGAAGCGGTCGTCCTGAGCTTCCTCGGGGGCTTGGCTGGCATCGCTCTGGCGCTCGCGGCCGTCTACGCGCTCAATACCGTCTGGTCGGTCAGGGCCGACGCGAATCCGGCCTTCATACTGCTCTCGGGCGGTTTCGCCGCCGCGGTCGGCGTGTTCTTCGGCTGGTACCCGGCGCGCAAGGCATCTGGAATGAATCCGATCGACGCGCTCCGCACCGACTGACGCAAGGAGAAACGAAGATATGCGCATATTCGAACGATTTGCGGCCGCCGCGGCCGCGACGCTGATAGCGGCGGGAGCTTCCGCCGCGACCATGACGCTCGAAGAAGCCCGCAAGGCGGCGCTCGAGCGCAGCCGAGCGGTCGCGCGGGCGGAGATCGCCGTCAGGCAAGCCCAGCTGGACGAGCAGGCGGCGGCTTGGAACCTCGGCCCCTCCCTGTCCGCTTCCGCTTCCTGGTCGGCCTCCGTCAAGGACGGCGCGCCGGCGTTGGGCGATCCTTCGCTCGGGCTTTCCGCGAGCCAGACGCTCTTCTCGGGCGGTTCGGTCACGGCCGCCCTGAAGATCGCGCGGCTCCAGACCGCGGAGGCCGAGGACAGCCTCCGCGCCGCGCGCATCGCGGTCCTCAAGGAAATCGACGCGCGCTTCCTGGACGTCCTCGAAAAGAAGCGGACCTACGGCGCGGCGGCCGTCGCACGCGAGGCGGCCGAAAAACAGCTGGACATCGCCCGGGCGAAAAAGGAGGCGGGAAAGCTCGCCGAGGCGGACTACCTGCAATCCCAGTCGACCTGGGCCACCAAGCGCACGAGCGAGACCCAGGCCAGGTGGGCCGTCGAGACGAGCATGAAATCGCTCGCTTCGTATCTGGGCCGCGCGGCGGAGCCCGCCGAGCTGGACGAGGCCGTCTATTCGTCGCTCGCGTCCTCGGTCGTCGCCGCCGCGGGCAAGGACCTGGACTCCTTCGCCGCCGCGCTGTACGCAAAGGGCCGCCGGGCGGATCCGGACCTGGCCAAGCTCGACGCCGCCGAGGCGTCCGCCGCGCTTTCGACAAAAACGAAGGCGGCCGCCTTTTTCCCGACAGTCTCGGTATCCGCCTCCCTCGCGGCCGCCGCGGACGACGGAAGCGTGTCCTCCGGTACGCCGAGCCTCAAGCTTTCCGCATCGATTCCGATCTTCCCCATCGGCGGCAGAACCGCCGCCTACGATTCGGCCAAGCTCGCCGAGCGGAGCGCCCGGTCCGAGACCGAGGACGCCGAGGAAGCGCTGAAGCTTTCCTGCTATTCGACGACGCTCGAAGTGCTCTCCGCCTCCGACCAGATACAGGCCGCCGCCGCTGCGCTCGCCTACGCGCAGGCGAACTATGACCTGGCCGTCGAGAAGTTCAGGCTCGGCACCGGAACCTCTTCCGCCGTCGTCGACGCCGAAGCGACGCTCGCGACCGCCCGCTCGGGCGACATCAGCGCCCGCTTCGACCTGTACGCCGCCATCGCGTCTCTCGCCCGCCTGATCGGCGCGGAGGACGAACGTGGACTCGCGGATGCGCTCGACTAACCGCGCTCTCGCGTCCTGGCTCGTCTCGGCGGCCGTCTTCGCGGCCGCCGTCCTCTTCGGCGTCTACGAGCTGAAGGGAAAGCTGTTCACCAACGAGCTGCTCGCGCGCAACGAGGCCGAACGCACGCTCAACCTTCTGCTCAACGTCGCCCGCAGCGCCCGCGAGGACCGCGCAGATTCGCTGAGGATTCCTTCGCTGCCGAACGCCGGCAGGCCGGGGCCGCTCGGCGACGTCGAGGACTTCGCCGACGCGCTCGAGTCGCACCCGGTGCTCAAGGAACGGGTTCTCGGCATCGGCGCCTACGGACAGGACGGACGCGCGCTGTTCCGTTACGGCACCGCTCCCGAATCGATGGAGAGCTTCGCCGAGGGGACGAAGATGGAAGGCTCCCCTCCCCGCTCGTACCGATTCGACCGCGAACGGGGCAGCCTCTTCATCCAGCACCCCATTCCCGTCTACCGCTCGCGCAGGGATTCGCCCGATGACCGGCGGACCGCCAGGGACGGGCATACCGACTACGTGCTTTTCTACGAACTGAAGGAGAGCGAGCTCTTCGCCCGCGACGCGACGGCTGCTGGCATCTTTGCCGCCTGGCTCGTCTTCGCCGCCGCCGCCGTGCTCCTCGTGCGCGCGACGGTCGTCAAGAACGCCCAGTACCGCCAGGCGCTCAGGGCGCAGCGGGAATTGGTCGCGCTCGGCACCGCGGCGCGCACCCTCGCCCACGAGATCAAGAACCCCCTCGGCGCGATCCGGCTCCAGACGAACCTCGTCGCCCGGCTCTGTCCGGGCGTCGCCGACCGCGAGCTGGCGGGCATCGCCGAGGAGACCGACCGCATACGGCTCCTGGTCGACCGCATCGGGGATTTCCTGAGGGAGCCGAAAGGCAGTCCCGAACGGCTCGACCTGGCGCTCTTCGCGGCCAAGACGCTCGAGCGCGCCGCTCCCGACGGGACGCCGCTGGCCGTGCGCGCCGCAGGCGGGGAAATCGCCGTCGAAGCAGATCCGCTGCGCCTGCGCTCGGTCATCGAGAACATAGCGCGCAACGCCTACGACTCGGGCGGCGATCCGGCCGGGGTCGAGGCGGAAGCGCGGGAAGAGGGACGCTGCGCGGTGCTCGAAATCGGGGACCGCGGGAAGGGACTGCCGCCGAAGGCGGAAAGGGAGCGCATGTTCGATCCCTTCTACACCACCAAGACCCGGGGCTTCGGACTCGGGCTCGCGCTGTCGCGCCGCTTCGTCGAAGCGGCGGGCGGCACGCTGACGCTCAGCGAACGGGAGGGAGGCGGCGCGGTCGCCCGCGTCAGCCTTCCGAAGGCAAAGACGTGAAGATACTGATCGCCGACGACGAACCGAACATCAGGGAAACGATCCGCAGGCTCCTCGAGCTCGAAGGCATGGAGACGGTCGGCGCCGAGAACGGCGCGGAGGCGAAGAAGCGCCTGGCGGAGGAAGCCTTCGACCTGGCGCTCCTGGATCTCAAGATGCCGCTCGTCTCCGGACAGGAAGTCCTTGAATGGATCGTCGCCGAGGGACTGTCCCTGCCGGTCATCATGATCTCCGCGCACGGGGAGATTTCCGACGCGGTCCGCGCGCTCAAGGCCGGGGCGAAGGACTTCCTGGAAAAGCCCTTCGACGCGGACGAGCTCATCGCCAAGGCGAAGGAGGTCGCCGGCGACGGCCGGAGGCTCCGCGCGCAGGAAGCGGCGGTCAGGACCGCCGAAAAGCACGGCGGACTGGTCGGCGAGCACCCCCGGATGCGGGAACTCGGGGCCTTCATCGACCGGATCGCCGGAGCGCCCACCACGGTGCTGGTCACCGGGGAGAGCGGCACGGGAAAGGAAGTGATCGCGCGGGAAATCCACGCGCGCTCGCCGCGCGCCGATGAGCCCTTCGTCGCCGTGAACGTCGGCGCGCTGCCGGAAAGCCTCATCGAAAGCGAGCTCTTCGGGTACGAGAAGGGCGCCTTCACCTCCGCGGCGAGCCGGAAGATAGGCCTCTGCGAGCTGGCGGGCTCGGGGACGCTTTTCCTGGATGAGATCGGCGAGATGCCGCTGGGGATGCAGGTCAAGCTCCTGCGCGTGCTGCAGGACCGGCGCTTCAGGCGGCTGGGCGGCACGCGCGACATCCCGATGGGGGCGCGCATCGTCTCCGCGACGAACCGGGATCTTGAAGTGGAAGTGCGGGCGGGCCGGTTCCGGGAGGACCTGTTCTATCGGCTGAACGTGCTCAGGATCGCGGTGCCGCCGCTGCGCGACCGGACCGAGGATATCGGCATCCTTTCGCGGGCGCTGCTCGGCAGGATCGCCGAGCGGCTGGGAACCGGCCCCCTGCGGATCGCAGAGGAAGCGATCGACCGGCTGAAGGCCCTGCCCTTCCCCGGCAACATCCGCGAACTGGAGAACCTGCTCGAACGGGCGGCCATCTATGCGCAGGACGGCCTGATCCTGCCGAGAGACATCGACGCTCGCCAGGACGCGGAGACCGGCGCCCCGGGCGCGACCGGGAACACGGCCCCGGAGACGGACGGCGCCAATTCGCCGGATCCGGCAGAAGATGATCGGCGTTTGCGGGGAGAAGCGCTTTCGCTGGAGGAGGCGCAGCGGGGCCTGATCGCCGCCGCCCTCGACCGGAACGGAGGCAACCGCACCCACGCGGCCCGGGAGCTAGGCATCAGCCGGAGGACCCTGCTCTACAAGATCAAGGAGTACGGACTTTCGTGACGAACCCTTTGTCTTATTCGCCGAATCGGGCTACTATCGAGGCATGGCACCGAAGAGGGTAGAAGACTTCGCCGCGCTCCTCGAGCGCTACGGCAAGCGCCGTCATCCGCTCGAGTACTCCAGCCGCTACCAGCTGATCGTCATGGTGATCCTGTCGGCAAGGGATTCAGACAGGCACATCAACGCGCTCGCGCCCCGCCTGTTCGCGGCCTACCCCGACATCGCCGCGCTCGCCGCCGCGCGGGAAGGCGATCTGATCGGCATCGTCGGAGAAACGACGAACGGCGCTGCCAAAGCGCAGTGGCTCATCAAGCTCGCCAAGATCGCCGGTACCGACGACGCGCTTCCCCGCCGCATGGAGGACCTCCTCGAGCTGCCGGGCATAGGACGCAAATCGGCGAACGTCGTCATCCGAGAATCGGGGGATGAGGCCGAAGGCATCGTCGTGGACCTCCACGTGGTCAGGACCGCCCCGCGCATCGGCCTGGCGGCGGGAACCCGGCCCGAAAGCATCGAAAAGAAACTCATGGAATTCTTCCCGCGGAATCGCTGGAACGAAGCGGGTATGGCGCTTTCCTTCCTCGGACGCGAAATTTGCCGTCCGAGCTATCCGAAATGCGATGTCTGCCCGGTCGCTTCCGTCTGCGACGAAGCGAACAAACTGAAATAGCGCAACCGAGAAATCAATCCGCAGAGAGGCACCATGGATCCAGCAGCGAACGAAGAACGTTTCGACGATTTGGTGAAGCTGTCCTTCTTCAGCGACATCGGCAAGGCCATCACCGGGGCGCGCGACCTGAAGGAATTGAGCCGCTCGGTGATGGAGCAGATCGGCACCGTGTTCGCGCCAGCGAGCTGGTCGCTTTTCTTCCGCAACCACGGCAGCGGCGAACTCACCTTCGTCGTCGCCATCGGGAGCGGCGCCGACAAGCTGGTGGGCAAGACCCTCGAGAAGGGCCGCGGCGTCGCCGGCTGGATCGCCGAACAGGGAGAAGCGCTCATCATCGAGGATGTGGCGAAGGACGGCCGCTTCGATCCGTCCATGGACGAGATGAGCGGCTTCACGACCAAATCGATCATCGGCGTTCCGCTCAAGACGCGGACCCGGGTCTTCGGCGTCATCGAACTCATCAACCGGATGAACGGGCAAGCCTTCACCGCCTTCGACCTCAAGCTGCTCTCGACCATCGCCGACTACGCCGCCATCGCGATGGAGAAGCTCTACTACATCCAGGCGCTCAAGCGCTCGGCGACGACCGACCAGCTCACCCGGCTCTACAACCGGCGGCTGCTCGCCCCCTTCATCCAGCGCGAGATAGAGCGCTCCAAGCGCGAACGGACGCCGTTCTGCATCCTGTTCATCGATATCGATCGATTCAAGCGCGTCAACGACACCCGCGGCCACGAGGCGGGCGACGCGGTGCTCCGGAAGGTGGCGGACATACTGAGGACGGTCATCAGGAAGGGCGATTTCGTCTGCCGCTGGGGCGGCGACGAATTCGTCGTGGTGCTCTCGGCGACGGCGAGGGACGCCGCCCAGGTCGCGAAGGACCGGCTGCTCGCGGACGGACGGTACCTGGCCCTGGCGGCGGAGTACGGCATCGGCCTGAGCGTCGGCGTGCACGAAGCGCGGGACGGCGACGCGGCCGAGATCCTGAAGACCGTCGACCGCGACATGTACGACGAAAAGACGAGGGAAGTCGAGAAGGAACCCGAAGACCTCCCGACCGCCCTCGACGAAGCCCTGGGAACCTGACCTACACCTGGCCGAAGTTCATCAGCGCCTGCTTCAGCCGCTGCTCGAGCAGCTCGAAGGAGAAGAAGCGCTTGGCCAGCTCGAAATTCTTGCGCGCCGACGACTCGACGGTAGCCGGCGCGTCCAGCATGGCGCGGACCTGGTCGACCGTCTCCGGCGTCACGTAGGAATCCATGACCACCACGTCGAAGCCGACCGGCTCGATGTCCTGCTGGAAGATCGAATAGCGGTTGACCAGGATCGGCTTCTTGAACCAGATCGCCTCGAGGAACGCGTTCCCGAACCCTTCGTAGGAGGAGGGATACGTGACGAAATCGGCGTTGAGGTAGCAGTCCCAGAGGTTGTAGCGCTTCTTGCCGTCTTCGGTCGTGCCCCGCTCGGCGCCGATGATGTCCGGCCTGACAAGGACGTCCACGCCCAGAAGCCGCGCGTAGTCCATCGTCCGGTGGTAGTAGTCCGACCCCTCGTCCCGCTCCTGATGGCTGATCAGGAGCTTCACCTTGCGGTCATCGAAGCGGCTGGCGAGCTCCACCGCGTGCTCGATGCCCTTGCGGGCGATGGCGCGCGTCGGCTGCAGGAAGAGAATCTCCCCCGGCTCGAGGCCGAGGTCCGCGCGCAGGCCCCTGCCGTAACCATCCAGCTCGGGCGGCTCGGGATGGAAGTCGAACACGTTCGGGATCATGATGGACGAAAGCCCGCAGCGGACGGACAGCTGCCGCCGGCCTTCGGTGTTGATGACGACGTGGTTGATCGAATGGAGGCGCGGCGGGAACGACATCGCCAAGTAGTCGTCCACGGCGCTCACCGAGAAGCGCTGGCGCTCCCAGGCGAAATCGTGGTGGTGGGCGATGGCGGGAATGCCCGTCTCGGCGATGTACTCGGTGATCGCAACGCCGAGCGGAATGTGCATGGGGATCGTCACCGCGTTCTCGATGATCAGAAGATCGATCTTGAAGCGCTCGACGAAATCGTAGAGCGCCCGCTTGAGCTTGAAGCGGAGCGACTGGATCTCTCCGGAAAGGGCCTCGCTGCGGACGGTCGTCCCGAAGCAGCGCTCCTGGATGTCCACGACCTGCGGATGGCCGAAGAAGGCTTCCTCCACCACCATCGATTTTTCCGCCGCCCAATTCGAGAGGCCCGAAAAGAAGAAGCACTCGTGGCCCATCCGCTCGAGCACGATGCGCCACTTTTCCGTCTCCATCGATACGCCGTCGGTGCCCTGCAGTCGGGTGGAGACGAAGCCGATGCGGTCGATTTTTTCCGCGCGCGTCAAATACATAGACTTTCCTTGGTTGAACTAGATATCCATTCCGTGCACCACGGAGCCAATTCCAATACGCCGCCGCCGAATTCCTCCGGCTTTTCGATCAACGCGGGCTCGGGGCCGAGGTTGTGCGCGCACAGGACCGAATCGCCCGAAGCGTCTGGACCGCGCACCAAGGCGAAGACGGCCCCTTCGGTGTCGAGGATGCGCTGCGGCCGGCTCGGCGCGAAGCTCGCGCGCGAAGAGCGGAACGAAAGCAGACGCGAATAGCCCTCGTACACCATCGACTGAAGGGAATCGGGATCGGAAAGCTTGCGCTCGAGCTCGGAGATCGGCGGCTTGCGGCGGTTGATCGCCCGGTTGTAGCCGAGCTCGGCGACGCCTTCGGTCCAATTCTCCGATCCTACCAGGCTGTGGAAATACACGGCAGGCATCCCCGCGAGCGCGAGCATGACCGCCTGCGTCGCCAGGAACGCCTTCGCGCGGACGGCGGGGTCGGCGCCGCGCGGAGCGACGGCGTCCAGGTATACGCAGTTGAGCTCGTAGGGGATCGGCCCGGTGGGCGCCGACTTGAAGGATACCTTGCCGCCCCGATTCTGCAGCTCGACTATCGTCCGTTCGAACTCGGCTTCGGGCACGAAGGCGCGGGCGGCGCCGACCCCGATCCCGTCGTGGCTCGCGGTGAAGTTGAGGAAGACCGGGCCCTCCCCCGAAGGAGGCAGCGAACCGGCCCAGCGGCGCAGCGGGCCGGCGTCGCCGGAGACCGCCGCGTGCAGCAGGAGCGGAGGAAGGGCGAAATTGTAGACCATGTGCGCCTCGTCGCCGTCGCCGTAGTACGAGATGTTCTCCGCGTGCGCCACGTTGGTCTCGGTGAGGATTATCGCGTCCAGGCCGAGCGCGTCGGACAGGGCCCGCAGCAGCTTGACCGCCGCGTGGGTTTTCGGGTGGTGCAGGCAGCTGGTGCCGTCCTCCTTCCACAG
>QKCO01000132.1 GCA_003245635.1 Treponema sp.
AGAACTCCCCGTTGCTCCCGAACGCGAGGATGCCGGACACGCCGCCTGCAATGACGTAATCGACCTGCTTGCGCAGCTTCGCCTCGTCGATGCGGTCCTGGCCGTCGATCGGCGTCAGGATGGGTACGATGATGCCTTTAATGTGATCGGTGTTCATTTATTTGGTCCTCCGTAATATTCCCGCGCTCATTTTCCGACCGGCTTGTTGACCGGCCACTGCGGCTTGCGGCCGGACAGCACCGCGTCGATCTCCATCGCGGCGTGGAGCGCCATGCGGTCCGAAGATTCCGCGGTCAGCGACGCGCAGTGCGGAGAGACGACGACATTGCTCATCGCAAGGAGCGGATTGTCGGGCGCCGGGGGCTCCAGCTCGAACACGTCGAGTCCGGCGCCCGCGATGGTACCGCTCTTGAGCGCCTCGATCAAGTCGGCCTCGTTCACGACTTCGCCGCGGGCGCAGTTGATGAAGAGGGAAGTCTTCTTCATCAGAGAGAAATACTTCTTTCCTATCATACCCTTGGTTTCGGGGGTGGCGGGGATGTGCAGGCTGATGAAATCCGCGGTCTTGAACACCTTCTCCAGGTCATCGGTCATTTCGATCTCGGGGATGCGCTTGTCCGCCGGG
The DNA here is from genome assembly GCA_003245635.1 of Treponema sp. Lineage (GTDB taxonomy): Bacteria > Spirochaetota > Spirochaetia > Treponematales > Breznakiellaceae > SZUA-426. Next base: position 626 of record QKCO01000132.1, read on the forward strand.
AGATACGGGTCGTAGCCGAGCACCTTCATGTCGAAGCCGAGGGCGGCCTTCTTTCCGACCATCGTGCCGATCCGGCCGACGCCGACAAGCCCGAGGGTCTTCCCCTCAAGGTCCACGTTCCGCACGCGCAGGCGGATGTCGAAATCGCCTTCCCGGAACTTTTCGCCGATGGCGTAGAGGTTCTTGCCTGTGGCGAGTATGAGCATCATCGTGTGCTCGGCGACGGACATGGCGTTCGACAGGGGCGCGTTCGTCGCCCAGATGCCGAGTTCGGCGGCCGCCTTGGTGTCCACATTGTCGTAGCCGACGCCGTGGCGGGCGACGACCTGGAGCTTCTTACCCGCCGCCAGCACTTCCCGGCTCATGGGCGCGACCCGGACCAGCACCGCGTCGCAGTCGGCCACTTCGCGGACGAGAGTGGGAATATCGATCCCCGTACCCATCTTGATCGCGTACCCGTGGTCGGTCAGGTAGTTTTTGCCGACATCCGAAACGTTCTGCGGTATCAATACAGTGAATCCCATCGTGCTTATCCCCCTATGGAGTGTTTTCTTGCGCGCCCGCAGACTCGAGCGACGCTTTGTACGATTGATCGATATGGCTGCGCATGATGCGTTCGGCCTGGTCCGGGTCGCCGGCCCGGATCGCGTTCACGAGCATCATGTGCCAGCCGTCCTGAACGCTTACTTTGCTTCTGATGGATTTGGCGCCGTTCCAGAGCATCCAGATGAGATTCGCCCGCCGCAGGGCCGACACGAGGCTCTCCCTGCCGGCGAACTCCGCCATCGTCATGTGCACCGAATGGTGCAGGTCCAGAAACCGTCTCTCGGTTTCATCGGAATAGCGGAGCTCGTCCAGTTCCCGGGCTATCTCGGTCAAGCGGGCCAGATGCGGCCCGTCGATCTCCGCCGCCAGGATGCGGACGACCTGGCACTCGATGGCCTCGCGCAGGGCGTACATATCCCTGACCCGCTTGACGCTCGGCGCGGCGAGCACGCAGCCCCAGCGCGGCTTGTACTCGAGAAGCCCTTCATGCTCCAGACGCTTCATCGCCTCGAGAACCGGTATCTGGCTGACCCCCGCCATTTCCGCCAGCTTGCGGCGGGGCAGGCGCTTGCCCGGCTCGAATTCGTTGTCGAATATCTTCTTCAACAAAAGGCGGTAGACGCGCTCGGCGGCGGTGGTCATTCCGTCTAGGTCTTCTTCGGCTACCTGAAGCATCGAGGGCTCCCCATTCACCTGACCATGCAGGGCTTTTTGCTGTCGAACTTCCAATCCGGGATGAGGCGGCGCATGCCCGCCGCATCGTCGCGGTCGCCGTGGCTCAGCTTGGAGTAGAGCCTGTTCGCCTCCATCACCTTGTCCATATCGATGTCGATGCCCAGGCCGGGCTTCTTCGGGATCTCGATATAACCTCCTTCGATCCGCATCGGCTCCAAGCAGAGGTGCCGGCCTTCCTGCCAGATCCAGTGCGTATCCATCGCCGTGATGCCGCCGGGCGCCGCCGCCGCGACATGCGCGAAAATGGCCAGCGAGATGTCGAAATGGTTGTTCGAGTGCGAGCCCCAGGTCATGCCCCAATCATTGCAGACCTGCGCCACGCGGACCGAACCGCTCATCGTCCAGAAGTGCGGATCGGCCAGCGGAATGTCGACCGCGTTCTGCACCACCGAATGATGGAACTGGCGCCAGTCGGTCGCGATCATGTTCGTGGCCACCGGCAGGTTCGTCGCTCGCTTGAACTCGCTCATGACCTCCCGTCCGGAGAAGCCTTTCTCCGGGCCGCAGGGGTCCTCCGCGTAGCTGAGGACGCCCTGAAGATCCTTGCACAGGTCCACCGCCTCCTTGAGCGACCAGGCGCCGTTCGGGTCGATATTGATTCGGGCGTCGGGGAAATTCTTCTTCAATAGCTTTATCGTCTCGATCTCCGTCTCGCCCTTCAGCACGCCGCCCTTGAGCTTGAAATCCTTGAAGCCGTAGCGCTCCTTGGCGGCGTACGCGGTCTCCACGACGGCTTCGGGGGTCATCGCCGGCTTGCGCCTGAGCCGGTGCCAAGCCACCGGGCTGTCGTCCTCCGATAGGTAGGGCAGATCGGTCTTACTCTTGTCAGCGACGTAGAACAGATACCCGAGGGTGAGGACCTTGTCCCGCTGCATGCCGTCTCCCAGGAGAGCGGCCACTGGCAGTTCCATGAACTTGCCGACCAGGTCCAACAGGGAGGATTCGACTGCCGTCTCCGCGTGCACCACGAAACGGAGATTCTTCAGGTCGAGTCCCTGGAGTCCCTGTCCGTCGTCCTCGGCGTGGGTATAGTTGCCGCTCTTGATGGAGTTGATGATGCTTCGATAATCCCCGATCCGCTTGCCGATCAGGAAGGGCTTGTAGCTTTCCAGCGCTTCCTTGATGGACTCGCCGCCGTGGACTTCTCCCAAGCCCGTCGCGCCCGTACTGTCGGTCATGATGACCAGATTCCTGGTGAAGAACGGCCCGTGCGCGCCGCTCAGGCTGAGCAACATGCTGTCGTACCCGGCGACCGGAACGACCTTATAATCGGTGATGATGGGCGTGCCTTTCATGATAACTCCCTGCAATATCTTGCTATAGCAAATACCGGCAAAAGGTGACCGGCCGCAGCCGGTCCCTCCGCTTCACTGAATCAGCTTTTCTCTCCGAACTTCCTGAGGAAGATTACGAATACGACCGTGAGCACCAGGAAGAAGAGGCTGTCCAGCTCGGTGAAGAAGATCAGCGGGTTGTTGTAGGAGATGGACAGCACCCGCCTGAAATACCCTTCGAACAGCGGCCCGAGCAGCGCTCCCAGGATGAACGAGACCGGGGAGAACTTCTGCTTGCGCAGGAAGTAGACGACCACGCCGACCGCCAGGGCCACCACCATCTGGAAAATGGAGTTGGTGGACGCGTAGGCGCCGGATATCGAAATCAGCGCGATGCCGGCGTAGAGCACCAGCCGGTTGATCTTCACGATCTTGATGTAGTACGGCCCGAACAGGAAAAGCGATAGCGGCAGGAGGACCACCGCCGCGATGAACAGCGCCGCGTACATCGGCGCTACCATGTACATCTGCTTGGTCAGGATGTCCGGCCCCGGGATAATGCCGTAGACCATGAGCACGCCCAGGATGATCGCCGTGACGCCGTCGCCGGGGATGCCGAAGGACAGCATCGGCACCAGCGCGCCGCCGCAGACCGCGTTGTTGGCCGCTTCCGCGCACGCGATGCCTTCCACCGAACCGCTGCCGTAGCGCTCGGGGTGCTTGGAGGAGCGCTTGCCTTCCGCGTAGGAGACGAAGGAAGCCATGGAGCCGCCCGCGCCGGGCAGGACGCCGATCATGTAGCCGATCACCGCGCTCTTGAAATAGCGCCAGAAACCGATCTCCTTGAACTCGGAGAAAGGCGGGAAGAAATCCCGCCGCTTGATCTTGAGCTTGCCCGCTTCGTCGGCGATCTTCTTGAAATCGTCGTTGCTGACCTCCGACTGCGCGAGCATCTCGCTGATGGCGAAGGAGCCGATGATGATCGGCACGAAGTCCAGACCTTCCATGAGCGTGATCGTGCCGTAGTTGAAGCGCGCCGTCGGGGCGAGCACGCCCATGCCGATCGTGGAGGCGATCATGCCGAGCACGGTCATGAGCGCCGCCTTCACCCAGTTTTTTCCTTCCATTGCGGCGATGACGATGAAGGCGAACAGGAGGAGAGACGTCTTTCCCGGCGTCCGCACAAGCAGCGCGGCCTTGACCGCGAGGGGTGAAATAGCGATGAGCAGGACGACGCCGATCGCTCCGCCGATCGCAGAGGCGAAGGTGGCGTGGCCGATGGCGCGGGCTCCGAGCCCCTTCTGCATCAGCGCATGGCCGTCGATGCCCGTCATGCAGCTGGAGGGTGCGCCTGGTATGTTGATGGTGATGGCGGTGACCGAGCCGCCGTAGTAGCCGGCCATGAATATGCCCATGCACATCGCCAAAGCGGAGTTCATCGGCATGCTGTAGGTCATCGGCAGCAAGAGAACGATGGCCAGCGTGGCGGTCAAGCCGGGGATGATCGCGAAAATGACGCCGATGAAGAAGCCCAGCAGCAGATACAGTATGAGCATCGGGTCGGCCATCGTCGCGAAGCCGCCCAGAATCTGTCCGATAGTCGACATGACTATTTCCTCCCCGAAGCTAGAAATGGATATTGAAGACGACCGCGTACAGCACGTACACGACCGCGGTGATCAGGGCCGCGTAGACGAGCTTGCGGATCGGCTGCCGAAGCTTGTCGTCGAAGAAAAGCAGGAACAGGTACACGTATATGAAGGCCGCGGGCAGGAACCCGATGAGCACGTAGCAGGCGATGAAGAGCGCGGTCACTCCGCTCAAGATGAGCGGGGTCTTATGGAGCTTGCCGGGCACGAAGCCCTTCTCGGCGGTTTCCTTCTTGATTTCCTTAGCGTTGTCGAACAAGAGCTTGAGGGCGAGCGGCATGCCGACGATGACCAGCATCACCGGAAAGAAGTTCTCGTTCGAGACGCCGCCGTCGAGGAAGAGCGGCCCCATGCCGATCGCCGTGGCGAGGTACGCCAGCATGAACAGGAGGATGACGGCGGGGACCACGATGCGGGACTGGATATACGGATTGCGGATTGTCATTGATTGTTCCTCGGAAACGCGTTAAAAGGCGGCGCCGTGACGGCGCCGCCTTTCGACCGGACCTTATTATTTGATCAGGCCTTTCGCTTTCATCTGATCCAGCATCTTGAAAGCCGGTTCCTGCATGCCCTTGATGAAGGGTCCGGTTTCCTTCTGTCCGTACCAGCCGGGGGTCACGCCGACGGAGACGGCCCAGTCGCGGAATTCCTTGCTGTGCTGCGCGTCGGAGAACAGCTTCTCGAGCTTGTCGATGATCGGCTGGGGAGTATCCTTGGGAGCGACCATGGAGATGAAGCTGCCGATCGCCATTTCGGGGTGTCCCTTGTCCTTGACCGTCGGAACGGTGGGGAACGCGTCGTTCTGGATGACCGAGTACTCGACCAGGCCGCGGACCTGTCCGGACTTGAGCACCGCGGAGAAGTCGCCGAGGCTCGTGATGACCGCGTCGCATTCCTTGCTCAGGAGCGCCTCGCGCTGCTGGGAGGCGCCTTCGACGTACTGGACCTGGTTGAACTTGACGCCGTAGAGGTCCTCGAGCTGCACCGTGATCATGGACGGGCGGCCGCCGATGGCGGTGATGCCCATGCGGAGCTTGCCGGGGTTGGCCTTGGCGGCAGCGATGAACTCCTCGTAGGTCTGCCAGGGGGAATCGGCCTTGACCATCAGCGCGTCCGCTTCCTGGGTGATCGTGCAGAACGTGTTCATTTTCTCGATATCGTATCCGGGGATCAGCTTGTTGTAGACGGCTCCGACGACCGCGCCGTAAGTCAGATTGCCGATGGTATAGCCGTCGGGCTTGGCCTTCATTACCTCATTCGGGGCGCCCGCCTCGGCGGAGGTCGCCTTGTTCACGGTGAAGATGGTGACCTTGTCGTTCTTCTCGATGATCGACGTGATTTTCCGGAGGATGGTGTCGGTTCCGCCGCCGGCGCCCGAATTGCAGATCAGCTGAATGTCCTTGGTCGGATAGGCGCCGTCCGACTTTCCGCCCGCGAATACAGCGCTCGCGGTCAGGGCCACCAGCGACGCAACGACGATCTTCTTCAAGTTCTTCTTCATTCCGTTCCTCCTTAGAAACAACCTTCTAAGATATACTTGCTATATCAATAGCTGATATAGCAGATATAACCCTAACCCGGCTTTTTCATTCTGTCAAATTTTATTTATTAAAAAATCCGGAGGAACTTTCGGTGCGGCGGATCGCCGCGCAGCCGATTGGCCACGCGGCGATCTATTCCCGGCGAGTTTGGACGTAGGCTAAAGGACCAGCGAAGTTCGAATTTGCCCTGACTGCAAGCGTTGAAAACGTTAACGCTCCGAATCAGGAGCGGGAAGCGCCTTCCGCACGGCATCCGCCTCGTCGCCGGTCTTGAAGAAGGCCAGGGCCTCCTGCATAGTCCTCGCCTGGCCGGAAAGCTCTTCCGCCATGGAAGCGAGCTGCTCGCTCGCGCTGGCGTTGGACTGTATGACTTGGTCGAGCTGGCTCAACGCTCTGGTGGTCTGATCAACCCCGGAGCTCTGTTCGCGGCTCGAGGCCGCGATCTCCATCACGAGCTCCGCGGTGCGGCGTATGTCCGGCACTATCCGCGTGATCAGATCCCGGGCCTGTTCGGCGAGCGAGACCGTATTCCCCGAGATGGCGGTGATTTCCTGGGCCGATGCCTGCGAGCGCTCGGCGAGCTTGCGCACTTCGCTGGCGACGACGGCGAAGCCCTTTCCCGCCTCCCCCGCCCGAGCCGCTTCTATGGCCGCGTTCAGCGCAAGCAGGTTCGTCTGCCTGGCGATCTCCTCGATGATGCCGATTTTCCCCGCTATCTCCTTGATCGCCGCAACCGCTTCTTCGACTACCTTGCCGCCTTTGGCGGCGTCTTCCGCGGCAGCGCGGGCGATGTTCTCGGTTTCGATGGAGCTATCGGAATTCTGCTTGATCGTGGCTCCCATCTGTTCCATGGAGGAGGACACTTCCTCCGCGCTCGCGGCCTGTTCGGTCGCGCCGGAGGAGATGGTCTGCGCGTTGGCTGAAACCTGATCGGAACCGCTGACCACTTCCGCCGCCGCCGTGACGATAGACGCCGCGGCTCCGCCGACTGCATGGGCTATGTCCTGGAGGGCCCTGGCCAAGTCGCCCAATTCATCCTTTCGGTCAGAAAGCGTTTCGAGGTCCCCCTTCCCGTTCGAGGCCGGCCGCAGATCCCCCGCCGCGAACCGCAGGGCCGCCGCCCGGGCGATGGATACCGGCTGAGTGATGGACCGGGCGATCAGAATAAGCACGACGGCACCCACGAGAAGTCCCGCGAACCCCATGGCGCCGAGGATTCCCGCCAGTTCGTCCACCTGGGAAAGCATCGCGCTCAGGGGCAGAACGATCCCGAGGGCCCAGGGCTTGTCCGAGCCTCCCACCTTGACGGGCGCATAGGCGAGATAGCTTATCTGCCCGTTCGCTAGATTCTTCTTGGTCAAGGCGTAGGGTTTCCCGTTCCTGATGGCGGCGCGCAGCGCGTCCTTTTGATCCGGCGTATCGTCCCCTACCGTCTTGCCGACCAGTTCCGCTTTGGGATGGTAGATGCGGACCGAATCGTTGTCGACGACCAGCGAATAGGCGCCTTCCATCGGCTTCATGTTCGCCACCATCGCGTTTATGCTCGTCAGAGCGATATCGGCCCCCACGACGCCCAGAAATTTTTGCCCGTCGTAGAGCGGCACGGCTATGCTGGTCATGGGTATCTCGTCCTCTTTCTTGCCGGTATAGCTGTACCGGTACGGCTTGAGGATGGTCTCCTTTCCCGTCGCTTTGGGAAGAGCATAGAAATCCCCCTCCCGGTCGCTTTGGCCGAGAGGAGAAAACTTGATCGCGGTCCCGTCGCGGAGCCAGCAGACCATGAGGCTGCCGTCGTCCAGGGCATAGCGGGCTTCGGCCGCCGGCGCTCCTCCGGGCCCGTCCCTGAAGGCTCCCGGCTCCCAGATCGTCCAGGTCGCCAGAAGCTTGGCGTCCTTCGACAGGAGCTCCCTAAGCGGCACCGCGTAGGCCGCCCGGTCGGCGATGTTCTCGGAACGCAGTCCGTTGTAGGTGAAGGAAATCGCGCGGACGTAATCCATGGAGCGATCAAGCTCGGCCCGCAGCTCGTAGGCGTAGGCTTGCGTAAGCGTATCTCCGCTCTGCTTAGCCAAAGGCTCGATGATCCCCTTTGCCATCATATAGGAGAACACCGTGACGGATGCGAGGACGACGATGAAGACCGCGAGCGTGGGAGCCAGCAACCGAGACCGAACGCTGAACCGGAACGCCATAAAACACCTCCCGAGCAATTATCCGTCAAATATAGACGATTCGGAGGCATATTGTCGCTTTCTGCTGCGGTATTCTCGTACTGCGCGGTTCGATTCCCGCCGCCCGGCGGGTCAGGCGTTTCCGGTCATGCGCACCGCTTTCAGGAAAAACTCCCTGTCCCCGAAATTGCCGGACTTCAGCACGAGCCTAACATCGCGGCGATTGGTCGGCGCCATTATCGGAACCCCCGGCGCGACGCTCTCTCCGATTTCGAACGATGAAAAGCCCAGCGCCTTCGTCACCGCGCCGGAGGTCTCGCCGCCGGCTACGATCAGCCGGGCGAAGCCGGACTGGATCGCCTTCTCCGCGATCCGGGAGGTCATGCCCTCGAGCAGTTCCGATATTTTCTCCTGCCCGAGTTCCCGAGTTTCCTCGGGCGAACGTTCCTTGTCGAAACTGTAGATCAGCACGGGTTCGCCGGGAAGCTTCTCGATGAAATCCCAGATGCTATCCAAAGTTTGGGTTCCCCGCAGCAGCTCGAAGGGACTCAAGCGCAGCGACGACCCGCCGCTCGCCTTGAAGCACTCGGTCTGCTCGAGCGTCGCCTTCGAGCAGCTTCCGGCCAAAATGAGCGCCCGCCCCTCGACGGCGGAGGTCGGGGCCGCGGCGGCTGCGAGGGAAGCCCGGCCGAACTTCGCGGCCAAGGCGCCCATGAGGCCGGAGCCGCCGGTCAGCAGCGGAAGATCCCCGAAAAGCTGCACGATCCGCGCGGAATCGGCCTCATCGACGCAGTCGGGGATCACATAGAAACGCTCCTTGTCTCGGCCGAATTCTTCCAGGCTGCGGCGGATGGCATCATCTTCGCCGTACAGCTCCTTCTTGCCCAGTTTAAAACAGGCGTATTTGCTCTGAGGTCCCATGAGGGCTTCCAGATCGCTATCCCACATGGGCGTCAGCGGGTGATCCTTCATGGAGCTTTCATGCAGGGGGACGCCGTCGACGAACAGGTGCCCCCCCGATACGGTCCGCTTGTTGACCGGAAGCGCGGGGCAGATGATCGAGTATTTCGCCCCGCTCGCTTCCAGCAGGCGATCCGATATCGGACCGATGTTTCCCTCCCGGGTCGAATCGAAGGTCGAGCAGTATTTTTCGTATACGAGTCCGGCGCCGCGCGCGCGCAGCCACGACGCCGCCGCATCGCTGGCGCCGACCGCGAGCGTCTTCGCCATCGTCCTCGTCTTCAAAGCGATTACGACCGCCTGCCACCCGTCCCCGAGAGCCTCCCCGGCATCGGGAACCCCGTTCAGGAGCAGGGTCCGCAAGCCTCCCTTCGCCAGAAAAGAAGCGGCGTCGCTCGCGCCGGTAAAATCATCGGCGACGCATCCCATCAGCAATGAACGATCCTTCACGATTACCTCTTCAAATGGCGGCTGCCTGTTCTTTCCGCAGTTCCCAGGCGATGCGGGCGCTTTCCTCAAGCTCTTCCATGCAGAAATACGCTTCCATCAAATCCTTTCCGCCCACGACCGGCCCGTGATTCTTCAGCAGATAGCCGTCGCTGTCTCCGATCGCCTTTTCGAAGGCATCGAACAAAGCGGCCGAACCGGGGGCCGCATACGGGATCAGACCGACGGTGCCCAGCTTCATCTTCAGGTACGGCGTATACGAAGGGATGCAGTCTTTTTCGTTTCCATGCTCGAGGCAGGACCACAAGGTCGCGTAGAAGCTGTGTATATGCAGAACGGCGCCCACCGATTCCGCATGCTTGTAGAGGAGCGCATGCAGCGGCAGTTCCTTGCTCGGCTTCATTCCGCTCACGTGCTTGCCGTCCAGGCCGACGACCGAAAAGCTGTCCTCATCCAAGTTCCCGAAGCAGGTCCCGCTGCCGGTGATGTAGATCAGGTCGCGCTCCCTGAAGCTGAGATTGGCCGACGACCCCGCGGTTTTGTTCCGGTCGTACAGGCTTCTCGCTACCCATATCGCTTTCCGCAGATTCTCTTTCGCTTTCTCGATCATACCCATCTCCGATAATCACGTCAGATCGGAGATGCCTTTCCCCGACCCGCTCGCCTTCATTTCTTGAAGAAGAGCGCATCCTGCTCGGCGCGCAGTTTCCACAGCAGCGGCGTTCCGGAGGTCTCCAGCATGTCGGCGGTGATCAGCTGGCCGGGAGCGGCATCGACCTTGAGGGTCGTGCCGTCGCACAGGTAGAACGGAAGCTGGCCGTTCTCGGAAATAGCCGCAGCCGGCAAGATGAGGCCTTCGAGCCCGTCGATCTCGTGGTGGTGGCCGCGGGCCTCGAACTTCGTTCCTTTAGCCAGCGGCGCGGTAGCCCGCGCGACCACATCGTAGCGGGGTCGAGGATCCGAAGCGCCCGTCGGCAAGCCGAGGATTCCCGCGGAGAGAACGCTGAACATCGCCTCGAAACCGAGGTAATGGGCGGGATAATAGATGAGCGCCGCCTTCCCGTTGCGGCTGATCGGAACGCCCTTCCCTTTCAGGACTTCCCACGTTTCTTCATCGTCGCAGGCGACCACCACGTGGACGCCGCCTTCGAGGCTCTGCTCGTCCGTGCGGCGGAGCAGGTTGACCACGTCGATCCGGCCGTTCCCCGAGAAAAGGCCGCCTGAATCCTTCGAGCAGAGGAGATCGGGGATTTCCACGGCGCGGGCGATCGGACAATGGAAGGAAGGGATATCGGGTTCGAAGCCTTCGACGTGGTTGAGCACCATGGTCATCTCGGTGAGGTCGGGGATCGCCCGCTGCTTCACCGAAGACAGCATCGCGCTCCGCCGCTTCACCGTCTCTTCGAAGTCTCCGCCGAGGTCCCACACCGAGTCGAAATCGGGGACCGGAATCGCCTTGCCCTGCACGTTCATGACTTTGGCTTCCCGGTCGTAGATGAAATCGTACTCGCTCGCCTTGCCGATGCTCAGCACCGTGAGCCCGGCGGTCTTCGCCCAGGTGTAGAGGCCGATCAACAGCGACGGCTGGTCGCCTTCCACCAGCGAATACACGACGCCGTTCTCCTTCGCCTTATGCGCGAACAAGGCTCCGGCGACCGAATCGGATTCCTTGGTCACCATGACGACGTGCTTGCGGTTCTCGATGGCGGCCATCACGTGGGCCGCGGCGGCTTCCGGATTGCCGGTCCCCTCGATCATCACGTCGAAGGGCATGCGCATCGCCAGGAGCGTGTCGTTGAATATGAGATGGCCGCCCTTGGCGTAGGCGGCGATACCTTCCTCGTACGTCTTGCACACGGCGATTTTCTCCGCCGCGATTCCGACGGAGGCATAGGCATCGACGCATTTCTGCGTATTGCGTCCGCACAGGACGCGGATCGCGGCTTTATCGCTTCGGGAGCCGTAATAAAACAACGAATGATTGAAACCGCTTACACCGATGATGGCCAGTTCGATTCGTCGCTTCTTCGCGTTCGCGAACAGTAGGTCATAATTCATTAGGAACTCCTAAGCGTTTCGCTTTTCGTGTCGCTTAGGTAAAAGCAATTTACATGCCAATTGCCGGATCGATCGGATTAAGACCTTCGACCCAGGCAGACAGGAATTCATTTCGTCGATACTGCCGAAATCGGCCGCAGCAATGCGTAAAATGCTCGGCTTCGAACGAATTCATACGCAGTAAGCATGCAATCTTCATTATCTCCAAATGATGCCCTTTCCGGTCGGGAATGCGGTGATTGCATTATCGCAATTGTAAAATTGCGTTCTCGCAATTTCCATGGTATACAGTTCGGGGAGTGTGGAATGATGTTTCGAATCGCTTTTATCGTACCGTATCCGCAGATGAAGGACATCGTCGAAGAAACGTTCGACCGCCATCCGCTGCGGGCGGAAATCACGCCCATCGTGATCGTCAAGACCTTCGAAGAGATCGACGCCAAGGATATTCAGGCGGATATCGTCATAGCCCGCGGCTACTCCGTCGGCATCGTGCGGAACCTCTCGGCGCCCATCATAGACATGACGATAACAGGCTTCGACATCACCGTCGCCTTGGATAAGTGCATCCGCCGGTTCTCGCCGAAAAAGATAGCCGTCATAGGATCGCTCAACATGGTGTACGGCGTCGAGGAAATCAAGAACGTGTTCAACTGCGAACTCGAGGCGATCCAGGTCGACAACCCCGTCGATATGGAGAAGGCGATTCGCGGATTCGCGGTCTCAGGCGATTGCGCGGTCATCTCAGGCAAGACCGGCGATATAATCAGCCGAAGGCTCGGCGTGAATTCCGTCATGATCGAATCGGGAAAGAAGACGATACGCCAAGCGATCGACGAAAGCATCCGAACCTTGCGCATCCTGCGGATGGAACGCGAGCGGAGCGATCGTTTCGAAAGCATCATGGACTATACCTTCGAAGGGATCGTAACGACCGATAGAAGCGGCTGCGTGACGACGATAAACAAATACGCCCGCAACCTTTTGGCCCATGAGAAAACCCAAATCGAAGGGACCCAGATATCGAAGCTGCTGCCGCGCATAGATATCAGGCCGACGCTGAAAAGCGGGAAACGGACGCTGGGGGAACTGATCCCGATCCGCGACCGGGTCCACACGGTCAACTGCGTCCCCGCCGGCGATTCGGGAGCGGTGATTACGTTCACGAACGTGACGAAGATCCAGGAGCTCGAGAGCGACATCCGAAAAAAAATGCACGCGAAGGGCTTGGTCGCCAAATATTCGTTCGCCGATATTCTCGGGAAGGAACGCTCCTTGGAGGATGCGGTGGATATGGCGAAGAAGTTCAGCCTCGTCGATTCCAACATCTTCATCTATGGGGAGACCGGGACCGGGAAAGAGCTTTTCGCCCAAAGCATCCATCGGGAAAGCGAACGCCGCAACCAGCCCTTCGTCGCGATCAACTGCGCCGCGCTCGCGGAAGACCTTCTGGAAAGCGAATTGTTCGGCTACGTCGACGGCGCCTTCACCGGCGCCTGCAAGGGCGGCAAGATCGGCCTTTTCGAATTGGCCCACAACGGCACCATTTTCCTGGATGAGATCGGAGACATATCGGCCAAGCTCCAAAGCCGGCTGCTGCGCGTCATCCAAGAGCGGGAGATCATGCGCATCGGCCACGACCGGGTCATCCCCATCGATATCCGGATTCTTTCGGCATCGAACAAGAATCTCAACGCCCTGGTCAAGGAAGGCAAATTCCGGGAAGACCTGCTCTATCGTCTGAACGTGCTCAAGCTGACCCTACCAGCGCTGCGCGCCCGCCGTTCGGACATCCAGGTGCTCTGCGAGCACTTCCTCGAGATCAACCGGAACCGTTTCAGGACGAGCCTGCGCGGCTTCACCGAAAATGCGCTCCGCCTGGTCACCGAATACGATTGGCCGGGCAACGTGCGGGAATTGAGCAATTTCTGCGAAAGGCTGGCCGTGCTGTGCACCGCTGAATCGGCGGGTGAAAACGATGTCCGCAGATGCCTCGAAATCGCCGCCCCTTCTTCCTATCCGAAGACGAAAGACGGCTGGGAGCGGGACGCCATCCTCAAGGCGCTCCATGTTTCGGGCACGAAGAAGGAAGCCGCCAAGGCCCTCGGGATGGATTCGAGCACCCTATGGCGCAAAATGAAGAAGCTCAACATCGTGGAGGCGAACTAGCCCCGGAAGCCGGCAGCTTCCGGGGCTGTCTCAACCGGCCGGAGCCCGCTAGCCGGCCTTTACCGAATTCGCCTTCGCTTTCGACGCGAGCTTCATCACGATCGGCGAAAGCAGGAACAGGAACGTCAGCGCGAGCAGGAACGCGGAGATCGGCTTCTGCAGGAAGATCATGGGGCTGCCGTGAGAAATGGAGAACGCCCTGCGGATCGACTGCTCGAAGCGGGGGGCCAGCACGAACGCCAGCAGCACCGGCGGGATCGGGTAATTGTTCTTCTTCAGCAGGTACGCGACGGCGCCGGCGCCGATCATGAACCACACGTCGAACATGCTGTTGTTCACCGAATACGCGCCGACGATGCAGATCATCACGATCACCGGCGCGATGATTCCCTTCGGCACGCGCAGGATGGACATGAGGAAGGGAATGACCATCAGTCCCGCGATGATGCAGATCACGTTTCCGATATACATCGACCCGATCAGGCCCCAGACGAATTCGGGTTGCTCCTGGAAGAGCAGCGGCCCGGGCTGCAGCCCCCACATCATCAAGCCGCCCAGCAGCACCGCCGAAGTAGCCGACCCGGGGATCCCCAGAGAAAGCAGCGGAGCGAACGCGCCGACGGCCGCCGCGTTGTTCGCCGATTCGGATACGGCGACCCCCTCGATGGCACCTTCGCCCATCAGCTCCCGGTTCTTTCCGGTCTTCTTCTCGAGGACATAGGCGAGGAACGAACCCGTCGTGCCTCCGGCGCCCGGAAGGAAGCCGACGAAATTGCCGAGCAGCCCGCCCTTGAGCACCGGCATGACCATCCGTTTGGCCTCGCTGCGGTCGAGGATGCTTTCCCTGATCGTGAGCCGCTTGCCCTCGATCTGCGAATCGCCTTCGCCCCGCGAAGCCGTTACTTCCATCACCTGGCTCAGGCCGAACATGCCGATGACCAGCGGAATGAAGGAGATGCCGCTCAGGAGCGCGATGGAATCGAAGGTGAACCGCGGATTTCCTCCGACCATCGTATCCATACCGATGGTGGACAGCAGGATGCCGATCCCGGACGCGATGATTCCCTTCATCGGGTCTTCGCCCAGAAGCCAGCCGATCGACGTCAGCGCAAGGATGATGAGCGCCGTTATTTCCGCGGGGCCGAATTTCAGCCCGATCTGCGCGAGCATCGGCCCGAAAATGGTCAGCGCGATGATGCCGATCGTGCCGCCGAAGAAGGAGGCGCTGTTCGCGGCGAACAGCGCCTTGCCGGCGGCGCCCTTCTTGCTCAACGGATATCCGTCCAAGGCGGTCATGACCGCCGGCGAATCTCCGGGGATATTCAGGAGTATCGCGCTGTACGCGCCCCCGTACATATTTCCGTAGTACAGGGCGGCGAGCATGATGATGGCCGTCGTCGGGTTCATTTTAAATGTCAAAGGCAAAAGGAGCGATACGCCGGTCACCGCCCCGATGCCCGGCATGGCTCCGACGATCAATCCCAAGAAGGCGCCGATGACCGCGACGGTCAAATTCGACAAGGAAAACGCGGTCGAAAATCCCTGCATCAGCAAATCAAAATTCTGCACGTCGCCCTCTCCTTTCAGCCTAATCCCAAGATGCCCTTCGGGAAGGGAACGCTGAGCCACATTCTGAAGACGCCGTAAATGAACAGGGAGAAGACGGCGCTGACCAGCAAGGATTTGATCCAGGAATATTTGCTCAGGAATTTCATCCACGCGGCGACGAACAGGAACACGGCGGCGGTTATTCCGGCGACCTGTATCAGCACAACGCCTGCGATCGCCGCGGCGACGGGTATCAGCGCCGGCAGCTCGATCTCTACTTTCTTATCTTTTTCCCCGGTACGGCGGAACAAGACGAAAAGCGACAGCACCAGAACCAGCGCCCCGAAGATCGTGGGTATGAACCCGCCGCCGGGACTGTCCTTCGTCCAGAATCCGTAATTGAATACCCCTTGCTGCATCCAATACCCCGAAACGAGAATGCACGCAATCGAAATCGCACGTCCAACCATGATTCATTCTCCCGTCCAACGGATGAAAAAGCAACGGGAAATCCGAACGCCGCGCTAAGGATTTCCCGTTTACGCATCGCCTGTCGCTGCGGTTCGGGTTATTTGAACAAGCCGATGTTTTTGCCCATCGTATACAGACGCTCGGTCGTCTTCATGTGGTAGGGGCCGTATTCCTCGACCGGCATGAACTTCTCTTCAAGACCGTTCTTCTTGATGTAGCTCGTTTTCCACTGATCGGTCGCGACGACTTTCTTCATGACGTCGCTCCAGTATTTCTGCACTTCGGGAGACATTTTCGGAGAACCCATGATCGAACGGAACATCTGGAACTCGATGCCCGGGTAGCCCATTTCAGCGAAAGTGGGGACGGCTTGAAAGGGCGGATCGAGCCGCTCGTTGGAGAACGCGCCCAGGGCGACCATCGTTCCCGCCTGCACCTGGCCGATGCATTCGTTGGGGTTGAAGATGCCCAGCTGGATGTGTCCGCCCAGGAGCGCCGTGGCGATTTCCCCCGCGCTGTCGAAATACACGGTGTTGAACTTGGTGCCGACCCCTTCGTTGATCTGGATGACGCACAATTGGTCGAGGTTGTCGGCCACGCCGACGGAGATGCTCTCCGGATTCTGCTTGATGGCGTCCACCGCGTCCTTGAACGTCTTGTACGGGCCGTCGGCTTTCGCCACGAACAGCACGTTGTCCATCGCCAGGTTGGCCAGGTAGGAGAACTCGGTCTTGCCGAGGGCGGGAGTGGCCCGTCCGGCCAAAGCCTGGGCGGCGTTCATGGTCATGATGGAATAGTCGCCGGGCTGGCTCGCCAGATACGCCATGCCGACGGTGCCGCCGCCGCCGCCCTTGTTCACGACGACGATGTTCCCGTCCACCAGATTATTCTTCTGGATAATGTCGAGAATGAGCCGCGCGAGAATATCGCTTCCGCCGCCCGGAGAGGCGGGAACGACGAATTCCACCGGCTTTTCCGGATATTTCGCTTTCTTTTCACCCTGTCCAGCAGCGAATACGTTTGAGGCGATCAGCGCCATCGCGATGATCATGATCCCGGCCTTTCGCATTTTCCTCTCCTTTCTCGGTCATGCTTGAGAACCATTCCGCTGCGGCATCCGCTTGTCTGCATGATGCCGGCAGGGATTCACGATTCCTGGTAGTCCTAAAAGCAAGTAGTATGCCAAAGATTTTTTTATATATGAATTCTTCATATATCTTTATAGAACTGGTAGTTAAATAAATCGCCACTATTTTTGATAAAATTCGAGCTATTTTATTGTATTGCGAACGTGCAACCCTTATGCAATCTCCGCGTTGCCCATTTGCAATACAATCGCGATCGATGCCGCGACGGCATCGCGGTATCGATAAATGCATCCTTCGAAGCTTAGGGGCGGAAAACCACTTTGATGGCCGATTCGTCTTTGTCCGATAGGTCGAAGCCGGCTTTTATATCCGCGAGCGCGAACTCGTTCGTGATGAGCGGCTTGACCTCGATCAGGCCCTTGACGACCGGGCGGAGCGCCTCATACGTCCACACGAAGCGTTCCCGCCAGGTGTGGTGCACGAGGCAGGTATTGATGAAGCGTATCCCGTCGTCGTGCCAGCGGCTGATATTGAGCGTGATCGGCTGGGTAACCCAGCTGTAGAAGACGAAACTGCCGTTGTGCCGGACGATTTCGCTCGCGGTATTGAAGGATTCCTGCGACCCCGCCGCCTCGACGACGACGTCGGCGCCGACGCCCCCGGTCAAGTCCATGATCGCCTCGACCGGATTCTGCTTGGTCAGATTGATCGTCAGGTCAGCGCCCAGTTTCTTGGCGAGATCGAGCTTTCCGTCCAGAACGTCGACCACGATGACCTTTTCGGCACCCTTCTTCTTGGCGCACTGCGCGATGATCTGCCCCGCGAAGCCGCCTCCCATGACGACCACGGTGTCTCCCAGCTGCGCCTCGCAATGGAGACCGGAATACATGGCGCAGGCGATCGGCTCGCCGAGCCCCACCAAATCCATATCGAGCCCCTCGGGCGCCGGCTGAAGCTGCCAGGGCTTCGAGACGAAATAATCGGCGAAGTTGTTGTTCCAGCCGAAGGCCATCACCTTATCGCCGACTTTCAGGTCGCTCACGCGGCTCCCGACCTCGACGACCGTGCCCCCGCTCTCGTGCCCGAGCGCGAAGGGGAAGTTGGGATCCTGGCGAAATTCCGCGGTTTTCGGCGGCAATTTGCCTCTATAAAAGTTCTTGTCGGAACCGCAAATGCCCATGAGGTGATTCTTCACTATCACCTCGTCGTCGCCGCAGACCAAGTCCCGTTCGATCAAATCGATGTCGTACGCGCCATTGAGAATCGCCGCTCGTGTTTTCATGTTGCCCTACTCCTCCTGGAAAGTTGTCAACCGACAAACCAGCAAGAAAGGGGCCAAGTGAATTCAGCGCCCGTTCCCCCTATAAATTAGGCGAATCGTCTGTTTCTTCGCCGTTGCGACGCAAGACGATCATGCAATCCTATAATGATGCAATTGCGAAAACGCAATTGATCGAGCCATTCCGGCTTGCGCGGAATCCTCGGCCTGCAGCGCCGACGCAGGCTCAGAGGAGCACCGGAACCAGCTTGTGTCGCAGCACGTCGATCAAGCCTTTGTCGGTCAATCCGAGCTCGGGAACGGTCGGCAGCGAGACGAAGCTAAGGGTCATGAATGGGGCGGGCAATGCGCATCCGATGCCGCGAGCGCTTCCGTTCATCGTTTCGAGTTCGGCGGCGACTTCCGCCGACGATTTTTCGCTCATGATGCCGCCTATCGGCAGCGGCATCGACGCGACGACCGCGCCGTCTCGGGCGGTGCAGAGGCCGCCCTTCATTTCCGCGACGCGGTTTACGGCCAGGGCGATATCGGCGTCGTTCGTCCCGACGGCCACGATGTTGTGGTGGTCGTGGGACATGGAATAGGCCAGCGCGCCCGATTTCAAGCCGAAGCCCTTCACGAAGCCCACGCCGATGCCGCCCGTCTTCCCGTACCGCTCGACGACCGCGATCTTAAGGCAGTCGGCGTTCAAATCGCAGACGGCTTCACCGTTTTCCGTCGGAAGCTCGACTATCGACTCCTTATTGATTATCTGGTTTTCTATCAGCTCGATGACTCTCGCTTCGACTCTTCCGTTCCGCATCCGCCCGGCGGAACAATCGACTTTGAAATCATCGGCCTTCACGGAGCGCTTCAGGTGGACGGTGTCCTTGATCCAATCCGGATATGGCCTGACCCCTTTTTCCTCGATCAGCCTACCGTGCGCCGCGGCCGGCTTCCCTTCGAACCACACTTCACGCGGAACGATATTTTCCAGGGAATCCGTTATGACGATGTCCGCGAGCCTCCCGGGCGTGATGCTTCCGACTTCATCCTCGATCCTGAAATGCTTGGCGGTATTTATGGTCGCCATCTTGATGGCTTCAAGCGGATCGAGCCCGAGCGAGACGGCCCTGTTCACGTTGTAGTTGATATGGCCTTCGGCCTCGATATCGTCGATGTGTTTGTCGTCGGTGCAAAAGAGAAGGTTCTCGGTCGGGACGCCGCTCGCCAGAACGCCTTTTATCAGCGCATCGGCGTTCCGTTCCGCGCTTCCTTCCCGCACCATCACCTTCATGCCGACCCGCAGCCGCGCGACCATCTCTTCGACCGTGACGCATTCGTGGTCGTCGGAAATCCCCGAAGCCGCGTAGGTGTTCAATTCCTGGCCGAGCCGGCCGATCGCGTGGCCGTTCGCGATCTTTCCCCGCTTCAGGGCAGAAACGATCTTCTGGAGATACTGCCGTTCCCGGGTGATCAATATCTTCGACGAGTCCATCTCTCCGAGGCTGACGCTCTTGTCCCACCCGAGCAGGCCGTCGACTTCTTCCGCTCCCAGGACGGCTCCGGTCGTCTCGAGGCCGGGCGCCGTCGGCACGCGGGAGGACACCTCGATCAGCATGCGGTAGGGGAGCGTTTCGATCGACTTGAGCATTTCCCTGAGGCCTGCCTCGCCCGCGACGTTGGCGATCTCCATGAGGTCCGCGAGCATCGTGGTGGTTCCGCAGGGCACGACCACCGACGCGAGCGCTTCGGGAGAAAGCATGGTCGATTCGAAATGCATATGCGCGTCGATCAGACCGGGGATCGCGAAAGCGCCGCAGCAGTCCTTTACCTTGGCCGCTTCGAGGGCGGCATGAGGATCGATGGAGACGATCCGCTTCCCCTTGATATAGATATCGGTCTTGAGGATCTCCTCGGAAAAAACGTTCACCAGATTCACGTTCGCGAGCTTCCAGTCGCAAGGGACCTCGCCGAGCCCGCAAGCGATGAGCGTCTCCATTTCTTCGATAGTTCTCATGCGCGTCTCCTCCGAGGATGGGTCGCCGCCTAGTGTAAGCGCAGAAACGATTATAAGATAGGTGAAAAGCGGCCGACGGCGGCGAAGGGAGCTGAACGAAGTATGAATGCACTGCGTACGGAGCTTGAAGACCTGCATTCCCAGGTCATCGAATGGCGTCGGCATTTCCATAAATACGCCGAACTTTCTTTTCGGGAATTCGACACTTCGGATTTCATCGAGAAGCAGCTGAAAAGCTTTCGGAATATCGAAGTATCCCGCCCGACCAAGACCGGCGTCATCGGAACGCTGCGGGGTTCCGGCGCAGGCCCTACGATCGCGCTGAGGGCGGACATCGACGCGCTGCCCATGACCGAAGCGAACGATCTGCCCTTCGCGTCGGTCAACAAAGGGGCGATGCATTCGTGCGGTCACGACGGGCACGCGGCGATACTGCTCGGCATCGCGAAGCTGTTCGCCGAAAAGACCGATCGGCTCAACGGGACCATCGTGTTCATATTTCAGCATGCCGAAGAAGTGCCTCCGGGCGGCGCCGCGGAGCTGGTCGAAGCCGGCGCCATGCGCGGGGTCGCCGAAATATACGGACTGCATCTCACCTCCAACCTCCCGACCGGGACGTTCGGCCTCCTGGATGGCGTGCTGACCTCCGCGACCGATCGCTTCGATATCGCGGTCGTCGGGAAGGGAGGCCACTCGTCACAGCCGGAGCAATGCGTGGACCCGATCGTCGCGGCTGCCCAAATCGTCATGGGACTCCAAACCATCGTCGCGCGCCGGATAAGCGCCTACGAGAAAGCGGTGGTCTCCGTATGCGCCATCCGCGGCGGAGAGGCGTACAACATCATCGCGGACGAAGTGTCCCTCAGCGGCTCCGTTCGGACCTTCTCCCGGGAACTGCGCGGTCGGATGCCCGCCCTCATCGAAGAGATCGCCGAAGGGATAGCGAAGAGCGCCGGCGCGTCCTGCAAAGTCTCGTACGAGAAGGGATACGACTCGGTGGTCAACGACGCAGCTTTGACGGACGCGGTCCGCGGCGCGATAACCGAATGGTTCGGTAACGGCGCGATACAGGAGCTGCAGCCGATCATGCCCGGCGAGGATTTCTCCGCATTCACGGAAGCGACCGGATGTCCCGGCTGTTTCGTTCAGGTCGGCACACGAAACGAGGCGAAAGGCGCGGTATGGCCCCACCACAACGCGAACTACCTCATGGACGAAGACGGACTCCTGTACGGCATGGGTCTCTTCGCGTCCATCATCGAAAAGAAGCTGCTGACGAAGCCGCGGTAGGCACAGCGGGATGGCGATAATACACGTCGCGGCCGAAGCCGCCGATAGCGCGAAAACCTACATCACGGCGGGAGAACACCGCATCGAGATCGACGAGCCGCCCCTATTCGGCGGCGCGGACAGCGCCCCGAGCCCCGTGGCGATGCTGCTGGCGTCCCTC
>QKCO01000036.1 GCA_003245635.1 Treponema sp.
CCAAGCACGAGCGCCAGGACCATCGGCGCTGAAGGAATATTCAGCTTCTTCATGAAGAAGCCCACCGCTCCGAAGAAGACCGTCAACCCGACGTCGAACATCGAATTGTTCAGGCAATAGGCACCGATCAGGATGAACGCCACCACGACCGCGTTCAGGATCGGGGCAGAGACGTTCAGAATGCGGACGATGTAGCGGACGCCGAACAGGGCGAGCAGCAGCATCAGGAGATTGCCGATGTACATGCTCCCGATCAGGCCCCAGATGAATTCCGGCGATTTCTCGAACATGAGCGGGCCGGGCTTCAGGCCGAACATCATCAGAGCGCCCATCATGATCGCGGTGGCGGCCGAGCCGGGCACGCCCAGGGTGAGCATCGGGACCATCGCGCCGACCGCCGCCGAGTTGTTCGCGGCTTCCGGAGCGGCGACCCCCTCGATGACGCCGGTGCCGAATTCGGCGCTCCGCTTCGACGTGTTTTTGGCCATGCCGTACGACAGGAACGACGCGATGGTCGCGCCGGCGCCCGGAAGCATCCCGACGAAGAAGCCGAGGAAGGTGCCCCGCAGGACGTGCGGCGTCGATACGGCCATGTCGCTTTTCGACGGCAGCTGTTTGCGGAAGGTCAGAGCGTGTTTGTCGATTTTCGAGTCGCCGCTGCTTTCGGGTATCGCGATGATCTCCGCGATGCCGAACAGGCCCATGGCCACCGGCAGGAAATCGACGCCTTCGTACAATTCTCGGAAACCGAAGAAGATGAAGCGCTGATCTCCGGTCACCAGGTCCAAGCCGACGGTTCCCAGGAACAGGCCGACCATCGCGGCCAGGTAGCCCTTCAGCGGATATTTTCCGGTCATGCCGCCTATCGCGGTGAGCCCCATCGCCATCAGCGCGAAATATTCGGGCGGACCGAAGCGCAGCGCGAAGCCGGCCAGAAGCGGCGCCAGGAAGGTGAACAGCAGGACGGAGATCGTCCCTCCGATCGTGGACGCGATCGCCGCCATGCCGAGCGCCTTGCCGCCCTTGCCGTTCTTGGCCAGGGGATACCCGTCCATGACCGTCATGACGGCGGCCGAATCGCCGGGCGTATTTATGAGGATCGCGGTGACCGATCCGCCGTACATGGCTCCGTAGTAGATGCCCGCCAGCATGATGATGCCGGCGACCGGATTCATGCCGTAGGTCAGCGGGAGCAGGATGGCGATCCCCGCGGAGGGTCCCAATCCGGGAAGCGCCCCGATGACGATGCCGAAGACGACGCCGAAAAGGCAGTAGAGCAGGTTTATCGGCGCGGAGGCGACAGAAAAGCCCATCGCTAAATGCTGCAGTATTTCCATGTTTCCTCCGCCCTCACCGGCCGAAAATGCCCATCGGCAATTGCACGCGAAGCCCCACGCCGAAGATCAGGAACATCGCGGCCGGTATGAAGACGACGAGCGCGGCGATTTTCCTGACGCTCTTGGTTCCCATGGCGCGGGCGTACGCGCCGCCCATCAGCCCCAGGGGAATCACGAGCCCGATCAACGGGGTGAGCGCGATCACGGCGACGGTGCCGCCGACCAGGAACGCCATATTGATGAATTCTTTCTTCTCGAACGGATTCCGGCCTCCGTCCGCCTTCTTGGAAAAGCTGACGGCGAAAATGGCGATCCCCAACGCGAGAATGCCGATCCCGACCCATACGGGCAAAAAACCCGGACCGGCTTTCTGCTTCTGCATATAGCCCAGGCCGTAGCCGGTCATCGCGACGGCCAAACCCAATGCGGCCATCGCCGCGCCGAGCAAGCGATCCAAATGCTTCAAGTTCTCCTCCCCTTGCGCTTTCTGGACGATCGGAATCCTTCCCGGACTTCCGTGGGGGAATTATAGGAACGCCTTGACCGGGCCGTAAAATCGTTGTTTACTATGGGAATCCATTCCAAAATGGAATGATAAAGAATCCGATTATCGGGATGAGCATAATGACCGAGCAGGATTGGAACCTGATAGCCGCGCTGTACCGCCTGCGCAACATCACCCGCACCGCCGATTTCCTGAATACGACCCAGCCGACGGTCACCAAGCGGCTTCAGCAGATAGAGTACGAGCTCGGCGTGCAGATCGCGATCAGGACCACCAAAGGAGTTACGTTCACGCCCGAAGGGGAATTCGTCGCCTCGGAAACGGAAGGGCTCCTGAGGCACATAGCGGAGATCAAGGACAACATTCAGAAGATCTCGAGCGGGCGGGCCGGGTCGATCAAGCTGGGCATCACCAATTCGATGGGGCGCTACATACTGCCGTCCCTGCTGCATCGATACAAGGAACGATTTCCGCAGGTCAATTTCGACATCTCCATGAACGTCAGCGGCGTCGTCGTGGAGCAGGTGGAGGAGCGCCAGGCGCACGTCGGCTTCATCCGCGGCGACTCGTACAACAAATTGGAAAAATGCCTGCTCTCGGTCAGCCAGGCGGTCGTCGCGTATTCGACGGAGATAAAGCTCGAGGATCTGCCTTCCCTGCCGCGCATCCAATACATCAGCGACTCGTATTCGAAGAAGCTCTTAGACGATTGGTGGGACGATCATTTCTCGGTCCCCTCGAAAGTCGGCATGCACGTCAACCACGGCGACACCTGCCGGGAAATGATTTCGAGCGGACTGGGCTACGGCATATTCCTCTCGCCCGAGTTCATCGACAAAAGCGCGGCTCTCTTCACGATGCCCCTGTTCAATACCGACGGCACGCCGTTCGTCCGCGCGAACTGGATGATATGGCACGCCGAATCCTACGGCATCCCGCTGGTGCGCAATTTCATCGATTTCATCCGGGCGACGGTCCGCTCAGGCGGCGAAGCCTGACGGGCCGCTACGTCCGCCGTTTCCTGGAGACCAGGCGGTACGCCGTCAGCGCGGAGCCGAACAGGCTGACGAGGGCCGCGGCCAGATACACGCCGCGCATTCCGAAAAAGAATACGTCCGTCCGCCCTTCGACATAGGAGAATACCGGACGGCCGATCTTGAAGCTCATCAGGATGTAGAGCAGGGAGATCGACGCGGAGATACCGAACGCCATGCCGAAATTGCGCGCGAGCCCGTTGAGGCTTCCGGCGACGCCGAGCGACTTGCGGGGAACGCTCGACATGATGAGCGAGGTGTTCGGAGACTGGAACATGCCGTTCCCGACCGCGGTGGCCAGAACGTAGCCGAGCACCGCCTTCAGGGGCGTCGCCTCGGTCACGGTCGAAAGAAGCAGAAGGCCGACTCCCCCCAACGTAAGCCCTACGAGGGTCAGGATTTCCGAGCCGATCTTGTCCGACAGCCGTCCGCTCGCCGGAGCGACGACGGCGAGGACCAGGGGATAGGCCATCATGAACAGGCCCGCGAAGCTCGGCGACAGCCGAAGCGCGTTCTGCAGATAGAAGGGCAGCATGATGCTCGAGGCGCTGATGGACACGAAGCTGAGAAATCCGCAGAAAAGGCTCAGGACGAACAGGGAATTCGAAAAGATCGAAAAATCCAATAGGGGCGCTGATGTCCGACGCTCCCGAAAGTAGAAAGCCGCATAGGAGACTGCTGAAACGATGAATCCCGCCGCGACCGGCGCGTTCCGGTAGCCGCGCTCCCCGCCGATGATGATCGAACCGAACAGAGCGGCGGTCGCGCAGGCGAACAGGAGCGCGCCGGGTACGTCGATGCCGGCCGGCTCGTCGGGAGCGTCCTTCGGCAGAACGCGGAGGCCGAAGAAGAAGGCGATCAGTCCGATCGGCACATTGATGAGAAAGATGTACGGCCAGGACAGCGCGTCGGTTATGAACCCGCCGAGGGGCGGCCCCGACAAGGTGCCGAGCGCGACGAAGGAGCCGACGAGGCCGAGCGCCTTCCCCCGCTCGGTCGGCGGAAAGACCTTCGCGATGATGGCCAGGTTCGTGGCCATAGCGGCCGCGGCCCCGACGCCCTGCACGACGCGGGAAGCGACGAGCGCGGGAAACGAGAACGATATTCCGCAAAGCAGGGAGCCGATCGAAAAAAGGCCGATCCCGCCGAGGAACACGCGGGACATGCCGATCACGTCGCCGAGCTTGCCGAAGAAGAGAATGAGGGACACGATCGCCAGGAGGTAGGCGGTCACGACCCAGGCGATCGCGCCGGTGCCGGTCGAAAGGCTTCGGGCCATCGTCGGCAGAGCCACGTTCACGATGCTGCCGTCGAGCGTCGCCATGAAGGTGAGCGGCAGTATGCTGAAGAGGATGAGCATCCGGTCGGGAGAGTGCGACTCTTGATCAGGGATCGCTGCTTTGGCCATTTCGCTCATTCTGCGGTTTCTCCTTTTTTCTTACCGGGCTCGGACCGATGCCGCCGGGCGTTTTCCGCGATCGCCGCCAGACAGCGGTCGACGAGCGCGAGGTCCTCCGGGTCGAGGCCTTCGCACAGCAGCGCGTTCCAGCGCCGGAGCTCCTCTTTGACGCGGGGAACGACATCGCGGCCTTTCTCCGAAATGGAGAGCAGGCAGGCGCGCGAATCGGCCGGATCGGTCCGCTTCGCGACATAGCCGAGGGAAAGGAGCCGGCGGACGGCCCGCGTCGTCCAGGCCTTGTCGACGGCCAGCTCTTCGCTGAGGCGGCTCTGGTTGATCGGGCCGTGCGCGCCCAGGCAGAGCAGCGCCGGGTAGGTACCGCTCCCCAAGCCGAACTCGCGCAGGGCCCTGTCCAGGTAGCTCATCGAGCCGCGGCTGATGAAGCCCGCGGACTTGAGGATCATGGTCTGGTTCATCGATCGACTTCCATCAAGCGTAGGCTAGCTTAAAGATGTTGACAAGTCAACTATCTCAATTCTACTGCCTGCGGTTCTCCCTCGCGTATGACGGACCCGTACGAATTTTGTTGCGCCTTTTGAAACTCATGATATGATACGTCATACGTGTGATTACACTCGAGGAGTTGAATCGATGAAAAAGATAGCGGCCATCTACACGGGAGCGGCGCTCGTCGATCCCCTGCGCAAGATGCTCAAGGAGCGGATGCCCGAATACGGCATCATCAATATCCTGGACGACAGCCTCATCGCGGACGTCATCGCCGCGGGCGGACTCACTCCCGCCGTATCCGCGAGGCTCCTTTCCTATTACCGTGCCGCCGTCGACGCGGGAGCCTGCGCGATCCTGAACACCTGCTCGTCCGTCGGGGACGTGGTCGACATCGCCAAGCCCTTCGTTCCGGTACCCGTGCTCCGCATCGACGACGCGATGGCCCGCAAGGCCGTCGCCGAAGGCAGGACCGTCGCCGTCATCGCGACGCTCCCGACCACGCTGAAGCCGACCGCGGATCTGCTCGAGCTGCGCGCGAAGGAAGCCGGCCGCTCGGTGCGCATCGTGCGCGCCCTGGCCGACGGCGCCTTCGCGGCGATCACCGACGGAGACGCGGCTACGCACGACCGGCTCATCCTCGAGAAGGCCGTCGACGCTGCCAAGGAGGCAGACCTCATCGTGCTCGCGCAGGGCTCGATGGCGCGGATGGAGGAGACTCTGGCAAAGGAAACCGGAAAGGTCGTGCTGTCGAGTCCGCGCCTGGGCGTGGACGCCTTCAAGGAATTGGTGAAAGGACTGTAGGAATGGAAAGCTCCAAGGACCCCGCGTTTCTGCGGAACAAGGCGCGGCTTATACGGCGCGACGTCGTAGAAATGGTCTACCGGTCGAAGGACGGGCACCCGAGCCCGTCCCTGTCGAGCGCGGATATCGTCGCGGCCCTGTACTTCGGCATCATGCAGCTGCGCCCCGAAGATCCCCATTGGGAAAACCGGGACCGGTTCATCCTTTCGAAGGGGCACGCCTGCCCCATCATGTACGCGGCGCTCGCCCGCCGGGGCTTCTTCCCGCCGGAAATCCTGCCGACCCTCCGCATGCTCGACTCCAAGCTCCAGGGCCACCCGGATATGAAGAAGACGCCGGGCGTCGACGCGACGGCCGGTTCCCTGGGGAACGGCCTCTCGATCGGGCTCGGCATGGCCTGCGCCGCGAAATACCGCGGCCTGGGCTACCGGACCTTCGTGATCGCCGGAGACGGCGAGCTGCAGGAAGGGATCGTGTGGGAAGCGCTCATGGCGGCTTCCAAGCTCAATCCGGGCAGGCTGGTCCTG
>QKCO01000037.1 GCA_003245635.1 Treponema sp.
AAGATCGCAGCCGAGGGTATGGCTTCGATGCGGCTCTCCCCCAAGCGGCTGGCGTCCCTGGTGTCCCTGGTCGCTTCCGGAAAGATTTCCGGCAAGATAGCCAAGCAGACCTTGGAAGCGGTATTCTCTGACGACGCCGATCCGGCGGCGATCGTGAAGGAGCGCGGCTGGGAGCAGATCGTCGACCCGGCCGTGATCGGCAAGGCGGTCGAGGCCGCCTTTGCGGCCGACCCGAAGGCCGTCGCCGCGGCTGCCGCGGGCGACCAGAAGATCACGGCCTACCTGGTCGGAAAGACCATCGCGGCCACCGGCGGCAGGGCCGATCCCGTCCTGGCGGGCAAGCTCGTGGCCGAGAAACTGAGCGGGGAGAAGTAAGATGCGCGTACTGGCGAAAGAACTCGCGGCGGTTGCCGCTTCCAAAAGCGTCGAAAAAGTCGAGATGAAGGGCTGGGTGCACCGCGTGCGCGAGCTCGGCGGCGTATCCTTCGTGATGCTCCGCGACCGCTCGGGCATCGCCCAGGTAGTGGTCGAGGGGAAGGCGGACCTGACCCTCGAGACGGTGATCTCCGCGGTCGGCGTCGCCGCTGAAAATCCAAAGGCACTCGGGGGAGCCGAGCTCCGCGCCGAGAAGGTCGAGGTTATCGCGGCCGCCGCGCCCGACCTCCCGTACCCGGTCAACCAGGACCCCGACAAGATCGGCCTCGACGTGATCCTGGACAACCGGCCGCTGTCCGTCCGGAATCCGAAGATCCGGGCGATCTTCAAGATCCAGTCGACCATCATCGACGCTTTCTCTTCGTATTTGCGCTCTCAGGATTTCACCGAGATGAAGACCTCCAAGCTCATCTCCGGCGGCACCGAGGGCGGCACGGGCCTGTTCGAGGTCGAGTACTTCGACACGAAGGTGTACCTGGCCCAGTCTCCGCAGTTCTACAAGCAGACGATGGTCGCTTCCGGCCTCGAGCGCGTGTTCGAAGTCGCGCCCGCCTACCGCGCCGAGAAGCACGATACGCCGCGGCACCTCAACGAGTACGTGTCCCTGGACGTCGAGATGGGCTTCATCGAGAGCGAGCGCGACCTAATCGAACTGGAGAAAGGCATTCTCACGCACGTGTTCGCTCAGGTCGCAGAGAAGAACGCCGAGGAACTCGCGCTCTGGAACGCCGCCGTGCCGACCGCCAAGCAGGTCGCCGACGCGCCCATCGTCGGCCACGACCGCGCGATCGAGCTCGCCGCCGAGGAGGCCGCGCTCCAGAAGCAGGGCGGCAAGAAGGCTTTCGAAATCAACCCCGAGGTCGAGCGCCTGATCTGCTCCTGGTCGATGCGCGAGCACGGCACCGACCTGGTATTCATCAACGAATTCCCCCGACGCCACCGCCCCTTCTACACCTATCCCCTGGACGCCGCGCGCACGATGAGCTTCGACGCGATCTTCCGGGGCCTCGAGATCACCACCGGCGGCCGGCGCCACAACGTCTACGCTGAACTGCTCGAGGTCCTGCCGAAGTTCGGCCTCAAGGCGGAGGACCTCTCCGACTACCTGTCGGTCTTCAAGTACGGCTGCCCGCCCCACGGCGGCTTCGCCATCGGCTGCGAGCGCATCACCCAGAAGATCCTCGGGCTGCCGAACGTGAAGGAAGCCAGCCTCTTCCCGCGCGACCGCAAACGAGTAAGACCTTAAAGAAGAGGCTCTTCCGGTCATCTCGGGCTGCCGACGTAAAAAAGGGACGCTCGCTTGTCCTCGGCTTCGGACCTTCGGTCCGCCGCCTGCGGGAAGCGCTCGCGTCCCTTTTCTACTGGCGCGCCCAGCCTTAGCCAAGAGCCGCTTCATTATTGCCGAAGGACAGTTCGTTTGCTGTCGGCGTGCCGCAATAGGTTCGGGGCGCGCCAGTAAAAAACGGGGACGAACGATTCCCGCAGCCCCGAAGGGGCGAGGACCAGTGAGTCCCCGTTTTTTACGTCGGCAGCCCCGGAACTTTGGTAATTGACCGCAGTTTGACGGAACGGGCCCTTTGGGTTTTAATCGATGCGGAGGCTTCCATGAACGCGCTCGGCATCGACATCGGCACCACGAACCTCAACCTGTCCCTCGTCGACCTCGAGACGGGCGCGATCGTCGAGCGGCGCTCGGCGCCCAACGAGCGGGTCGTTTCGGCCGACGAGAGCGCCTACCTGCAGGATCCCGCCGGAATCCTGGAATCGGTCCGCGCGATGCTCGACTCCCTGGAAGCGCCCATCGGTTCGATCTGCGTGACCGGCCAAGTCCACGGCATCCTGTACGTCGACGCGGACGGGCGGCCCCTCTCGCCGCTGCGCACCTGGCTCGACCGGTCGGGCGGCGTCGAGATAGACGGCGCGACGGCCCATCGCCGGCTTGCGGACCGATCCGGAAAGACCATGCCGGTCGGCTACGGCTTGCTCACTCACTACGCGAACCGCCTCCTCGGCAGAGTGCCCGAGGGCGCCGCGCGCATCCTGGGCATCAACGAATTCGTTACCGGCTCCCTCGTCGGCGCCGTCCTCGAATCGACCGACGCGACCAACCTCGCCCCTTTCGGCGCCTTCGATCCGATCGCCGGAACCCACGATCCGGCGCTCCTCGGCGAAATTCTGCCTCCCGGCTCGCCCTCGTTCCTATCGCTCGCCGCTCCCTTCTCGCTTGCCGGCGAGACGGCCGCGGGCGTTCCGGTCGCCCATTCGGCAGGCGACAACCAGGCCGGTTTTTTCGGGCTCATACCGAATCCGGAGCGCACTGCGCTGGTGAGCGTCGGCACGAGCGGTCAAATATCGGTCTTCTCGCAAAACGAGGCGGGGCATCCTTCGTTGGAGCTGCGTCCCTACTTCGGTCTCGGATATCTGCACGTCGGGGCCACCCTCTGCGCGGGGAAGGCTTACGAGGTCCTCGCCCGCCTGGTCGAAGGCATTCTGCGCGATTTCGGCGCGGACCCGGAGCCGGACGATGCGTACGGGCTGCTGGCCGCCGCCGCGGCCCGGTGCGGCGCTCCGTCCCCGCTACGCGTAGACCCCGCCTTCAACGGAACGCGGGCGGACCCGGATCGCCGCGGTTCCATCGGCGGCATCGGCCTCGACACCCTGACGCTCGGGAATTTGGCGCGAGGTACGCTCGAGGGCATCGCGGGCGAGCTGGCCGGTTTCAAGGACGCGGCGCCCTTCCTCTTCGAGCGCCTCGAATCCGTCGTCGTCTCGGGCGGGCTGGCGCGCAGGAACGCGCTTTTCCCGGAAGCGCTTTCCTCGAGCTTCGGCCTCCCCGTGCGCGTCGCGCCCGTCGACGGCGCCGCGGCTTTCGGAGCCGCCCTGATCGGCGCGATCGCCGCGGGCATCCTGCCGCTGAACGCCGCTTCGGAAATCGTTGCTGCGCTTTAATCGATTCCTCATGAGAAAAGCACATCAATAAAATCTCCATGCCTTAAGGTGCAGGCAAGGTATCCTCATGCTGTCCTTATCAAGTTTCTGGCAGGGCATCGTCGGACAGCTCGACTTCGCCCTGCAGCCCATCGTCAATATCCGCTCCGGCGCCGCCTATGGCTTCGAGGCCCTCCTTCGGGGCACCGACGCCGCCGGCTTCCCCTCGATAGGGGCGCTCTTCGACGCGGCCTGGAGCGAAGGCATCCTCTATAGGCTCGATCGCGTCCTCCGCGAGAAGGCGCTCCGCGCGTTCAAGGCCGTTCCTCGCCGGGGCGGGGCCAAGCTGTTCTACAATATCGACAACCGCGTGACCGGGGCTCCCGACTATTCGCCGGGAAATACGCAGCGTCTGCTTTCCGAGTTGGGGATCGATCCATCTTCGCTCGTGTTCGAGATTTCCGAGCGGCATGAATTCTCCGACTACCCGGCGGCGAAGACGGTGCTCGAGCGATATAAGAGCCAGGACTTCCGCATCGCCCTCGACGATTTCGGCGCCGGCTATTCGGGGCTGCAGCTGCTCTATTTCGCGCAGCCCGATTTGATCAAGATCGATCGATTTTTCGTCGCCTGCATCGACAGCGATCCGAGGAAGCGGCAATTCGTCGAGCGGATCGTGGACATGGCCCATTTGATGGGCATCCAGGTCGTAGCCGAAGGCGTGGAGACCGAAAAGGAATTCCTGGCCTGCCGGCAGATCGGCTGCGACCTCGCCCAGGGCTACCTGATCGCCCGGCCGCTCCGCGACCATTCGCTTCTGCTCGACGCGTATCCGGCGGTCGCCGAGCTCGCCGCTTCCGATAGGCGCGTATCCTCCTCGGCCTCCTCGATAAGGGCCCGGCTCGACGCCGTTCCTCCGATCATGCTCGGAGAAAGCGTGATGGCGGCGCTCGACCGCTTTCGGGGCCGAAGCGAAAACGGGGAACCTCCCGTCGCCGTTCCCGTCGTCGATGCTTCAGGCGCCTGCGTCGGCCTGCTCCGCGAACGCGATTTTCGCCCCTACGTGTATTCCCCCTACGGCATTTCCCTGCTCAGCCACGCGGCGGCGAACGTTCCCTTCGGGGGGCTGCTCGTCCAGGTGCCGGTCGCGGACGTCGGCGCGGACCTGCGCACGGTGCAGAGCCTCTTCATCGGCTGTCCCGGCATCGAGGGCGTCGTCGTCGAGGAGAACGGCGCGTACGCCGGATTCCTCGACGCGCGTTCTCTGCTCGAGGCCGTCGCCGAACGGGAATTGAGCGATGCGCGCGACCAGAATCCGCTCTCGCGGCTGCCCGGAAACGCCCGGCTCGAGGAATTCTTAAGCGAGCGTTGGAACGATCCGGAAGCCGACTGCCTGTTCTGCTATTTCGATTTCGACAATTTCAAGCCCTTCAACGACCGGTACGGCTTCCGCAGGGGCGACCGCATCATCCAGCTTTTCGCCGGCCTGCTGCGAGACGCCGCTTCCCGTGCCGGCTGGTTCGCGGCGCATATCGGCGGCGACGACTTTTTCGCCGGCATCGACTGCGCCGGTCCGGGAGCGGAGGCCGATGCCGAACGGCTCGTTTCGTACATCGTTTCGCGCTTCGCCGACGACGTCGCCGCGTTCTACGACGAGGAAGACCGGCATCTGGGGTGCATCGAGGAGCGGGACCGAGGCGGCGAAGTCCGCAGTTTCCCCCTGCTCACCGTCACCGCCGCGCTGTACCGCAAGCGTCCGGGGCCGCCGGAAGTGCCGTTCGAGGCGGCCGGCGAATTGTTCGCCGCCTTGAAGAAGGAGGCGAAGCAAAGCAAGCCCTCCGCGGAATCATGCTGCGCGGTTCGGCCGAAACTGGCGATCTGATTCTTTCCGCGTTGGATCCGCGGCGGCCACCGCTTGCGCCTGAGCCGCAACTGGGGGTACAAAGAACGGCGGACCCCAAGAGCCCACGCGGAGGTTTCCCGATGAGCGCGCCGTTCGATCCCCGTTCCCTCGCCGATTTCGCACGCTACTATGGTTTCCATTACGGAGCGTGCGATCCCGAAACGCTTCTCAAGGACTTGGTGATCGAGATGGAGCGCGGCCTTCGCGGCGATCCGTCGACCCTGCCCATGCTGCCTTCCTACATCAAGCCCGCCGCCGCCGCGCAGGCCGGAAAGGTGGTGCTCGCGCTCGACGCCGGCGGCACGAATCTGCGCGCGGCCCGCATACGCTTCGACGCGAACGGGAAGCCCGTGGAGGAGGAAAGCCGCAAGACCTTCATGCCGGGCACCAAGGGGCAGGTTTCCGCCGACCGCTTCTTTTCCCTCATCGCCGACGCGCTCGAGCCGCTGGTTCCTTCCGGAGCGGCGATGGACGGATTGGGCTTCTGTTTTTCGTACCCGATGGAAGCCCTCGAGAACGCCGACGGCCGGGTGCTGTTCTTCAGCAAGGAAGTCGACGCGCCCGAAGTGGTCGGCAGGGAAGTCGGTTCGGGCCTCGCCGCGGAATTGCGCAGGCGGGGAGTGAAGGTTCCCGAACGCGTCGTGCTGCTCAACGATACGACCGCGGCCCTCCTGGCCGGCAGCGCGGAGATACCCGCCGACGGGGGGCTCTCCCTCGGCGCTGCGGCCGTGCCCGGCCCCGTCGTCGGCTTCATCCTCGGTACGGGGACGAACGTCGCCTACCCGGAGGCTCGCATCCCCAAGATCGGCTTCGAGGACGAGGCGTCGCCGCAGATCGTCGTCTGCGAATCGGGCAGCTTCCGTACGCGCTTCCTCGGCCGACTGGACGAGTCGTTCGACGCGACCACTAAGAATCCGGGAGCCTATACGTTCGAGAAGACGATGTCGGGAGCCTATCTCGGCGGGCTGGCCCTTTTCATGCTCAAGCAGGCGGCCGCCGACGGCGTGCTGGAAATGCGCGGCGCCGAGGCCTTGTCGAAGCTCGCGGCCCTGCCGACCAAGGACGTGACCTCCTTCATGCGCTCTCCGTACTCGGCGGAGGGCGCCTTGAGCGCGATCATGTCCGGGGAAGACCGCTCGACCGTTTCATCCGCTTCGTTCCTCTGTTCGCTCTTGATCGAGCGGGCGGCGCTTTTCTCCGCGGCTTCGGTGGCCGCCGCCGTCGAGCGGACCGCGGGCGGTTTCGATCCGCTGTCGCCCGTCCGGGTCGCCGCCGAAGGCACGACCTTCATGGTGGTGCGCGGGCTGCGCTCGTCCTTCGAGTCCTATCTGCACCGCATGCTTACGGCGAAGGCGCCACGCAGCGTTCTCGTGTCCCCGGTCGATCAGGCTTCTCTGCTCGGCGCCGCGGTGGCCGCGCTTTCGCGCTGAGAGGCCATTCCCGTATCGGCCGCCTCTGCCGGTCCCTCAGCGGGCGGCCGGCTCCTCGCGGGATCGTTCGAAGCCCGCCAAGTCGGCCGCGCTTTCGGAAAACTCGCGCGCTTCGCTGACCGAGGCGAGCACCTTCTTCATCTCGTGCAGCTCCGGACGGTATTCGAAGTGCATGGTGTCGTAGAAGTCCCACTTGCCGCCCCAGGCGAAGCCTTCCTTCTCGAAAGCCTGAACCACTTTTTTCGGCGGCATCCAGCGGCGTTCGAGCGGGGCGAGCATCCAGTCGGGATTGCGTTCGCGTTCCCATTCCCAGAAGGTGATCTTGCCGCCGAGCCGCGCCGGCTGGATGTCGACGGCCAGGCCCCAGCTGTGGAAGCTGCGGCGGCTCGTCCCCCGTATCTCGCGCCAGTTGTAGCCGCCGATGCTGCCGATTCCGTTGAGGAAGGCCGCAACTTCCTGATCGCTTTCGGCCGCCTCGCGGACCGCCCGGTCCACTTTCCCGAGCGCATCGACTATCCGCCCATGCACGTTGACGCGCTTGCCGAAAAGAGTCGTCTTCGCCAGCCGCTTCTCGGCGCCGCCTCGGCTCGAGCTGCCGTAAAGCGCCGCCCGGAAGGCCGGATGGTGGTCGACGCCGGTCAACCGGGCTTCGGCTTCTCCCTGAGCGCGCAGCTTCGCGATTTGTTCCGGGGACAGGCTTCGCGGATCCCGCAGCTGATCGGGGTAGGTATAGAAGACGTAGGGCCGGTAGAGGGTCCAGCGGCCCCGGTCCGCTTCCGGCAGGATCCTGCCGCGGGCCCAGTAGAACCGGTCGCCGTCGATTACCGCCGTCCATTCTTCGTTGCGGTATTCGATTGAATCGATGCGGTCGGGAAAGGCGCGCCGGTAGGCTTCGAAGATCAGCCGTGCGCGGATGTCCTCGCTGTTCATGATGGTCGAGCCGGTGATCGGGAAAAGCGCCGCGAACAGGAGGATGAGGAAGGTGGCGATTTTTCCCGTATACTTCATTGCGTCTATTAGAATAACCGAGCGCGGCCCTCTTCTCAAGACGCCGCCGACAATTAGGACCTTACCCGTAGACCTTGAGCTCCCCATTGACGAACGCGCGGGGATTCGATTCTCCATCGGGCCGGATGAGCAGTTCGCCCCCCGCGCCGATGCCGGCGAGCGTTCCCTCGACGAGCTTGCCGGAATCCGCCGCCCCCGTCTCGAAGACGACGCGTTCGTCCTTGCGGAACAGCCTCGCCTCGAGCCTTTCCTTCCATCGCTCGTCCGCTATGATCGAGCGGAGCCTTTCGAGGAACGCCGCGAGGACGGCTTCCCGGCGGGGGGCGTCTCCTGTTTCGATCAGCATCGATGTGGCTTTGCCGGCGATATCGGACGGAAACCGGCTTTGGGCGATGTTGAAGCCGGTGCCGACGTAGACCGCCTCGCCGTCGCTTTCGCAGAGTATGCCGCACAGCTTCCTGCCGAGGGATGGCAGCGTTCCCGGGATCAGGGCTAGCACGTCGTTCGGCCACTTCACCTGGATCCTTCCGTGGGAGAACCCTCCGGTAGCCTCGATAGCCTCGGCCGCCGCGAGTCCCGCCCGGAGCGTCAGCGCCGCCGGCATGCGCGAGATGGAGCCGAAGCGGAGGATCGTCGTGCACAGGAGGGCGGCGCCTTCCTCCGCGTCCCATAACCGTCCCCGAACGCGGCCGCGGCCGGATTCCTGGAAATCCGCGGCGGCGACGGTGCCGTGCGGGCAGCCTTCGGCGGCGAGCTTCCTCGCCTCGTCCATCGTGCTCGAGACGCGCTCGAAATGACGGATCGGCGCGCCGAACGGATTGATCGCATAGAAGTCTGCCATACGGATCGAGACTAGCCCGGTCCGGCTCCGCCGGTCAACCGCCGTATTTTCCGCTTGCCTCCCCTCGGCGTCCGTCCCATACTGTCCGCAGGAGAATCCTCATGAAGCACGGCATCTATTACGCGTATTGGGAACAGGAATGGAACGCCGATTACCTCTATTACATCGAAAAGGCCGCCAAGATCGGCTTCGACGTGCTGGAGATCGCCGCCCACCACATCAACGGCTACAGTCCCGCCAAGCTCGCCGGCATCAAGCGCTGCGCGCTCGACAACGGCATCGCGCTGACGGCGGGGATCGGTCCGTCGGAAGACAAGAACCTTTCATCGGCGGATCCGGCGGTAAGGAAGGCCGGCGAAGCTTTCTTCAAGGAGACCCTTTCGAACATCGCCAAGCTCGACGTCCATACGATCGGCGGCGCCCTGTATTCTTACTGGCCCATCGACTACTCGAAGCCGGTCGACAAAGCCGGCGACCGCGCGCGCGGCATCGAAGGCATCCGCGGCGTCGCCGATTTCGCGGCGGATCTGGGCATACAGCTTTGCCTCGAAGTGCTCAACCGCTTCGAGAACCACGTGCTCAACACCGCCGCCGAGGGAGTCGCCTTCGTGGAGGAAGTCGGGAAGCCGAACGTGAAGGTCATGCTCGACACCTTCCACATGAACATCGAGGAGGACTCCATCGCCGGGGCGATCCGGACCGCCGGCAAGCTCCTGGGGCATTTCCACACCGGCGAATGCAACCGGAAGACGCCGGGGCTGGGCCGCATGCCCTGGCGCGAGATCGGCGAAGCCCTGCGCGATATCGGCTACGACGGCATCGCGGTCATGGAGCCCTTCGTGAAAATGGGCGGCACGGTCGGCTCCGACATCAAGGTCTGGCGCGACCTGAGCGGAGGCGCATCGGAAGCGGATCTGGACGAAGCCGCCCGCCGGTCGCTCGTCTTCCAGCGCTATCTGCTCGGCTGAATCCCCGCTATCCGC
This sequence comes from Treponema sp., assembly GCA_003245635.1. Classification (GTDB taxonomy): domain Bacteria; phylum Spirochaetota; class Spirochaetia; order Treponematales; family Breznakiellaceae; genus SZUA-426. The sequence continues at coordinate 9,529 of QKCO01000037.1, forward strand.
CCCGCGGATCGCACTGACCCGCGCGCAGTTCCCGCTCCGCAGGAACTGCAACGCGATGCGCCCTCCGGGCGCATCGCGCGTTGACCACCCGCGGGGGCCGATGCTACACTGATCGGCGCGCCCTCCGGGCGCGCGACGGCTTTTTAGAGCCGCATACGAAAACCAGCGCCGTCCGCCCCGGCGGCGGCCGCCGACCACGGAGCCGTCTTTGTTCCTCAAGAGCCTGGATATACTCGGATTCAAATCCTTCGCCGACCGCACCCGCGTCGAATTCGCCGACGGCATCACGGCCCTGCTCGGCCCGAACGGCTGCGGCAAGTCCAACGTCGTAGACGCCATCAAGTGGGTCCTCGGCGAGCAGGCGTCAAAGGCGATGCGCGCCGACAAGATGGAAGACGTCATCTTCAACGGCACCGAGAACCGCAAGGCGCTCAACGTGGCCGAGGTGACCCTCACCCTGGCCAACGAGACGGGCCTTCTGCCCATCGACATGCCCGAGATCCAGATCAAGCGGCGCCTGTACCGCTCGGGCGAGAGCGAGTATTTCATCAACCAGACGCCGGTCAAGCTCAAGGACATCCGCGAGCTCTTCTGGGACACCGGCGTCGGCAAGGCCGCCTACTCGGTGATGGAGCAGGGCAAGATCGACCAGGTGCTCTCCTCCAAGCCCGACGAGCGGCGCTACCTCTTCGAGGAAGCCGCCGGCATCACCCGCTACAAGGTCCGCGGCGCCGAGGCCGAGCGCAAGCTCGAGAAGACCGAGGAGAACATGCGCCAGGTCGAGGGCATCCTCGGCGAGGTCAAGCGCTCCTACGACTCCCTCAAGATCCAGGCCGACAAGACCCTCAAGTACCGATCCCTCCGCGAAGAGATCTTCCAGTTCGAGCTCGACATCCAGCTCCTGCGCCTCAAGCAGTTCAATTCCGAGCGCGACCGCCGCGCCGACGACCTCGCCTCCCGCACGAAGGAGCGCGATGCGATCCGCGGCGAGATCGACGCGATCAACAAGTCCCTGGAAGAGAACATGGACGTGGTCAACTCGATGGAGGAGAAGCTCGTCGACCACCAGAAGCAGATCTACGGGCTGGCGGTCGAGAAGAACGGCAAGGAGAAGGAAGCCAAGCTTCTGGCCGAGCGCCGCACCGAGACCAAGGCGAAGGTTCAGCAGAACGAGGCCCGCGAGAAGGCCGTCAAGATCAAGATCGAGGAGCTCCTCGAGGATGCCGACGAGCAGGAAGGCGTCGTCCGCGACCTGAAGAAGCGCGTCGAGGACATCGAAAAGAATATCGCCTCCTTCGAGGAGAACGTCGCCGGCGCCACCGCCCAGATGGGGCACAACGACGAGGAAGCCCGCCGCGCCGACGCGGATATCGTCCGGCTCGAAGGCGAGCGCGCCGGATATGAGGTCGAGCTCGAAGGGCTCACCGACGACATCGTCTCGGAGCTCGATTCCCGGCTCAAGGATGTCGGCTATTCCGCCCAGGAGCGCCGCCGCGCCGAGGAAGCCCTCGATCAGACGCTCTCCCGCCTTCGGACCCTGCTGTCAGGCCGCGAGACCCTCTTCACCGACTTCGCCGCTGCCGTCGCGCGCGCGCAGGGCGGGGGAGCGCTGCCGAGCGCCGCCGAACTACGGAAGATCGCCGACGGCGCCGTCGCCGCCTTCGGGGAAGCCTCACGCGACGCCTACAAGGCGCGCGAGCTCTTCGAGGCCTACCGCAAGACCACGCCCGCCTTCATCGACGAGTTCCTTTCGCCCGAAGGCATCATGACCAAGAAGCGCGCCCTCGACGCGAAGGTGCGCGCCTGCAAGGAGTCGGTCGGCGCCCTGCGCGAGAAGATCGCCGCGCTCCGCGCCGAGAACGACGGGCTCGGCCTCAAGATCGAGGAATACCGCAAGACGCTCGAGGAGCTCCGCGTCAACCGCGTGCGCATGGCCACGCAGGCCCAGGCGGCCGAGGATCAGGCCCGCCTGATCCGCCGCGAGCTTTCCGGCCAGGAAGCCCAGCTCAAGACTGTCCAGGACGAGCTGTTCCTCGACCGCAAGCGCTACGACGAGATCGCCGAGCAGATCGAGGACGCCGAGGCCGACATCGCCGACATCGAGCGGCGCGGCCGCAAACTTTCCGAGGAACTCGACGCCCTCGAGAAGGACATCGCCAAGCGCAACGGCGACGTAGCCGGCAAGCAGGAATCGGTGAAGAAGCGCCTTTCCGAACTCGGCCGCGTGCAGCAGCTTCTCGAGAAGGTGCATCTCGACCTGGTGCAGTCCGAAACGGAAATCCGCAACATCCAGGACAATTTCCGCGAAAGCCACTCGCGCGACCTCATGGAATTCGAAGAGCGCATGTTCACGATCACGACCCCGACGGCCGAACTGCGCGAGAAGCTCGCGGCTTCGCGCGCGGCGCTCAAGGATCTCGGCTCGGTGAACCTCATGGCGCCCGAGGAATTCGCGGAGGCCAAGGAGCGTTACGATTTCCTGGCCGGCCAGCTGGGAGACCTCGAGAAGGCGCGCGACGACCTGGCCCGCATCACCGCGGAGATCCGGGCCGAATCCTCTGAGCTCTTCATCAACACATACAACAAGATCAAGAAGAACTTCCACAACATGTTCCGCCGGCTCTTCGGCGGCGGAAGGGCGGAATTGCGCCTCTCCGATCCCAACCATGTGCTCGAGTCGGGCATCGAGATATTCGCGCAGCCGCCGGGAAAGAAGCTCGAGAACATCACGCTGCTTTCCGGCGGCGAAAAGTCGATGACGGCCGTCGGCCTCCTGTTCGCGACCTACATGGTCAAGCCTTCCCCTTTCTGTCTTCTCGACGAGATCGACGCGGCCCTCGACGAGGCGAACGTCCTGCGCTTCGTCCAGCTCCTGCGGGAATTCGGCAACACCAGCCAATTCATCGTCATCACCCACAACAAGAAGACCGTGACCGGCGCGAAGACTCTCCTCGGCGTCACCATGGAGCAGTCGGGCATCACGAAGGTCATCTCCGTGCGCCTCGAGAATGAAGCCGAGACGGCCCCCGAACCGATCGTCGAGGTCGAGGGGTTCGAGGAGGAAGATGTCGAGCCCGAGTCGGGAATGGAGCTGCCTCCCGGAATCGACGATCCCTCCAAAGTGGACGAATCGGTCCTGCGGCCCATCCGCTCCGGCCGGAGAGCCGGTGCTCAGGAAATGCCGGCTGAGCCTCCGGCCGGAGATTCCTCGCCCGAGCCCGGCGAACCGGTTTCGGCTGAATAGAATCGATCGGCGGCCGCTCCGGTCCGCCCATTCGGTCGAATCGGAATCCGCTGGGTCGAATCCGCGGAGCCGCCGCGTTTTCCCCTCTGTCCCCGCTCTTTTGTTACGATTGGGGCGGATCGAAATCTAAATAATTGTTTTATATATGCTTGTTTGAATCGATCTTTTTTGTTTGGGCGTTTTCTAGGTTTTGATTGATTTTGGCACGCCTCCTGCTAAGTAGTTAGTACGAAAAGTGAGGAGGTTGCTATGAAAGCGATCAGAACCAGTGTATTCGCTCTTGCGTTTTTCTTTGCCGTCGGAGTTACCGCGATGGCGGTCGACATCACCCTCAGCGGCACCATTCCCGTCATCACCAGCATAAGCGTAACTCCCGAGCCGGATATCGCCAATCTCGACCTGTCCGCCGATTTGACCGACAAGAAGATCGCAACCGTGGTCGAGTTGAGCAACAAGCGGACCGGCTATACGGTCACCATCCAGTCGGCGAACGCGGGGAGCGGGTCGACCCCGGTCTTCAAGGGAAGCGACGTCGACAATACGGACACCATCGATTATGCGGTGAGCTACGGCGGCGCCGCCGCGACTTTTTCGGGCGGCATCGCGACCGTGACCGATGCGTCGGCCAAGACGACGAAGGACGGCGCGAGCAAGGACGTCGCCATCACGGTCGGCGGAGCGTCCGTTTTCCCGAACGCGGATACTTATTCCGACACGTTGACCTTCACGATAACCGCGAAGTAACCTTTTCCGATCGGGGAGGAGGATCGGGATGCATGCAGCCGGAAGGTCGTTTTACCTCGTCGCCGCGTTCTGCTCGATCGCGGCGGCCGTTTCAGCTTTCACCTTCGAACCCATGTCCGTTTCCTTCGATGCTTCGGGACCCGGCGCGGTGCGCACCTTCCGGGTCAAGAACGACGGCAAGGAGCGTATCCCCGTTCGGGTGCGCATGCTTACCCGCGAGACGGCGGAGGACGGCGCAGAACTGAATGTGCCGGTTCCCGAAGGCCTTTTCGTCGTATTCCCTTCTCGTTTCGTGCTTGAGCCTGGAGTTTCCCGGGCGCTCAAGGTGCAGTGGAAGGGCCCTGCGGAAATCGGAACGGAGCGATCCTTCAGGATCGTCGCCGAGCAGGTTCCCGTCGAGTTCCAAGAAAGGCAGGGTTCCGGGATATCGCTCCTATTCAAGTACGTAGGCGCGGTGTACGTGTGCGGCGCCGGGACCGCGCCGGCGTCGATCGAAGTCGTTTCGGCGAGGGGCGCCGGGCGGGAAGGGCGTGGGCGGGGCGTCGAGCTCCGCGTGCGCAACGCGGGCGGGACCCACTCGATTCTTCTCGACTGCTCCGTGTCGCTGTCGGCCGGCGCCGGCGCGCCCGTTGCATTGCCGAGGGAGTCACTTGCCGAACTCGAGGGCAGCAACATCCTTGCCGGATCGGAGCGAGTGTTTTTCCTCCCCTACGGACGAGCCGAACCCGGAGCTTCCTATGAAGCGCGCATCGATTTCACCGCGGATCGTTAGACGCCTTCTTATCGCGCTGCTCCTTGCTTTCTCGTATGGGATGAGCGCCGCGCCGCAGAATCGGGCGGACGGGGCCGAAGCCGCTCTGCTCACCGTGTACGTCAACGGCCGCCGCTACCCTGATCGCGAGGCGCTCGTGAAGGGCGGTGATATCCTGCTCGCGGCTTCTTTTTTCCACGAAGCGATTTCCCCGCTGCTCGAGGATTCCATCGCCCGCCTGGCCGGAAACGTGGCCGTTTCCGGCGGCTATCTCGATACCGAGGATCTCCGCTTCATCGGTTTCGGAGTCGAATGGGATGAAGCCGCGCTGAGCCTCCGCATCCGCGTCCCCTCCCGCTTCATGGCTTTGACGTATCTGGGCGTGTCCCGGAGCCGGACGCCGCCGGCGCTGCCGTCCGTCGCTCCCGCTCTTTTTTCCGCGTACGTGAATTCGTCCTCCCGAATGAGCGGCTACTTCGGCGGCGGCCATCCGCCCTACGCGGTCGTCGGCGAAAGCCTCGACGGAGCGCTCAACCTGCGCTCCTGGGTCGCCGAAGCATCCTTCGACGCGGAGACTTCGGCGATCGGCGGGGAAAATCCGCCCAGCTTCGCGACCGATCTCAACTACGCGCGGCTCGTCCGCGATTTCCGTTCACTGCCCGCCCGGCTTTCGATCGGAACGCTGAGCCTTCCCTGGAAGGGGCTGCAGTCCCGCTTGTCGGCTGTCGGCGCAGCCTTCGCCAGCTTCGAGGACGCGCGGCTCCCCGCTGATGTTCCGCTCGTCGATTCCCGATCGTTCGGAGATACCTTCAGCGTCGAGAAGAGCGCCCGCGTATCGGTCAAGCTGAACGGCGCATCGGTCTATTCGGCGCGCATCGAGCCGGGCAAGTATCGTTTCTCCGACTTCCCGTTCGCGTCCGGCCTCAACGAGGTGACGGTGGAAATCGAGGAAGCCGATGCAGCCCCTGTCTCGTATCGAGTGGGCGTTCCCTTCGACTCGGGGGCGCTCCGCCGGGGCGGCGTCGAATACGGCTTCGGCGCGGGGCTCGACGACGAAGAGTTTTCTCAGCCCGCGTTTTCCGGGTTCTTCTCCTACGGGCTGACTAAATTCGTGAATGTGGGGGCATCCTTCCAAGGAGCCTACGGCGTCGGCCTCGGAGCCCTCGACGCGTCGGCGGCCACGTCCTGGGGCTTGTTCTCGCTGCAGGGCGCCGTCTCCTCCGACGGTTCCGCGGAACCCGGCGTCGGACTGGATTTCCGCTATCGCTTCTCCCTCGCCGGCAGCCGCTTCCTGCCGCGCTTCGGTCTGGGGGGACGATGGCTTTCGAGTTCCTTCGCGGCTCCGGCGAGGGAGAGGAGCTCGTACGCGCACGGCAGATGGTCTGCCTCGGCTCAAATATCCCAGGCGATTCCCGTCGGTCTCGCCTTCAACCTTGCCGGCGAATACGGAAACGACGGAACCGCCGACAGCGGCGAGTTCTATTTTTCTTTCGGCCTCACCGCGCCGTTCGGCCGCGGGACGAGCGCTCAGGCCACGTTCTCGATCAACGATCGGAGCGGGACGCTCGAACGAACGCTGAGCATATCGCTCATCGTCATTCCGGGGGCGGGCCAGGGAACCGCGGTGTTCCGCCGCGAGTTGCTGGGCGGGGAGAATTCCTTCGATCTGTCGCTGACCAGGGGGCGGGGACCGGGGGCGTGGGCTTTCGCCTCGGGACTCGAGAACGCGGTGGGGCCGAACGGCCTGCCGGCTTCCTTCAGCGCGTCGGTCCGCCGGACCGGGCGGCTCGCGGACGCGTACGCCGCTTTCGGCTCGGTCGACGAACGGGAAGGGGAGGGCATCTCCTCCTATTTCTCCCTCGGTATCGATTCGGCGCTCGCGTTTGCGGGCGGGATCTTGGCGCCGACGCGGAAGGTCGGCGATTCCTTCGCGCTGTTCGCTCCCGACGCTTCTTTCGGAGACGCGTCCGTTTCGATGTCCGTGGGAGCCGATCGCGCCGTGGTGCCTCCGGGGGGACATGCCCGCGTCGCCGCTCCGCTCTCCGCCTACCGCGACGCGGTCGCCGAAATCGATACGCCCGGAAGTCCGCCCGAAATTTCGGTAGCCGAGCCCCGCGTTCTTCTGAAGCCGCTCTACAAATCAGCCGTGGTGGTTCGCCCGCTGCCCGCCTTGTCCTATTTCGTCGCTGGCCGGCTCGTCTTCCATGACGGCTCTCCCGCCGAATGGACGGCGGGAACCGTGTACTCCGCCGAGAGGAAAGCCGTCGGCGAGACCTTCACCGACGAGAACGGCTTATTCGAACTGTACGACGTTACTGAGGGAGCCTATACTATTGAATGGGCTTCCGACCGCCTCTCACCGACCGTTTTCGAGATTCCGCGCCTGGCGAGGGGCCGCATCGATCTCGGAACGATCGGAAACGTAAAGGAGCCCCGCGATGATGCTTCGAAATAGCAGCGTACTGATGCTGACGATATGCTCGGCCTTATTTCCCGCCGTACTCGCCTCGCAATCAGTCGCGATACAGCCGAAGTCTGTTTCGGCTGTCTACGATTCTCAAAACGAATCGACGACGAGCCTATCGGTCACTTCGAAAATGCCGAACGGGACGCCTGAGCTGGCCTACTACCTGACGGTGGACCCCTCATCCTCCTCCCGCGTCTTCTCCTCGGCTCAGGGGATTTCATCCCTGTCCTATCAGGTGTACGATGCGGCCGCCGCACCCCGGAACATCGTGATGAGCTCCTCCGAAGCCGTCTCCTCCGCTGACGTTTTCTCGAACGCCTTCTCCGGTACGAACAAGCAGCGGCGCTCCGTCGATTCCCTCTACTTCACCGTCCTCCCGGGCGGGTTCGCTTCGGCCGGCACTTATTCGGCGTCCTTCGTCGTGAACCTCTATTCGGGCGTCTTCGGGACGGGGGTCTGGGCCGCTTCGGCGACCGTCGCGGCGACGCTCACCGTCGCCGCGATCCTCGACCTCTCGGTCGTTCCCGTCGGGGCGCCCTTCGACTACAGCGCCGTTTCCGCCGTCTTCGACTACGGAACCATCGAGTCGGGCGCCGCCGTCTCGGCCGACCTGATCGCGCGCGCGAACACGACCTACGGTGTGACCATCTCCTCCCTCAACGGAGGAAGGCTCAAGAATACGGACGCCGCCGACTCAAGCGAGATTCCGTACAGCCTGACGGCCGACGGGGCCTCGATCGCGCTCTCGGCCGGAATTCCCGTACAGCTCGCGAGCGGAGCTTCCGCGACGACCGAAGAGGGCCGCCGCTACCGTCTGGAGACGACCATCCTCGATTTCGATTTCCCTTCCGACGGGACGTATACCGATACGCTCACGCTCGCGATCGTGCAGAATTGAGCGGCTCCGCCTGTTCAACGCGCGAATATCGGCTACAATCGAGACGATGGATATCCACCGATACCGGCTCCACCTGATCGGGGCCGCCCTGGTTTTGCTGTCCGCATTGCTCGCGCTTTTCTACCTCGCCCTCGGGGTGCCGAAGTCGTCGCTCGGAAAGTCGCTCAGCGCCGAATTCGCTCCGCTGCCGATCCCCGCGGAGTCCCTTTTCCTGCCTGCCGAACCGCGCATCATTCCGGAAACCATACTGTCGAGGGAGCCCCGCTCGGAGTGGACTGCAGAGGATGCCCGGGAGTTCTGGACCGACCTCGGCGCGCTCGATCCCGGCCCGCTCGAATCTGCGGCCAGGAAGGAAGTCGACCGGCTCTACGCTTCCGTCCGCTGAGCCTCGGCGACAAAACGCTTTCGGCGAACTCCATTCTTCTGCTATACTTGCCTATGCGCTTGAAATACGGTCCGTGCCGTTCCTGTGCCTTTCTTCTCGTCCTCGTCGCCGTATCCTGCGCGACGCAGGCCCCGGCCGTTATCGCTCCCACAGTCGTTTCTCCGGCGGCTCCTCCCGCCGCTCCGGTTTCAAGCTCAGGGGCGCCTCCGATCGCCGCGCCCGAGCCCATACCCGTTCCCCCCGAAAAACCCTTCGCCGAGCGTTACCTCCCCTCGCCGGCGCTCGCGCGGATCGCTCCCCTTTCGGAAGAGCCGGAATCGCCGTTCGGGGAGAGCCCCCTGCCGGCAGAAGCGCCCGCGGAGCCGGTGGTCGCGCTTTCGGAAGCGCCCCTGCCGGAGCCTCCCGAGATGGCTGAACCCTCGAAGCCGCCGATCGCCCTGTTTCCGCCGTCGTCGGAACGTCCCGAGACCTCTCCCCCCGTTGCCGTGCAGTCCCCCGCGGCCGAGCCGAAAAAGGAAAATCCGCAGGCTTCCGTTCAGAAGCGGACGGCTCCACCGGCTGCCGACCGGATCGTAAAAGAGCCGGCCGTTCAGGCGCCTGCCTCGCCGGTGCCGGCTGCTCCTTCAGTCGTTCCCGTAGCCGCCGCGCCCCCGATCGAATTCTCCCGCAAGGTCCGGCTGACGGTCGGACAGCTGCTGGAGATTCCGTACCGCGGCAACGGATGGATCTTCCTCGGGGAGCAGAACGCGAAGAAGGGGCTGCCCTACGATTCCCGGCGACTGGACGACGCGGGACAGTCGTTCATGTTCAGAGCCGAGGCCGAAGGCGTGTACGCGCTCAAGTTCTACCGCCAGGATTTCGTCAACGACTACATCGTGAACGATTTCGTCCAGGCGACCATCGAGCCTGCGCCCGCGTCGTCGGCGATCGGCGGCTTCTCGCCGCCGGTGGATCGGGGCCGCATCGTCGCCGAGCCGCGCTGGCCGATCGCTCCGGCTTCCAGCGCTTCGTCTCCTGCCGTCGAATCGGCCGGCGGGGCTCCTTCGGCGTCGGCTCCGGCGTCGACGAGCGCGGTCGCGCCGAAGGATCCGGGCATCGAGCGGGAAGCGGCGGTTGTTCCATCCTCGGTAGTTCCACCTTCGGTCGTTCCGGCGGCGTCGAATACGCCCTTCGATCCGGCGAGCATCCCTGCGACCGCTCCGATCGAGGAATTCCTCGCCGCGGCGCGGAAGGAGGCCGACGCGGGGCGCGCTCAGACCGCCTTGGCGGTGCTCGACCGGATGCGCGGCTTCTACCCGGCGGGGAGCGACGAGGCTTGGTGGCTGTACGGCAAGCTGCTTGAGGCGAACGGCGCTTCGAAGGACGTAAAGTCGTCGCTTTCGTATTACCGCAGGCTCGTCGACGAATATCCCCAGAGCCCGCGCTACGACGAAGCGCGCAAGCGCATCGCCTATCTGCAGCGCTTCTACTTCGAAATACGATGACGCAGGCGGCCTGCGGCCCGCTCGACTCTTTCGATCCGCTGGTGGCCCGCTGGTTCGTCGAGACGATAGGAACGCCGACCGATGCGCAGGAAGGAGCCTGGCGGGAACTTGCCTCGGGCCGGCACGCGCTCGTCTGCGCGCCGACCGGGTGCGGCAAGACCTTCGCCGCTTTCCTAAGCGCGCTCGATTGCCTGGCGCTCGGCGAATACCCTGCCGGCGAGCTTTCCGTCCTGTACGTTTCTCCCCTGAAGGCGCTCAACGCCGATATCCGCCGGAACCTTCTCGTACCGCTCGAGGGGCTGCGCGCCGCCTTCGCTTCCGCCGGGCGGCCGTTCCCTGATATCAGGGTCGCCGTCCGTTCCGGCGACACGACGCCCGCCGAACGCCGCGAATTCCTCCGCTCGCCGCCGTCTATCCTCGCAACGACGCCCGAAAGCCTTGCGCTCCTGCTCAATTCGCCCCGAGCCAGGGCTCTCCTTTCTACAATCAGGCTGGTTGTGCTCGACGAAATACACGCGCTGGCGCCGAACAAGCGGGGCGCCTTCCTCATGGTCCAGCTCGAACGGCTCGCGCTGCTCTCGGGCGAATTCACACGCGTCGCGCTGTCCGCGACGGTCGCCGATCCGGCGTCGATCGCGCGTTTCGCGGCCGGCGTCGGGGCCGACGGCAAGGATCGTCCGATATCGCTCGTACTTTCGCGGGCCGCCAAGAAACTGTCCCTGTCTGTCCGCTATCCGCCTCCTCTGGAGGAGGAATCGGCCGCCGGAGAGCCCGAAGCGGTTTCCCGATGGGCGGCCCTGGCCGACCGGTTCATCGAGGAGATCCGCCGGAACCGCACGACGCTCGTCTTCGTCAATTCGCGCCGCCACGCGGAGAAGATCGCCTTCCTCGTGAACGAGCGGGCGGGGGAGGAACTCGCCTGGGCCCATCACGGCTCGCTTTCGCGCGAAGTCCGCTATTCGATAGAGGATCGGCTCAAGCGGGGCCTGCTCAAGGCGGTCGTGGCGACCGGCAGCCTCGAACTCGGCATCGACATCGGCAGCGTCGACCAGGTGCTGCTGGTCGGGACGCCGGCAGGCGCCGCCGCCGCGCTCCAGCGCATCGGCCGGGCGGGGCACCGGCTCGGCGCCGAGAGCTCGGCGGCCGTGTATCCCCTGCACCCGCTCGATCTTCTGTACGCGGCCGCTTCCGTCCGCGACGTTCTGTCGGGGCGCCTTGAAGACGGCGAGCGTCCCCGTTCCCCGCTGGACGTGCTCGCCCAGCTTCTCCTTTCGATGGCCGCTATGGACGATTGGGATTCCGACGAGCTTTTCGCGACGATACGCCGAGCGGATCCGTTCCGCGATTTGAGCCGCGCGGATTTCGATTCGGTGGTCGAAATGCTGCGCGGGCGCTTCGAGGACGGACGCCTTCCCTCGCTTTCCTCCCGGCTGGACCGATCCGCGCCGCCGGGAACGATTCGGGCCAAGCGCGGCGCGCTGCCGCTCCTCTATGCCTCCGGCGGCGTCATTCCCGATCGCGGTTCCTTTGCGCTGCTGGCCGCCGATACGCGCGCGCCGCTCGGAGAGCTCGACGAGGAATTCGTATGGGAGCGGCGGATCGGAGACGGGTTCGCCCTCGGATCCCGTGCCTGGCGCATAGTCGGCATCGACGACCGGACCGTTACGGTCGTTCCGAGCTCTCGCGGCATCCAGATCGTGCCCTTCTGGCGGGCGGAAAGCCAGTGGCGGAGCCTCGCTTCGATGAATTCGGTTCTCGATCTGCTTGAGGAATCCGAATCGGAGGGTGCCGCGGCGTTCGCGGAAGGCCTCGCTTCAAGCTCGTTTTTCGACGCGGACTCCGTCCTCGAACTGGCGCTTCTGCTGGAACTGCAGCGAGGCGCCTGTCCCTTGCCGACGAGGGACCGCGTGTGCGCCGAAGATTTCTCGGGACCGGACGGGCAGGGCCGGTATTCGTTCCTGCACACGATGCGCGGAGGCCGCGTCAACGCCGCGCTCGGCATCGCGCTGCGGGCCGCCGCCGATCGCCGCTGGGGAGCCGGCTCCGTCGAATTCTTCTGGGACGACGCGGGAATACTGGCGTCCTTCTCGTCGGCTGAGGAGCTCGCGCTGGCGGGGCCGTCTTTGTATCCGGTCCTCGCGGCCGACATCGCTTCGGCCGGTTTCGCCCGTCTGCTCGCCGAAGCCGTCGAGCAGACGGGCCTATTCGGCGCCGCGTTCCGGGAAAACGCGGGCCGGGCCCTGCTGC
>QKCO01000107.1 GCA_003245635.1 Treponema sp.
TGATCACCGTCGCCTCTTCCGGCATCGGCGCGTCCTTCGCGCGGCGACTCGCCGCCGCGGCGGCCGGAACCGAACGCTATCCGGGACTTCCCCGTTTCGACGAATTGTGGCTGGCCGCCCGACGCGCGGACAAGCTCGAGGAACTGGCGGCGGAACTGCGCGCCGCGTCCGGGGGCGCTCTGCAAGTGAAGGCGGTCGTCCTCGATCTCGCCGCTGATGGGAGCCTTAGAACTCTGGCCGCGTCCGTAGAAGCGGCGGGCAAGCCGCTCGCGGTCTTCGTGAACAACGCGGGTTTCGGCACCTACGGCCCCTTCGAGGAGGTGGACCTCGACCGCCAGCTCGAGCAGATCGACCTCAACTGCCGCGTTCTCACCGAAGCCTCCGGCCGGCTGGGCGCGTATCTTCGCGGTGGGTCGGTTGTTATCAATACGGCAAGTCTGGCGGGCTTCGCGCCGCTGGGGAACTTCGCCGTGTACGCGGCGAGCAAGGCCTACGCGCTGAACTTTTCGGTCGCTCTTGCCGCCGAATGGGAGGGGCGGGGCATCCGGGTCTGCGCGCTCTGTCCCGGCTCGGTGCAAAGCGAGTTCGCTTTGGTGGCTTCGGGAGGCGCGCGGGAAAAGGTCCTCCACGGCTACTCCGCCGACCGGACGACCGCCGTATGCCTCAAGGAAGCGGCTCGGGGAAAACGGATATCGCTCCCTCGCCTGAACTGGAAACTGCAGCGCGCCGCCTCTGTCCTGTTCGGCCCCGTCGTCAGCGCGCGCTTCGCGTTCCGCTTCATGAAGCGGCCGCAGAAAGGATACGCATCGAAGTGAAACGCATCGCCCTCGCTCTGTCCCTCGCGCTCGCAGCCGCAGCCCTCGCGTCCGCCCATCCGCACATGTCGCTTTCCTCCAAGCTCGAGTTCGAATTCGAGGGGAAAAAGTGCCGCGGCTTCTGGGTCGACTGGACCTTCGATCCCTACTTCAGCGCGTCGATCCTGCGGGAGCAGGACCGGAACGGCGACGGCAAGCTCGACGCGGCCGAGATCAGGGGCATCCACGACAACGCCTTCATCAATCTGCGGAAGTACGGCTTCTTCACGTACGTTCGCTCGGGCTCCGTCCGCAGGAGTCCCGAAACGGTCGAAAAGTTCACCGCGGAAATACGCGGCGGCCGTCTGGCCTACCGCTTCTTCGTGCCGGTCGGCAGCGGCGGGGACGTCAACGTCGCGATCATGGACACGACCTACTTCTGCGCAGTCCAATACCCGGAGAATCCGGCGACGGCCGTGCAGCTGACCCCGGGAGGGCCGACCCCCGATCTCAGGCGCGCCGTCGACAAGCAGCATCCGGTCTATTACGATCCGAGCCAGAGCTCGACGGACAACAGCAAACACGACAAGTGGCGCCCCGGACTCGAAACTGCCTACCCGGAAGAGATTCGTGCGGTCTTCTGATTTCCGCTCCAATGCGAAAGCGGCCTTCCTTTCCCTGCTCCTGATCCTGCCCGCGGCGGTCTCCGCGAATCCCTTCTTGGGCTCCGCCTCTGAAGCGCCCGCCCCCGCCGTCCGAGCGCCCTCGGGTTCGGGCCCGGCGGCCCTGGTCGCCCTGCAGATCGCCTTCCGGGACCGCGCCGCCGACTTCCTATCCGCCTTCAAAAAGGATCCGAAGGCCTCGACGATCGCGGCGGTTCTGGCGATCGCGTTCCTGTACGGGCTCCTTCACGCGGCTGGTCCCGGACACCGAAAGACGGTCGTGTTCTCCCTTTTCGTCTCCCGACGCGCGAAGCCCTGGGAACCTCTCGCCGCGGGCTTCCTGGCCGCTTTCGTCCACGCGGCGGCGGGAGTCGCCGTCGTGCTCGGACTCGGGCTTCTGCGCGGAGCGGTCGCGTCACTGGAAGACACCTCCCGGACCGGCGCCTATCTCGAAGCGGGGACCTTCCTCGTCCTGGTGGTTCTCGCGCTCCTGCTCGCCGCCCGCAAGCTCGCCGGCATTCTCCGCCGCCGCGGCGGAGACGGTGAAACGGAACGGAAGGAGGGCAGGCTCGGGCTGTACGGGGTCGTGATGGTCACGAGCGTGGTGCCCTGCCCCGGGGCCGTCATGATGCTGCTGTTCGCCCTCTACCTCGGCTTAACCGCGGCCGGCGTCGCCGGCGTGCTGGCCATGTCGACGGGAATGGGCATCGTCATCTCGGCCGCCGGCTACCTCGCCTATTTCGGCCGGGTCGGCCTGTTCTCCCGGCTCAAGGGAAGGCAGCGGACGATCGAGATCGCGGCGGACCTCATGGAGCTCGGCTCCTACCTGCTCATGCTCGCCTTCTCCCTATTCATGGTCTGGCCGACCCTCTCGGGCTGGCTGGGTCGCTAAGCTCCGAAACCGACGAACAGCCTTTCAGCCGCACCCGCAGCCGGAGCAGCCTTCGCAGCCGCCGCTCGCCGGCGCGCCGCCTTCCGAGCCGCAGCACGACGGCTTCTTGCCGCGCACCGACCGCGCGATGCGTACGGCGGCGAAAACGGCCGCTGCCGATACGACGGCGGCGACGACCAACGTCTGGATCAAATCGTTCATAGGACTCCTCCCGCGATCGAACCGATCTGAAAGATGATCGCGCCCAGGCCCCAGCCGACCAGCAGCAGGAAGGCGAACGCGAAGCCCAGCCACTTCCACCCCAATTCGGCCCGGATAGCGGCGAGGGCCGCGAAGCAGGGTGGAATGGTCAGGGTGAACAGCATGAGGATAAAGGCCACCAGGGGACTGAAGTCGGGATCGTTCCTCAGGGCGTCCTGGAGGGACGCGCTCTCCGCGTCCTCTTCTCCGCCGACGCTGTACAGGATGCCGAGCGTCGAGACGACGACTTCCTTTGCGGCGAATCCGGTCACCGTCGCGGCGCCGATTTTCCAGTTGAAGCCGAGCGGCCGGAAGACCGGCTCGACGAATTTGCCGATGCGGCCGGCCACGCTCGTCTCGAGCGACTTCTCGGCGACGGCGCGCTCGAGATGGGTTTCGACCGCCGCCGCGTCCGCCCCGGGATGCGCCGCCAGGAAGCCGGTCCTCAGGGCCGCCGTCTCCGCTTCGGTCGGCTCGTACGAGGGGAAGGTCGTGATCGCCCAGACGAGGATCGAGGCGGCCAGGATCACCGTGCCCATCTTCTTCACGTACTGCCAAGTCTTCTCCCACACATGCCAGAGCACGCCGGAGAGGGTCGGAGCGCGGTACGGCGGCAGCTCCATGACGAAGGGGGTCGGATCGCCCTTGAGCACCGTGTTCTTGAGCAGCAGCGCCGACAGCAGCGCGAGCGCCACGCCGATCGCGTAGATGACCATCACCATGCTCGCCGCGTGCTTCGGGAAGAAGGCGGCGGCCAGGAGCACGTGGACCGGCAGCTTGGCGCCGCAGCTCATGAAGGGGATCACCAGCACGGTGACGATGCGGTCGCGCGGGCTCTTGAGCGTACGCGCTGCCATGATCGCGGGGACGGAGCAGCCGAAGCCGAGCATCATGGGGAATATCGACTGGCCGTGCAGGCCGAACGCGTGCAGCCACTTATCGGTGGCGAAAGCGGCGCGCGACATGTAGCCGATATCCTCGAGCAGGGACAGCAGGAAAAACAGGATGACGATGAGGGGAACGAAGGAGAAAACGCCGCCGACGCCCGCGATGATCCCGTCGACGACCAGCGACCGGATCGCCCCGTCGGGCAGGACGGCGGACGCGGCGCCGCTCAGCCAGGAGAAGAAAGCCTCGAGCCAGGCCATCGGGTACTCGCCGAGGGCGAAGGTGATCTGGAAGGTCGCCCAGAGCACCGCGACGAAAACCGGCAGAGACAGGAAGGGGTTCATGATGACCTTGTCGATCGCCTCGGTGACCGAGAAATCCGGCTGCTTGACGATCTTGACCGCCTCGGCCACCGCGCCGCGGATATAGCCGTAGCGCTGCTCGGAGATGACGATCTCGGTATCCTTGCCGTAGTGCTTCTCTATCCAGACGGCGGCGTCGCGGGCGGTCTTCTCAACCGATGCGGCGGATGAATGGGTCTTGAGCTTATCGAACGCGTGGGAGTCCTTCTCGAGCAGCTTGACCGCGAGCCAACGCGAAGGGAAGCGGGCGGAGAACGCGCCGTCGGAAAGGATTTCCCTCTGCAGCGGCTCGAGCTTGTCCTCGATCTCGACGCCGTAGCGGATGGTGCGGTCGCCGCGTTCGGCCGCGTCGGCGGTCAGGTCGACCAGGTCGAGCAGATCGTTCACGCCGCCGCCGCGGGTTCCGATGGTCTTGGCCATCGGGATGCCGAGTATGGCCGACAGGGCCTTCTCGTCCACCTTGATGCCCTTCGCCTCGGCCTCGTCGGTCATGTTGAGCGCGCCGACGACGGGGATGCCGAGTTCCTGGAACTGGAGGCACAGGTAGAGATGCCGCTCGAGGTTGGTCGAATCGAGCACGTCGATGATGAGGTCGGGCCGCTCGTCCAGAAGGAAGTCGCGGGTGACCACCTCGTCCATGGAATAGGCGGTCAGGCTGTAGATGCCCGGAAGGTCGATGAAGCGGTATTCGCGGTCGCCGCGCACGCGGACGCCTTCCCGCTTCTCGACCGTCACGCCCGGATAGTTGCCCACCTTGTGGTGCGCACCGGTGAGAGAATTGAACAGCGTGGTCTTTCCCGAATTGGGGTTGCCCGCGAGCGCGACGCGCAGGATTTTCCTTCCCGAGCTCATTTGGATTCTTCTCCATCATCCGTACACCCGAACCCGTCCGCGGGACCATGTCCGCCGCGGCCGCCATGTCCGCCGCGCATGCCCCCGCGCCCGTGCCGGCCCAGGCCGCGCCCGAAGCCCATGCGCGAACGACCCCGGCTCGCGTCCTCGGCGGCGGTCCAGTCGCCGACGGGCTCCACCTCGATGCCGGCGGCCTCGCAGCGGCGGACCAGGATGTCGTAGCCGCGGATGCGGATCTGCAGCGGACCGTGGAAGAAGCCGCGGCGCACGACCGCGCCCTCGGCTCCCGCCGTGAAGCCCATATCGGCGAGCCTCTTTCCCACTTCCCTGCCCAGGATCACCCGGACGACTTTGAACGATGCGCCCGCGGGCGCGTCGGATACGAACACGGAAACCTCCCACCGCCGGAGCGGAATATGTTATCAATACCTAACTTTTAATATAAATAAATTCGCTCGACGAATCGAGCCGAATTAGTTAGCCATGGATAACATATAGAAAATCATTAGTCAAGCGTCCTGGACGGTTTTCCCTTGACAATCCATTGTCGTTTCTATAAATCGGTACACAAAGGAATCAAACATGAAACACTCTATTGCCGTTTCCGCAATCATCGCCGCGTCCGCACTGGCTGCCGCGGCCCCGGCCTTCTCCGCCGACGCGTCCAAGCCCCTGGTAGGCATCGCCAAGATCGTCAGCCATCCGGCCCTCGACGCGGTGGAGAAGGGAATCATGGAAGAGGTGTCCAAGGTCTTCCCCGGCGCCCGCTTCGACCAGCAGAACGCGAACGGGGAGCCCTCCACAGCCTCCCAGATCGCCCAGAAGTTCAAGGTCGAGAAGGCCGACGTCGCGGTGGGCATCGCGACGCCGACCGCCCAGGCCTTGGCGGCGGCGATCAAGGACATCCCCGTCGTATACGCCGCGGTGACGGACCCGGTGGCCGCCGGCCTGGTCGCCTCCTTCGACAAGGGCGGCGCCAACGTCACCGGAACCTCGGATCTGCCGCCCCTCGAAGGCCAGCTCGACACCCTCATCGAGCTGACCGGCGCCAAGCGCATCGGCCACGTGTACAACGCCGGCGAAGCCAATTCGGTGCGGACCGCCAAGGAAGCCGAAGCCTACTGCAAGAAAAAGGGCATCCGGTTCATCACCGCCGTCGTCTCCAACTCCGCCGAGGTCAGCCAGGCCGTCGCCTCCCTCGCCGGCCGCGTCGACGGGCTGTACCTGTCCACCGACAATACGGTGTTCTCGGCCATCTCCTCCGTCGCCGACGTGTGCCTGAAGAAGAAGATCCCCCTGGTCAGCTCTGATCCGAGCTCGGCCGAGAAGGTGCCGGTGCTCGCCGCGGTCGGCTTCGACTACTACAAGATGGGCAAGGCGACCGGACGCATGGTGGTCGAGATCCTCAAGGGCAAAAAAACCGCCGACATACCGACCTGGTTCGCCAAAGACCCCTCCGAGCACGCGCTCGTCCTCAACCTGGACGTCGCCAAGACGCTCGGAATCACGATCCCCGCCGAGCTTCTCTCCCGCGCCTCGCTCGTGCTAGGCTCGCGGTAAGATGATAGAGGCGATACTCGTAGAAGGATTGGTGTACGGCATTCTCGCCGTCGGCGTTTTCATCAGCTTCAGGATATTGGATTTTCCGGACCTGACCGTGGAAGGAAGCTTCCCGCTCGGCGCCGCCTGCGCGGCGGCAGCCATCACCGCGGGAGTCCCCTTCCCGCTCGCGGCCCTGATCGCCGCGGCGGCCGGCTCCCTGGCGGGAGCGGCGACGGCGACGATACACACGCGATTCCGGGTACCGCCGCTCCTGGCGGGTATCGTCGTCATGACGGGCCTGTACTCGATCAACCTGCGCGTCATGGGCGGGAGGTCCAACATCCAGCTCATCGGCGCGCGGCCGCTCACCGACTTCGCCGGCTCCTGGCTGCCGGGCGTCCCCGAGGAATGGGCCTCGGCCGCGTTCTTCCTGCTGCTCGCCGCGGTCCTGGTCTTCCTCCTGGACCTGTTCTTCCATACCGAATTCGGCATCACGATGGGTGCGCTCGGGGACAACGAGCGCGTCGTGACCGCCTCGGGCTCCAACCCGGACGCGTTCAAGACGGCCGGAGTCGCCCTCTCGAACGCGCTCGCCGCGTTCGCCGGAGCGCTCGCCTGCCAGCACCACGGCTTCGCCGACGTGAACCTCGGCGCGGGAGTCGTGGCCCTCGGACTGGCGTCGGTCATGATCGGAGAGCTCATCTTCCGCACCAACTATATCGGCGCCCAGCTCGCGCGCGCCATCCTGGGGGCCATGCTCTTCAAGGCGATCATGTTCGCCGCGCGCTTCTACGGATACTTCGCCGGCATCACCCCGAACGACCTGCGCCTGGTGACGGCGCTCATGATCGTCCTGTCGCTCGGCGTCGGCCGCTACCGCGCCGCGCGGGCCGACAAATCCGCGAAGACCGCCGCCGTAAAGCGCGCGGCCGCCGAAACGGCGGGGGCCCGCCGATGATCGAACTCCGGAACGTCTCCGTCGTCTTCCACCCGAATACCCCCGACGAGCGCCGCGCGCTCAAGAACGTGTCGCTCCGTCTCGGCAAGGGCGAGTTCACCACGATCATCGGCTCCAACGGAGCCGGAAAGAGCACGATGCTCAACGTCGTGGCGGCGGCCATCCCCGTAGCCGACGGTGCGGTTCTCATCGAAGGCATCGAGCGCACCGCGGAACCCGAATACAAGCGGGCGCGCTCGATCGGCCGCGTCTTCCAGGATCCCCTGGGAGGGACCGCCGCCGAGATGAGCGTGGAGGACAACCTCATCGTCGCTTCGCGCAAGGGCTTCAAGCGCATCATCCCCGCCAAGACGCCCGCGCGCAAGAGAGAATTCCGCGAGCTGCTGGCGCAGCTGGATATGGGGCTCGAAAACCGCATGGGCGAGAACGTCGCCCGGCTTTCGGGCGGCCAGCGGCAGGCGCTCACCCTCCTCATGGCGGTCATATCCCGGCCAGCCGCCCTGCTCCTGGACGAGCACACCGCCGCGCTCGACCCCGCCAACGCCGAGAAAGTCATGGCGCTCACCGAACGCTTCGCCGCCGAATACGGGCTTTCCGTCCTCATGGTCACGCACGACATGAGCCGGGCCATCTCGGTCGGCTCGCGCCTGGTGATGATGGACGCGGGAGAGATCATCATGGACATCGGCGGAGAGGCGAAGAAGGAACTCACCGTCGACGGCCTGGTCGCCCGCTTCAGGGAACTCCGCAGGAAAGGCCTCGACTCGGACCGGACCCTGCTGGCGTAGCGGTCTCAACGCCGCTCCAACACCACGACGATCGGCAGATGGTCGCTGCAGCCGGTCCCGGAAAAAGGCCGGTAGGCGGCGGGCATGCCCGAAGCGTCCGTCAGCGGCGTCCCGTCCGCCACCGCGAAATAGGCGTAGTCCCAGCCCCGCCCGTCGAAAAGCGCCGCGTTCGCGAGCGCGTGGTCGATGGTCTCCCATTCGCCCCGGTACGCGTAGGAGCCGCTCCACGCCGAATCCGGCCACGGCGAGAACACGGCCGCGCCGCCGGGAATCCGTTCCGATGCGGGAGGACGCGCAGCGCTCAGCACCAGAACGGACGATGCGCCGCGATCCGCTTCCGCCTCGAGCACAGCTGCCGCGTCCTCGGTATCCGGCAGCAGCGCGACTGCTTCGCGGCCGCCGCGGCGGGCGAACTCGTCGTGGTTCTCGTTGAGGTCCCCCAGCACCAGCACGCCCAGGTCCGGCTCGGCGGAGGCCAGCTCCGCGATCCGGCGCGCCGCGACGGCCGCGCTCGCCCGGCGGCTCGCTTCGGTCTCGGACTCCCCGCCGAGCTTCGACTTCCAATGGCAGGCGATGACCGCGAGCGGCGCGCCGCCGGCGTCGATCCGCGCCTCGAGCACGGGACGGGGGACCTCGCAGCCGAGAAGGCTCGCCCCGTGAGCGAGCGTCTTCGTTATCGGATAACGGCTGAGGACGCCGAGACCCAAGGCGGCTCCATCGTTCTTCGCGAAGGACATCCATCCATACCCGAAGCCGGCCAAGGTTCCCGACGCGAGCGATTCGAGCACGGCGGCGTTCTCGATCTCGACCAGGACGAGCACGTCCGGACCGCCGCCGGACATCGCGGCGACGGCCTCGGCGACCCGTTCCTGCCGGGCGCGGTACTTCGCCTCGGTCCAGCCGGAGGAGGACCGGTATTCCGCGTACTCGGCGCCGTCGTCGGACGCGTCGAAGAGCGCCTGCGCGTTCCAGGAAGCCACGACCAGGCTGGTGATTCCGGCAGAGGGAGCGTGGGGGGATTCGCAGCCGGAGCAGGCGGCCAGCAGCGCGCACGAGGCGGCGGCCATCAGGATAAAACGCATTCGGACCTCCGCTCCCGGTAGGCGCCGAGAACAGCTCCCGCTTGCCCGCGTCAAAAAAAACGGCCCGAAGGCGGAAGCCCTCGGACCATCCCTGCGCTGCGGCGCTCAGGCTATACGTACCGCCGTATCAGCCGAGCTCCATCCGCGTAGCGATCACTTTGGAGATGAGGCCGTACTTCACCGCTTCCTCCGCGTTCATCCAGAAATCGCGGTCGGTGTCCTTCTCGACCTGGGCGAACTCGGCGCCGGTTTCTTCGGCGATCAGGCGGTTGATCCGTTCGCGCAGCTTGTCCAGTTCCCGCGCGTGGATCTCGATGTCGGTGGCCACGCCCCGGATGCCGGACAGGGGCTGATGGATGAGGTAGTGGCTGTTCGGCAGACCGAGCCGGCGCTCCTTAGGAGCGGCGAGCTGGATGATCGCGGCCGCGCTGGCGACCAGGCCCATGCCGATCGTCCAGACCTCGGGCTTCACGAAGCGGATCATGTCGAAGATCGCGTAGCCCGCGTCGGCATCGCCGCCGGGAGAGTCGATGAAGACGCGGATGGGATCGTCGCCCATGTCCTCGAGCAGCAAAAGCTGCCGGATGGTTCGCTCGGCGAGCTCCTTGTTGATTTCGCCGGACAGCAGGATGGTCCGCGTCTTCAGCATCTTATTGAGGAGAGGATCGGAACCGCTCGGCGTATTCTTATCGTCGCGCTCCTCGTCGCCTTCTTCCTCTCCAAGGCGCAGCCGGGGATCGTCGAATCGTTTCATCTATTGCTCCTGTCGATGGCGGCCGGGATAGCGGTTCGCCGATATCCTTTCAATATACGGAGACGGCCGCCCGTCGTCAACGATCTCGTCCAGAGAGCGCACGTTCGCGTTCAGCGAACGCACGTTCGCGGCAGGCCCGCTCCTTTTTCCCGACGGGGCTTCCTGCGCTTCCTCAGAAAACGGTACAATGAAAAGCCTGTCATGAAAACCTGGAAAACCGCCTATATCTCGATACTTATCGCCGAAACCCTCGCGATCGCGGGCTTCGCCACCTCGATGCCCGTCATTCCGCTGTATCTGCAGGACATGGGCATCACCGATCCGGCCGCTCTCAAGTACTGGTCTGGACTCGTCCAGTCGGTCGGCTCCATCACGCTCGCGGTTTTCGCGCCGCTGTGGGGAGGCCTCGCCGACGCCTACGGGAAGCGCGTGATGCTCCTGCGGTCGATGTTCGGCGGCGCGGTCGTCGTCTCGCTCATGGCCTTCGTCACTAACCCCTGGCAGCTCTTCGCGCTGCGGGCGCTCCAGGGCTGCCTCACCGGCACGGTCGCCGCGGCGACGGTCATGGTCGCCGGCATCACGCCGGCCGCGAGGATCGGCTTCTCGCTCGGGCTCCTGCAGACGGGGATAGCGGTCGGCAGCTCCCTCGGCCCGCTCATCGGCGGCGTCGTCTCCGACTTCCTCGGCAGGCCGGCGGCCTTCATCGCGACTGGCGTCATCCTGTCCGCCGCCGGCTTCATCGTGCTGTTCGGCGTGGACAACGACAAGAAGGCTGCCGCGCCGGAACGCGGACGCGCGCGCTTCGCTCCCGACCTCAAGGCGATTCTCTCATCGCCGCTGCTGCCCTCGCTCATGATGGTATCGTTCGCGCTGCAGGCCTCGATGGCCATCCCTACCGCGATGATGCCGCTTCTCGTGCAGGAAATGATTCCGGAGGCCGGTCTGGTCGGTTCGACGACGGGGATGGTGCTCGGCGCGGGCGCCGCCGCGTCGGCGGTCGCCGCCGCGTTCATCGGCAGGTTCTCGGGCAAGCTCGGCTACGGCAGGACGCTGTTCCTCTGCCTGGCAGGCGGAGCAATTCTCACCCTGCCGCAGGCCCTCGCCGGCGATCCGCTCCAGCTGACGGTCATGCGCGTCGCGTCGATGCTGTTCCTGGGAGGCGCCATGCCGTCCCTGAACGCGCTCATCGCCATCAACGCCGACAAGGACAAGCAGGGGGCGATCTTCGGCCTCAACACCTCGATCACGTCGATCGGCATGGCGCTCGGGCCGGTCATCGGCTCCGGCGTCGCGGCCGCGGTCAGCTTCCGGGCCGTCTTCGTGGCCGCGGCGGCCATACTCGGCGCCACCGTGGCATGGATGCAGGCGGCCGCCCGCGCGGCCGCGAAGCGCTCCGCCGAAACGGCGGCCAAGCCGGCGGCCGAATCCGCGCCGTAAGAACGTCAGCTCGCGAGCGCCTTCTCGACCAGTTCCGCCAGGAGCGGCATCAGCTGCTTCTTGCGGGAGACGATGTCGCGCAGGATGTACACCTTCTCGTCCGTCTTGGGGAATGAGAGCGCGCTCATGAACGATTTATCGCCGTCCACGAACATGAGGGAGGTGAGCTCGGTGACGTCGGTGACCATGAGCGCGCTGAACAAGCGTCCGCCCTTCGCTCGCACCGCCGCGAGCTCCGCCAGGATCTCGTCCTTGCGGGCGACCAGGTCCTCCGGCGTATCGGTCTCCACCTGGCTGACCGTGAAGCTCGCCCCCTGCTCGTCGTACTCCTTCAGGTCCATGCGGACAAGCTCGTCCGCCGGCCGGCTGCCGATCATGCTCGCCGCAGCCATGAGGTCCGCGCCGAGGGTCTCGATCTCGAGCCCCGTGATCGAGGACAGGTACTCCGCCGCCTCGCGGTCGATGTCGGTCGTGGTGGCCGACTGCAGCACGAGCGTGTCGGCGAGGATGCCGCACAGGAGGATGGAAGCCGTCGCCCGGTCGAGCGGCACCCGAGTCTCGCGGTAGAGGTTGGCGATGATGGTGCTCGTCGCGCCGACGACCTTGTTGATGAAGGTGATCGGGTACCGCGTGGAGAGGTTCCCCAGGCGGTGGTGGTCGATCACTTCGAGGATCTTGTAGTGCTCGATGCCCTCTATCGCCTGGGTGGGCTCGTTGTGGTCCACCATGATGAGCTCGATGTTCGGGTCCTTTATCAGGTCGCCCTCATGGATCACGCCGA
Source organism: Treponema sp. (assembly GCA_003245635.1). Classification (GTDB taxonomy): domain Bacteria; phylum Spirochaetota; class Spirochaetia; order Treponematales; family Breznakiellaceae; genus SZUA-426. The sequence goes on from QKCO01000107.1 coordinate 12,033, forward strand.
CCACCCGGCCGTCGTCGTCGGTGACCGGCAGGCAGCGGGAGGAGGACTGCGACAGGGGGCCGCGGATCTTCCGCACCGGCTCGTGCGCGCGTACGGCGGGAACGGACTCGTCGCCCATCGCGCTCGCGGGAGTCGAGTAGATGATCAGCAGGGAAGTCGACGAGGTGTCGAAGGGGCTGATCATCACCGATACGCGGTTCTTCTCCGCCAGGTCCTTCAGGTCCTTGTCCAGGGTATTGCCGTTGGTGACGATGAGCGCGCGCACCTTCCGCTCGATGCAGTACTTTTGAATGTCGAAGCGGTCGCCGACGATGACCAGAGCGTTTTCCGGCATCTCGGCGTCCAGATGGCGGCGGAAGGATTCGTCCGCGGAGGCGCCGACCACGATGAGCGACTTCCGCACTTCCTGCTCGTCGAAGACGACCACCGGCTGCGCGCGCAGGGTCTTGAGGAGCAGGTCGATGGAGGTGGGGATCGCCGCCTTCTTGTGCGGATTGATCTTCTTGAGGATGTTGCGCGCAAACGCGTTGTAGTGAAGCAGCGACCGGTAGGTGCCGTTCTTGTCCACGATGGGGAGCACCTTGAGGTTGTCGGTCTCCATCCGCTCGAGGGCCTCCCAAAGAGGCACGTCCTCCTCCGTCGTCGCGGGCGGATCGCTCAGGTAATAGCCGACCTTCGGCACCAGATCGGGCAGGAACTCGGGGATCGGAACGCCGAAGCGCCCGAAGATGTATTCCGTCTGGGGATTGGCCTTTCCCGCGCGCGCGGCGGCGCAGTTCGCCCACCCGAGGGCATTCTTGAGCCGCGCGTACGAAGCGGCCGACACCACCGAATCGGTATCAGGATTCCGGTGGCCTATCACGTAAATTTTCTTATCCATAGGTGACTCTTTATACACCAATCGGCGAGAACAGGCGAGTGCTGTACCAAGTCCCCTTTTCCGGCTAGGATGCCCGCCATGATCGAACTCGTCGCCTTCCTCGGCAACCACGGCAGGGAATACGCGCGCAACCGGCACAACGCCGGGTGGCTCTTCGCCGACGCCGTCCCCTTCCTCGGCGGCCTCTCCTGGCAGAAGAAATGCAAGGGCCGCTGCGCCGCGCTCGACGCCGACCGCATCGCCTCTGCCGCGGGTACCGCCGCCGCGGCCGACGCTCCCAAGCGCATCCACTTCATCATGCCGGAAACCTACATGAACCTTTCGGGCGACTCGGTTCACGAAGCCGCCTCCTTCTTCAAGATTCCCGCCGACCGGGTGCTCGTCGTCCACGACGAGCTGGAGATCCCGCTCGGAACCGCGAGCTTCAAGTTCTCGGGGGGCCTCGGCGGACACAACGGCCTGCGGTCGATGAAGGCGCGCTTCGGCACGGCGGACTTCTGGCGCCTCAGGATCGGCATCGGCCGGCCCAACCACGCCGATATCGCCGCATGGGTGCTCTCCGATTTCTCGAAAAGCGAAGCCGCCGTTCTCGAAGAGGAATTTCCGCCGATCGCCGACGCGTTCGCGCTGGCGCTGCTCAAGGGCCCCGAAACGCTGCTTCCCGAGTGGAACAAGAAGAAGCTGGCCTGACCGGAATCGCGGAATTTGTAATTCGCGCGCGGGGACGTTAGACTTGTAATAAATCCTAGCAATCCGGCAGGGGGCCCCGCATGAAAGGAATCCGATCCTCGATCGAGTCGGTGGCTGCCGACTTGCCTACGCTCGAGCGGTCGCTCCGGCTTCAGGAGACAGCGTCGGCCGCCGGCTTGGATTGGCCCGATGCGGAGGACGTTTGGTCGCGCATCAACGAGGAGCTCGCCGAAGCGAAGGCGGCGAGCGAGGACTTTTCGGTGATGGCTACGCGCGCCGCCGCGAAATCCGGCAAGGAAGCTCAGGACAGTCAGGCCCGCGAATCGGTCCGCGCGCTTCTGGAAGAGGAACTCGGGGATCTGCTGTTCGCGGTGGTCGACGTCTGCCGGAAGCTCGGCGTCAACCCCGATAGGGCGCTTTCAAGATCGAACGACATCTTCCGCGCCTGCGTCGACCAGCTCGAGCGGAAAGCCCGCTCGGAAGGCCGCATGCTGGCGCTCGATCCCCCGGCCGCGTTCAAGCGGCTATGGGATCAGACGAAGAAACAGCAACGGGCCTCGAACATCATCTGGGCGAACGCGCACCGGCCGGTCGACGCCGACGACGAGCGGCGCGAGTCTGCGCATGCGTAGCGCCTCTCTGCCGAGCCGCGGCGGTTCTCCCCGCCGGACTTGACGAGAGCGGGCATTTGCGGAAAATGACCTGCCAGAGGTAGCCCGTGAACTCCGCAGACGCATCTTTCGCCCGACTCTACGAAATCGTCCGACGCCTCCGCGCCCCCGACGGTTGCCCCTGGGACCGCGAGCAGTCGCCGCAGACCCTGCGCGGCGACCTCATCGAAGAAACCTACGAGTGCGTCGAAGCCATCAACGAGAACGATCCGGCTCACGTCCGGGAAGAGCTCGGAGACGTCTTCCTCCTGGCGACGATGATATCCTACATGCACGAGCAAGAAGGCAGCTTCACCGTGTCCGACGCGCTCGAGGAAGTCTGCGAGAAGCTTATCCGCCGCCACCCGCACGTCTTCGGCGAATCGGAAGCGGCCACGGCCGCCGAAGTCCTCAAGCAGTGGGAGGCGATCAAGGTCGACCTCGAAGGCCGGAAACCGAAGGATTCGGTGCTCGACCAGGTATCGACCGCGCTGCCGCCGCTCGAACGGGCCTACAAGCTTCAGAAAAAAGCGGCGAAGGTCGGCTTCGACTGGCCCGAAGCGGCCGGCGTTTGGGATAAGGTCGAGGAGGAACTCTCCGAAGCCAAAGAGGCGCATGCTTCGCAAGCGGCGCATGCTTCGCAAGCGGCGGATCCGGCCGCGGCCGCTCACCTCGAGTCGGAACTCGGCGACCTCCTCTTCTCAGTCGTCAACATCTGCCGTTTCCTGCGCGTAGATCCCGCGGTGGCGCTCCACGGCGCCAACGTCAAGTTCGCGCGCCGCTTCAAGCACGTCGAGAAGCGTATGAAGGAAACCGGGGAGCCGATGGAAGACGGCAAGCTCGAGCTCATGGACCGTTTCTGGAACGAAGCAAAGGCGGCGGAACGGAAAGCGCCCTGATCTTCACGCGCCGGCGGCGCCGTGGACGCGTTCCAGCCGCGAACGGAGGTGCCGTTCGCTGATGCCCAGATTCCGCGCAGCGGCGCTCTTGTTGCCGCCGGCATCGCGGAGCGCCGCCGCCAGCAGCTTGCGCTCGAAGCGGTTCATGCGCGCCTCGTAGCCGCCTTCATCCCCGCTCTGGTCGAGCTCGGGAAGATCCCGATCCAGGATGAGATCGCCCGAACAGAGCACGACAGCGCGCTCGATGATGTTCTCGAGCTCGCGCACGTTGCCCGGGAAGGAATGCTTCATCAGCCGATCCATCGCTTCCCGCGACAAGCCCCTCACCGCTCGCGAATTGCGCTCGTTGAAGCGCGCGATGAAGTGGCCGATCAGCGGGCCGATGTCCTCCTTGCGCGCGCGGAGCGGCGGCAGCTCGATATTGATGACGTTGATGCGGTAGTAGAGGTCCTTGCGGAACGTGCCCTTCTCGACCATCTCGGCCAGGGCGCGGTTCGAGGCGGCGATGATGCGGACATTCAGCTTGCGCGGCGTGTTCTCGCCGACCCGCTCGATGACGCCGAACTGCACAGCGCGCAGCAGCTTCACCTGCAGCGCCGCCGAAATCTCCCCGATTTCGTCTATGAAGAGTGTCCCCCCGTCGGCTTCCTCGAAACGGCCCACCCGGTCCTGATCCGCGCCGGTGAACGCGCCGCGCCGGTGGCCGAACAGCTCGCTTTCCGCCATCGACTCGGGCAGGGCGGAAATATTGACCGCCACGAAGGCTTTGCCGCGCCGCGCGCCCCGGTCGTGGATGAAGCGCGCCACCAGCTCCTTGCCGGTTCCGCTCTCGCCGGAGAGCAGCACGGTCGCGTCGGTATCGGCGCAGCGGGCGGCGGTCCGCATGACGCGGGCCATCCCGTTCCCGCCGTAGACGATGCCGGCCATCACCGGCGCCGCCGGAGCGTCGCGGGACGGAGGCAGGAAGGCTTCCCTGATCAGAAGATTCTTCTCGTGCACGCGGATTACCAGCCGCTCGATATCCGCCTTTTCCGTCGGCTTCACCAGATAGTCGTCGGCTCCGTCCTTGAGCGCGACGACCGCGTCCCGAGGATCGGAATACGCGGTCATGACGACCACCGGAATCAGCGGATTGAGCGCCTTCGTCTTCACCAGCACATCGATGCCGGACCCGTCGGGCATGCGGAGATCGGTGAGCACCAGATCCACCACCCGGTCGTAAATAAGAGATAGCCCTTCGGTCGCGGTTTCGGCCGATAGGAATTCGATCTGCGGGAATTCCATCGCTTCGCAGATCAGACGGAGCCGGGCGAGCTGCGCCGGATCGTCGTCGATCGCCAGAACGGTCATGTTCATTCTACTTTTTTCAGCCTGAAGAAAGAGATTATCCCGCGCATCGACTCAGCGCGCCCGGAGAGCTCCTCCGCCATCGAAGCCAGCTCCTCCGAAGATGAGGCGTTCCGCTGCACGACCTGGTCCAGCTGCAGGAGCGCCTGGTTTATCTGCTCCACGCCCGAGGTCTGCTCGCGGCTGGCGGAACTGATTTCCTGAACGAGATCCGCGGTCCGGCGGATATCGGGAACGATATCGCGGATGACTTCCCCCGCGTGCTCCGCGGTCTCCACGCTCGATCGGGCGATTTCCGTGATCTCCGCGGCTGCCGACTGCGAACGCTCGGCGAGCTTGCGGACCTCGGAGGCGACGACGGCGAAGCCTTTCCCGCTGTCCCCCGCCCGCGCCGCCTCGATCGCGGCGTTCAAGGCCAGGAGATTCGTCTGTCGGGCGATCTCCTCGATGACGCTGATCTTTTCCGCTATCGTCCGCATGGCCGAAACGGTCTCGGCGACCGCCGAACCGCCGGTTTCGGCGGCGGCCGAAGTTTTCAGCGCGATGCTTTCGGTCGTCACGGCATTGTCGGCGTTCTGCCGCACGCTGGAAGCCATTTCTTCCATCGAGGCGGAGACTTCCTCTCCCGAGGCTGCCTGCTCGGTGCTGCCCTGGCTGAGCATCTGGGCGGACGACGCGAGCTGGCCGCTGCCGGAAGCGACGTCGGCGGCGGCCGAATGCACCCCCGAAACGACATCGGCGAGCTTCTCCATCATGGACTTCGTGGATCGGGAAAGCGTGCCGATCTCGTCGCGGCGATCATCGTCCGAACCCGAAAGATCCGCGCTCAGATCGCCCTCGGCGAGCGCGGCCATCAGCGCGGCCGAGGCGGCGATGCTCGAAACGAAGGATCGGCTGAAGAGGATGGCCGCAGCGACCGCCGCCGCGAGCGAAACGAGGACGGCGAAGACGGTGACCGCTCCGCTCCGCGTCCGCGCGGCCGCGATCTTCTCGGTCGACGCGTTGAACTCCGACAGGTACGAACCCGCGCCGATGATCCAGTCCCAGGGGGCGTAGTAGCCGATGCGGACGACCTTGACGCGCGGAGCCGGATCGCCCGGATTGAGCCAGGGGTAGACGTCCTCGGCTATCTCTCCCGCCTTGAGCGCCTTAGCTTTGCCGATGATGTCGCGGATGAACGTCCGTCCGGTCGCGTCCTTCGCATCGAGAATGTTCTCGCCGTCGCGTTTTCCGTCCTGCGATACGATGTAGCCGCCTTTCGAGTCGAGCACGTAGACGTAGCCGGTGGAACCGACCTTTATGTCCATGATGCGCCGGCGCAGCGATTCGGAGGCGCCCGCGGCTCCCGTCTCCTCGCGCTGCGTGGCGGCCATGCCGATGACGCCCGAAACGATATGGTCCAGGTCGGCGTAGGCCAGCGCGACGCTTTCCTCCCCGGCGATCTTTTCGATGCTGCCGAGCTGGAGATAAGCTACGATGCCCAGGGCGATAAGGGGGATACCCGAAATCATGCAGATAAGCAGCATCAAAGGAGTACGTATAGATTTGAATCGCATAAGCGACCTCCTTCCGTACTCCCACTATAATGCATTCGGCGGAAGGATGCCTCGATTGGAGATAATTTAGCTTTTGCGATCGGCGGCGTTCCGGCCGGCCAGATAGCCGGTCGAACAGGCCGCCTGGATGTTGTAGCCTCCGGTGTCGCCGTCGACGTCGAGCACTTCGCCGGCGAAGAAAAGCCCCGGAACCAGGCGGCTCTCCATCCGCTTCGGGTCGACCTCTGACAGATCCACGCCTCCGCGGGTCGCCATCGCCTCATCGAATCCGCCGAGCGCGGCGACCGGGAAGCGCATGCCGCCCTCGCCGCCTCCCGAAAGCGCGAGCGCGAGCGAGCGCCGCGCATCCTTACGCAGCGCCGCCGCCTGGAGATCCTCCGCGACGCCGACAGCCGCCAAAAGCGCGCGGGCCAGGCCGTCGGCGAGGCCGAAATCGCGCAGGACGCGGGCCGCCGTCCGCTTTCCGTGGGAGGCCGTCTCCGCCAGCAGCCGGGCTTCGACTTCTTCCCGGGGCGGCGCGGATGGAGCGAGCGGCACGCGGAGCTCGTCGCCGACCATCAGCGAGCGGGACAGATCGAGGATGCCGGGACCGGAGAGTCCGCGGTGCGTGAACAGGACGTCGCCGCGGCCCGCGGCCGTCTTCCTGCCGCTGCGGAACACCGAAACGGACGCGTCGCGCAGGGCGATCCCCGCGCAGGATACGAAAAACGAAAAGATCGCCGGAGCGGCCTCGACGGGAGTGAGCGCCGGAGCGGTCTCGACGATTCGGTGCCCGAAGCCGGCCGCGATCGCGTAGCCGTCTCCCGATGAGCCGGTTTTCGGGAAGGAGCGTCCGCCCGTCGCCACGATCAGCGCCGTCGCCTCGAAGCGATCCTGCTCGGACCGCACTTCTAAACCGGAGGCCGTCCGAGCGGCTGAGAGAACCCGCGCGCCCGTGCGGACATCCGCGCCGAGCCGATCGAGTTCCCGGAGGAGGGCGTCGAGGACGTCGCGGGCCCGCCGCGACGCGGGGAACAGCTTCCCGTTCTCGGTCTCCTCGAGCGGAACGCCGCGTTCGGAGAAGAAGCGGGACAAGGCATCGTTCGGAAGACCGTACAGCGCGGGCCTGAGGAACTTGCCCGCTTGCCCGTAGCGGGCTAGGAAGGCCGCCACCGACCCCGCGTGCGTCAGGTTGCACTGGCCGGACCCCGAAACGAGCAGCTTCCTTCCCGGCGAGGGCATGCGTTCGAGCACCAGGACGCGGGCGCCGCGCTCGGCCGCTCCGACCGCAGCGAACAGGCCCGCCGGACCGGCGCCGACAACCGCAACATCGAAATCCATCCGGCGACTATATCCGAGTTTTTTCTATTTTTCTTCCCGCCGGCTTCTTGAAATGATTTGATATTTTGATATATTTCAAAATATCAAATCAAGGAGGAATCGATGACCAACGTCTTCAAGGCGCTTTCCGACCCGACGCGCCGGAAGATCCTTGAAATGCTCAAGGAGCGGGACATGACGGCCGGTGAGATCGCCGACGCCTTCTCGATCGGAAAACCCTCCATCAGCCATCATTTGGGGCTGCTCAAGGCCGCCGACCTGGTCGAGTCGGTCCGCGAAGGACAGACGATCATCTATTCGCTCAATACGTCCGTATTTCAGGAAATCGTCGCCTGGATCTACGGGCTGAAAGAATCCGGAGGCCGCGAATGAAACCGAAGAAAGCCGATATCGCCGTTCTCGCCGTCTGCGCGGCTTCTTTGGCGGGCTTAGCGGCCTTGCTGCCCCGCTTGCCCGAGCAGATCCCGACGCATTGGAATTTCATGAACGAGCCCGACGCGTGGGGACCGCGCTGGACCATACTGGCGATGGGGGCGCTCCCCCTGGCGGTATGGCTCCTCATGAAAGCCGCGCCCCGCATCGATCCGCGCAGGGAGGCGTACGCGCGCCACAGACGGGCCTACTCGATCATCACGACGGCGATCTGCCTCGCGCTGGCGCCGATCGCCTGGATTTCCGCCGCGGCGGCCCTCGGCTGGGCGGTGGACGTCGGAATCCTCATCCGCATCTTGATCGGCGTTCTTTTCGTCGTGCTCGGCAACTTCATGGGAAAGTTCAAGCCGAACTTCTTCATCGGCATCCGGACGCCCTGGACCCTGTCCGACCCCGACGTGTGGCGCAGGACGCACCGGCGCGGCGCCCTCGTCTTCGTAATCATGGGAGTCTGCATGCTCGCGTCCATCGCCGTGCCCCATGCAGCGCTCGCCGCGATCGTCGGCATCGGTCCGGTCCCGGCCGGAGTCGTCTACCTGTTCCTCAATTCGTATCTCGATTATCGGAAAAAGGAAAAGGCGAAAGGCGGCTCCTGAGGGCCGCGTCCGATCCGAGCCCTCAGCCGCCGAGCTTTTCGAGCGCGAGCTCGTAGAACGCCTCCACAGCCCACATCATGCGGTAGTCGGGGTAGTCGCCCATCAGCCGCTCGCATCCGGCTTTGAGGGCGTCCCAGGCCGAACGGGCCCGCAGGACGATGAGCCCCTGATAGATCGCTTCCGGAAGGAAGGGATCGGCGGGCCAGCGGCGCTCCGCTTCCTCGGACCAGGCGATCGCCTGGTCGCCGCAGCGGCGCGCGAGCGCCTCGTCCTGGAAATACTCGACCGCCTTGCCGCCCAATTCGCCGAGCATAGTCTGGAGATAGAAAATCGCCTGAACCGGCGTGTCCCCGTTGAGGACCATCGGGCGGGATCGATAGAATTCGGTTACGTCCTGCGCGTCCTTCCAGCCGTACGCCGTCGGGTTCATGACGGCCTGGGCGAAGCTGTAGAAGACCGGAGAGCGGATGCGGCGGGACAGGGCGGCGATGTCGGCCGCCAGCGCGTTCATCTCGCGCCGGTACCGCTGCTTCCTGAAATCTTTGAGGTATCGGTACGCCGCCTCCAAGCCGAGCCCCGGCTTGAGGTAGGAGGGATCGGCGCGGGAGGCCTGGCCGAACAGCTCGGCGGCGTCTCCCCAGCGTCCCTGGTCGAAAAGATCGAGGCCCCGGTAGTAGGCGCTCGCGGCCTCGAGCGAATCGGTGCCGCCCGCAGCGGCGGACGCACCCGCAGCCGAGAGCGCGCCCGCCGCTGCGGCCCACGCTCCGCCCGAGCCGAGAGCCGCGCGCAGCTTCCCCGCCAGCTCCCGCTCGAGCGCTAGCGCCGCCTCGCCGCGGCCGGACGCGGAAGCGGCGCAAACGACTTCCCCCGTCTCGACCCGGACGGCCTTGGCGTCGATCCGCAGCTCCGCGCCGACCTGCGCGAAGGAGCCGTACAGGAGCAGCTCGGCGTTCAGCAGCTTGCCCACCTGCGGGGCCTTCGATTCGTCCAGAAGCCCGGAAAGGGACAGCTCCTGCTCCGACAGGAGCTTCTGCAGCTCCTCCCGCTCCACCAGCACGTAGCCGGACAAGTCCGAAAGGTCTCCGGCGACCATGTCGGCCAAGCCCTTGCGCATCCAGTCCGCATCGGCGTTTCCGCTCGCGTTGGAGAAATAAAGCACCGACAGGGCCGTCTCGGCGGCGAGCGGCGCGCAGGCGATCAGCGCGGCCAGGACGGCCGCCGCCGGCCTGCGGCGCGCGGAAAAAGAGAATCCAGGGATTGCCATACTCGAAGTGTTGGCCGGAGGCGGCGAAAAGT